>JAKAOQ010000007.1 GCA_021812105.1 Microcaldota archaeon | reverse complement strand
AAATCGCGGCCACGATACCGGATTCAGGGCCGGTCACGTTCACGTTTAACATGGAATTGCCACCGTAGTTGCTAAATGATACCGTGAATGGATCCCTATATGTCATGGTAGCCGAACTTAATATCGCAGTGCCGCTATACACCATAACGCTGTCTTTCACTGCGTTAAGACTGCTGGACGCCCTAGATATGTTCTTGTAGAGGCCAGAAGGGTAAAAGACATTTACGGTAGGGTTGAATGGTGAATAAGAGAGGTAAGAGATTATTACGACCACAAATATGGTTGCCATCATTAATAGAATCCGCCTAGGCTGTCTATACTTGCTAATTTTTGGCGTAGGGGCTGCGGACTGGTTGTTGATGTCGGTGGTGTTGTTCCCGACCGCACTATTATCACCCACTTGCATCTGCTGATCCATTCCACCACTCTAACCTTTCAGCCCAGCGTAGGATTGTACTCAAAACCTTTTATTACTTTCAGCTCACTTCAGCCTTATTGAATCGAGATTCATCGGTGCCGACGCCTTTGCGTGCATTTCTTTGCCGAGGGCTCTCGCGAGGTCCTCGCACTTCGATTCCTCTCCGTGCATCGTGAATATTGTCTTGGGCCTGGGCCTCATATTCTCCACGAACTGCATCAGCTGCCGCCTGTCACTGTGACCGGAGAACCCGTCAACGGTGTTTATCGACATGTTGACCTGTATCGGCATCAGCCTGCCATCCTCGTCCGGGAGCGGCACTTCCTTGAGCCCGTTCTGTATCCTTCTCCCCAGAGAGCTTTGGCTGTTGTATCCTACAAACGTGAGCGAGTTCTTCGGATCCTCTGCGAGCATCCTGAAATAGTCAAGGCTCGTGCCGCCGTTCATCATTCCCCCGCTGGCTATTATTATCGCTGGGCCCTTTTCAGATATGGACTCGCGCTCGCCTTTTATTATCTCAAATATCTCGCTCTCGAAGGGAGACCTGTTGCTCAGTATCCTGTTCCTTAGGCTTTCCTTAAGGTACTCCGGATAAGCCGTATGTATCGCGCTTGCCTCGAGCACCATGCCGTCCAGGAAGACAGGAACGTCCATCTTGTACTTGCTGTCGCTCATCATGTAGTTCTCAAGAACGAGCTGTATCTCCTGAGCCCTTCCGACCGAGAATACAGGGATCAGTGCCTTGCCTCCGCCATCAATTGTCCTCTTTATAACGTCCATGAGCGCGGTTTCGGAATCGTACCTGTTCGGAGTTATGTCGTGCTGGCCGCCGTAAGTGCTCTCTATGAAAAGCGCGTCGACTCTTGGATACTTCGTGCTGGCGCTGTCGAAAAGCCTGGTGTAGCCGTACTTCATGTCTCCGGTGTGCACTATGTTGTACAGGCCGTTGCCTACGTGCATGTGCACGGTTGCGCTGCCGAGTATGTGGCCAGCGTTGTGGTACGTCAGCTTTATCTCGTCGGTTATGTTCGTTACCTCCCCGTAGTCCCTGGTTATCGTGTGCGTGAGCATCTTCCTTATGTCTTTCTCGTCGTACAGAGGCGTGCCGCCGCTCCTCTGAACCAGCTTAACGTAATCGGTAAGGAGCAGCGCGGCAAGGTCCCTCGTGGGCGGAGTGCAGTAGACCGGACCGTTGTACCCGTACTTGAACAGGTATGGCACGAATCCTATATGGTCCATGTGCGCGTGCGTAATTACTATAGCGCTTATTTCCTCTATCGACCTTATGGCGCTGTCGATGTACGGGAACGCCTTGTTCACCTGGCTGCCGTTTCCATTCCCGTTTCCGTTGTTGCTGCTCGAGTTGGCCTCGACGCCCTTTATTCCAGGCTCGGGGCTTATCCCACAGTCTATTATTACCTTGGAGTTTGGAGTTTCAAGAAGCAGGCTGCTCCTTCCGACCTCCCTGTAGCCCCCCATCGCGGTAGCTTTCAGCCACTCCGTATTGATGATAGGCCTGTTTATGTCCTTGCCTACTTGCGCTAGGAACTTCTTCCTGAACTCCATCTCGTTGAACATCAGTTGCCTTACCCCGGTCAGCGTATCGCTGTTCATCGTAGGCGTCCTCAGGACGTGAGGGGACCAACCGGTCTCGCTCATTATACCCTTCAGCAGCTGGCCGCCCTTGCCTATAACCAGACCGGGCTTTAGGGCTTCTATGTATACGTCGCCGAATTCAGGGACGAATTTTATAGGTTCCTTGACCGTAGCCTCTTTCGGAACTATCCCCTTTATTATCTCCAGGGCCTTCTCTGGCGGCATGAGCGATGAGGGGTCGCTCCTTATTATCAGTTTCTTCTTTACAGATGCGGCTATGTTCTTGACAAGCGCCTCGTTGGCGAAGATCTCCCTTACGTTCTTCAGCACTATGACTATGTCTGGGCCTTCGAACTCCGCCTTGACGAATCCAGCTTCGCTGGGAAGCATCTCTTTGATCTTCTCGAAGATTTCTGCCTGTCTCGGATTGCTTTCTTCTTCCTTTTCTTTCACCGAACCACTCGAATAGAATCTAGTTGTTTTGTGCGCCCTTCTGTGGCACGAATTGTGTTGGAGGTTGTACTTCTTAAAAATTGTGAAATAAAAAAACAAAATTCAACGGCTCAATTCTTGACAGGGGTGAGGAACTTTTCCAGGTCCTTGCCCGTGTACTCCTTGTAGCCTTCCTTCGTGATGGTCGCTACTACTATGTTGTTGCCGGTGTATGTATCGCGCCTCATCGCTATTGATATGGCCTTTGCTACGTCCTTTATGACGTCCTTTGTCATCGCACCTTTCTTGAACGTGTCCTCGAGGTAGCCCAGAGCCGTGATAGATCCGCTGCCCGAAGCCGTAAACTGCGGCTCTTCTGTAACTCCGCCGAACGCGTCCAGAGCGTGAAGCTGCGGCCCCTGGTCGCCTATGCCTCCCACTATGAGCTGTACCATGAAAGGCATCATCTTGTTTTCCTGAAGTATTATTGACAGGAGAGATGCCGCAGACTTTGGAGAGAGAGGTCTTCCCTCGTTCATCTTGTACATCTCGTTCTGCGCCTTGAGTATCCTTATAAGCTCCTCGGCGTCTCCCACCCCGCCTGCTATGGTCATGGCCAGGTTGTCATCTATTCTGTACACCTTCTTGCCTACCGTGCTCGCTATGAACGAGTCCATCGTAACCCTGGAATCGCAGCCCATCACTACTCCGTCGGCACATACCACGCCTATCGTGGTTGTACCCTTCATTATTTTTTCGTACATTTGCTGATCCATTTTCACACCTTAGCATAAACTTGCAGCACGAGTCTCGGAAAAAGCCTTAGAATGGCTATCGCCCACCACCCAAACGTCGCAAAAGAAATTACTAAATATAGTCGCGAGGGCCAGAGACAAACGAAACAAACGCTAAAATAAAGCCCCACAATTGGTTGTATATTGATTGGGTAAAACTTAAAAGCTTTATCATATTGGTCAGGGCGCTACAGCTCCAACAGGCTGCCGTTGCCTATGAACTGCTTGCCTCCCTCGGCTAGCTCGGCGTATGCGAATGTCCTGTACACCTTTGTGACCTTCACCTTGTATATGTTGCCTATCCTTGTCTTTGCGTTCCTTATAAATATCACGAAATTACCGACCTTGCCTATCCCGGCGCCCCTGGCGTCCTTTGCCCTGACGGCCACGTGGTACACTTCGCCTTCCTCAACACCGAACCTATGATTCATCAGCTGGTCGTCAACAGCTTCCACCTTCTCCTCACCTACCTGCCCTACAATACCGTTTTCCATTCTCGTTTCCACTTCCATGTACCCACCATTCAGACCTACCCAAGGCCCTTCTTGCTTTATCTTTGTCAGAGTCATGACCACGCGGTCCAATACCCAATCGCCCAAACTTCACTCCCCGATGGTCAGAATCAATTTTTAAATGGGGCTTACTACAATTTATACTTTTTCTACAAGTTTTACAATTACGCCAACTGTCTAACCAAACAGAAAACGTCCAGCACTGCAAAAAAGCAGCGACACAACTGGTTAAAAAAAGTAAAAAAGAAACAACAATAAAAGAAAAAAAGGAACCGGGGTCAGAGGTTCACATCTATGTTCAGCTGTTCCTTGAGCTCCCTGTACCTGTTCCTTATTGTGACTTCGGTGACTCCTGCCACCTCTGCCACTTCCTTCTGCGTCCTGCGCTCCCCGGCGAGCGCACCGGCTATGTAAACCGCTGCCGCGCTCACTCCTGTCGGGCTCCTGCCTGATACGAGACCCTTCCTCATAGCATCCTTAAGAAGCTGTACGGATTTCTCCTGCGCCTCGCCGCTCAGTTTGAGCGCGTTGACGTATCTAGGGACGTAGCTTATGGGATCGGTGAGTGGTATCTTCAGGCCCAGCTCATGTGATATCGCCCTGTAAGCCCTGCCTATCTCCTTCTTTGGCAGCCCGGATATAGTTGCGATCTCGTCCAGGGTCCTCGGCATGCCGGCTTTCCTGCACGCGGCGTATATTACTGCCTGGACAACCGTCTCTATCGGCCTGCCCCTTATCAGGTTGCTCTTTACGCATTTCCTGTAAAGAAGCGCGGCGTTCTCCCTTATGTTGTCAGGAAGATTCAGGTAGCTAGCCACTCTTATAAGCTCTGGGAACGCTATCAGGTAGTTCCTCTCGTTTGAATTGGCTATGCTCGAACGCTTGTGCCATTTCTTCATCCTGTAGAGCTGCGCCTGCCTCTTTGACGGTATTCTGACGCCCCTTATGTCCTTGTTGTAAAGGTCTATTTCTGTAACAAGGCCCTTGTTGGCCCTGGCGTACTTCATGGGCGCCCCAGTCCTGGCCCTGCTGGCCTTCTGCTCAGCGTCGAAAGCCCTCCATTCCGGCCCCAGGTCAGCTATGTTCTCCTCTATTATAAGTCCGCAGTTGTTGCAAACGCGCTCTCCCCTCTCGTGGTCAACTATTATGTCTGTGCTGCCGCAGCTAGGGCACCTCAGCTGTTGCGACTGCGTCGCCTCGCGATGCTGCACCACCTGCGCGGTGCCGTTCCCTGATGGATACTGCGCAGTATCGCCAGACTGATCCTTTACGTTGGATACGGAATGAGTAGGCTCGTCAACGTTTATGTTTATCTTCCTGCCAGATACCTCTATCCTCTGATGCGGCGCCTGCTGCGCGGGCTTTTTGGCCTTCGGCTTCGGGACCGCCTTCTGCTTTTTGTGCGATTTTTGCATCTTTTTTGCCATGCAATTCACTTTTTACCTTTAGATTGAGCGTTACCGTACAGCGGAAACTCTCAGAAAGCTTTTTAAATATTTTGTAAAAGAAGTAAGATAGTAGTAGATAAAAAGATATTTAAACCTTTCGGTAGGGCCGTAAGGAGGAATCGGATGCGTAGAGGGTATTATAGCGACGAAGCAAACGTCATCTAACGAACCACAGCTTCAGTTTTAAGTGAACTCGCCCGCATTAATAATAGCGAGTTTTCATGAGCGGGATTTACACGGCAGCAGCCGCACCCAATATAGCGCTTGTCAAGTACTGGGGCAGGAGGGACGATTCGGACCTCAACCTTCCCTACAATTCATCGGTGAGCGTGACGCTGCACCAGGACACGGTAAAGACAGTTACGAGCGTAGCGCTTGATCCCAGAATTAAAAGGGACGCCATATATGTGGACGGAAAGCTGCAGGACAGCACGCGCAGTGATGAGAAGGTGAGGCTAATCCTAGGAGTAGTAAGGGATATGAAGTCCATGGGCAATAGCGAGGATGGCGTGCTCGTGGTGTCCAGGAACAACTTTCCAGCTGGTAGCGGGTTGGCCTCCAGCGCGTCTGGGGGCGCTGCACTGGTTTTTGCGCTGAACGAGGCCCTGTCGCTGCACCTTGACGACACAAGCCTTTCGGTATTGGCGCGCAGGATAAGCGGCAGCGCGTGCCGCAGCATCTTCGGAGGTTTCGTGAGATGGAAGAGAGGAACCTCGCCCGGAGGCGAAGATTCTTACGCTGAACAGATCGCTCCCCCATCCCACTGGAAACTTATAGACGTTATTGGTATAGTGAGCGCTTCAAGAAAGAAGGTGTCCAGCAGCGCGGGCCACCTAATTACCCCGAGGACCAGCACCCTGTACAGAAGCAGATTGGAGCTGGCCGAGAGGAACGCCGAGAGTGCAATAAGGGCTATAGAGGAGAAAGACTTTGAAAGGCTGGCTGAGATAACTATGGCTGACAGCAACAACATGCACGCGACCATGCTAGACAGCTGGCCTCCGATAAAGTACATGAACGAGAAAAGTTGGAGAGTTGTGGACGCGGTACACGAAATGAACTCGCGCTACGGCAAGAGCGTAGCTGCATACACTTTTGATGCGGGGCCAAACGCGCACGTAATAACCACGCCAAAGTACGAGAGGGAAGTTGAAGACGTGGTGGGAGACGCACTCGGAGAGGGAGCGCGCGTGCTTGCTTCGCGCATAGGCAACAGTCCGAAGCTTATAGGTAGAAAGGATAGCCTTATAGACGATTCTTTGAAACCTTTGCAGATATGATTGAGAGTATGATGATACAATGGGAAAGAAACTGTATATGCTGAAACTGGGAGGGAGCATAATAACCGATGTAACTGGACGCAGCTCTGCGCTCAAAAACGAGATACGGAGGGTGCTCCGAGAGATAGAGGAAGCAAGGACAAGCGGTGATTTCGATATCATAATAGGCCACGGATCTGGTTCGTTTGCGCACGTTCCGGCAAAAGAATACAGGGTCAACGAAGGCCTGGTGAACAAGGACAGCAGGAAAGGCGCGGCTATAACGCAACACGTGGCGCAGGACCTGAACAGGATACTCATAGCCGAGGGCCTCGATATGGGAATGAGCCTCTTCCAGTTCGCGCCGGCTTCGTTCCTCGTAGCGGAAAATGGCGAGGTGGTTGGCGGCATGAGCGATCACATAAAGAGCGCGCTCGAGAGCGGTTTCATACCCGTGGTCTACGGTGATGTTGTCATAGACAGGAAAAAGGGCGTGTGCATAGCATCTACAGAAAAGGTCATGGAGGCCATTTCCGGCTCGATCAAGGTAGACAAGTTTATAATCGCCACCGATGTTAACGGGGTTTTCGACAAGAACCCCATAACCGACCCTTCGGCGACCCTTATAGAACGCGTAGATTCGTCAAACATAGACGCGATAGTGGCTGGAACTGGCACCAACTCGAACAGGGTAGACGTGACGGGCGGCATGAAGACCAAGCTTTTGAGCATGCACAGGATGGTGAAGAACAGCGGAGCCGAGGGATACATAATAAACGGCATGGTGCCCGGAAGGCTGCGCGACGTTTTGCTCGGAAGAAGCGTAGTAGGCACGGTTGTAAGGCCGTAGCATCGTTGTACGACCTGGACTTCCACAATTATTATGTATAAGGGTGTTATCGAAGGCTTTGCGCAAAATATATAAAGGTGTAATGCAGAAGAAATGTAGGTGATCGGTTGAAGATTCTTGAACTATACAACATGGACATATACAATGATGCGGGGCAGTATCTTGGAGAGGTAAGGGATGCGATAGTCGACCTCGAACAGGGCGGAGTCAGCAGGCTTCTTATGGAAGAGTGGAAGAACGCCGGCAGGGACGAGGTAAAGAAGACGCTGCAGCTAAAGAGCGTGCTCTTCAAGAACATAAAGAACATAGGGGACGTGGTGCTCGTATCAACAAGCGGCCAGGCGATGAAAGCGCAGGAGAGCGCCGCAAGCGCTGAAGTGTCAGACCTCGCTATGAGATAATAGACTTCTTTTTTCTTATTTCTATTTTCTTTCTCTTAATCGTTATTTCTGTTTCTATTTGAGTACCTTAGGCACCTTTATCCCGTTCTGCTCGTTGTAGAACCCCCTGTACCCGTTTGATACCTCGTTGTTTGTCTTTATGAAAACTACATGAGCGAAACGCAGATTGGGCTTCAGGAGTATCCTGTACGGCGCGTTGTTGACGACTTCAAGCGTAACCGTGCCCCTGAAGCCGGCATCTATTATCGTGGGCGGCATGGAAAGGCCGTGCCTGGCCCACGTGCTCCTCAGCTCTACGAAGCCTGCGACGTCCTTCGGGATTCCTAGGTACTCGGTAGTTGAAAGGAGCACCTGCTCCCCGGGCATCAGGATCATGCTGCGCGGTTTCTTCTCTACTGAATACGCCTTTCCTACGTGCTCCTTCTTTGACGGATCCAGCACGAAGCTGTCATCTAACTCGTTGTGGCGCGCGATCTCGTTGCTGAGGCGCAGGTCGACACCGTTCTGCCTTATCGTGTCTTTTGCGAGCGGCCTTATCACGAGCCTCTTCCCGTTTATCATATTCCTTATATCGAAATCGGATAGCAGCATGTTCCTCCCCACAAATCGATTATCTTTGTGCGCAGGATTATAAAAGTTTGCTGGAGAATTTATGCGGGGGTGTGATTTATGTTAGTGGCTTTCGAAGGAATAGACGGATCCGGAAAGTCGATGCAGGCAAAGCTCCTTTACGCAAGGCTGAAGGCGAAGAGAAGGAAGGTGATTCTTACCTACGAGCCGAGCAACGGACCGATAGGGGGCATGCTCGAGACAGCGATAAAAAAGGACAGGGAGATGGACAACCAGACGCTGCAGCTCTTCTTCACGGCAGACAGGGCGTATCATCTTCTGTACACGATCAGGCCCGCGCTGGACAACGGGATTGACGTAATAACGGACAGGTACATGTTCTCCACGATCGCCTATGGCGCAGCTTCGGGACTGGACAGGAAGTGGCTCATAGAGCTCAACAAGCTTTTCCCGGTTCCAGACTTCACTTTCGTGCTGGACGTGAAACCCGAAACCGCGATGAAGCGCATAACCGAGCGCGCGCTGAAGTTCGCAGAGTCGGAAGCCAGGTACGGCCTGAGGGGAAAGGCGGGAGCCAGCAGGGACATTTTCGAGACCGTGAAGTTCCTCGGAAGAGTCAGAGATGAATATATAAGGATGAAGAAAGGATACTCGCGCTATTACGTGATAGACTCGGAAGAAGACCCGGAGAGCACAGAGGCACGCATAGATAAGATAATTAATGTTTAGCTTGCTTATTCTACCTTACCTATTAAGTGCTCCCATCGTCTAGCCCGGCCAAGGACATGGGGCTTTCAACCCTAAAACCTGGGTTCGAATCCCAGTGGGAGCAAATTAAAATAGGGTTAAGAGTTACGCATTACTGTATCTCGTTTCTATAAGTTGATGGCTGGAGTAGTTGCTGCGCCTTTACAGAAACAAGCTGTGATTGCGGCATATCAGTAATAATAAATATCTGTTTGATGTATTCATTGTGCGTAGTGATTCGTTGATAAGCAAGGAAACTCAGACCAAGAACGATGATGCGTTGATCCGCGCCGTTGAGTATATAAGAGGCGCACGGAACATGGAAGACAGTGATCTGGACGAGACGGCCCGCAAGATTTTAAACGATAGAGAGTTCTGCAATGCGGTGCTGGAGCAGACTATGGGCACGCACACGTGGAGCGGCAATATTAGGGGGCTTTACCTGTTTGACCGCGCACTACGTATGGAATCAGGCAGCCAGGCAAACAAAAAATAACCTTACTGTCCAATTTTATTAAGCTAGTTGTATTTTTATGGCAAGGTTCATGATGTGGCACGTCGATTACTTCAGGGCCGTGCCGCGCGAGAATGGAAGGTCAGAGGTCGTGGAGCCCAGCAAAGCGGTTGACGTAAATAATGCACTGGTCGTATTCGTAAGCTTTGAGAAGCAGGACTCGGGAAGGGAATCTGAAGTGGTCGAGAAGAGCTACGAGCAGATAAGCGCGCTTTCAGCCCAACTGGGAGTCAAAACCGTAGTGCTCAACCCCTTCGCACACCTCTTCGGAGACCTGGCAAAGCCTGATGATGCAGCAAAACTCCTTTCCATGCTCGGAGAGAGGCTGCGCTCCGCTGCTTTCGATGTGCACAGCCTGTCGTTCGGCCTGTTCTACGAGATAGAGCTGAGGGCGAAGGGCCACAAGCTCTCCCGCGTATCAAGGATTGTATGACTTTGATGAGGATATGGTAAAGGTGTATTCCGATTTCGATGTTTACCTTGAATCGCTCACCATAGGCGATGCCGACTCCATAGCCGAGAACGCCAACGACCAGGATGTCGCACGCGGCGTAGGTATGAGCCACTTTCCGCACCCCTACAGCAGGAGCGATGCTCTGGCATTCATAGAGTACGCTACCATAATGTTTGCGCAGGGCAAGGAGGCGCACTTCGGGATACGCCTGGGCGATGGCACGCTCGTAGGAGTGCTCGGGATAAACAGGCTGGACCACGAGAATAAAAGGTGCGAGATAGGGTATTGGATAGGTAAGAGATACTGGCGCAACGGGTACGGCAGGGACGCCGTGCGTCTCCTGCTCCGCTTCGGTTTTGAGTCCCTTTCGTTGAACAGAATAGAGGCGATCGTATTCGCTTTCAACGATGCTTCGAAGAAGCTCCTGCTTGGACTGGGTTTTGAAAGCGAGGGAGTCATGAAGGAGTACGCTGCCGAAGGAGACGCGTATGTAGATGGGGAGCTTTTTGCCATGCTGAGGAGGAATTACAAGGATACTGCAAAGACGGTCGTGGAGGGATTCGAACCTGCGCTCTTTGGACAGAAGCAAGAATAATACAGCGGTGTAAGAATCATTGTGCGAATGTTGCAAACAGCTTTAGGTTTTGCCTGATAATAGGGATTGAGGGCCATGGACGTTAACGAATCGAAAAGGTTGAACGCGGTGCTGGCGGTAGCCGCCGGATTCGGCGCGCTCCTGAGCGTGTTTTATTACCTGCAGCGGCTCTCCTACTACCTAGGGGAGGCCTACGGGGTCCTTGCTAGCGTCAAGGCGTACAACATAACCGTCTCGTCATCTCCGCTGCTTAATCTCATCTCCGCGTCCGGAGCGCTTTCTGTCGGGCTTTACCTGGTCTACACGATGCTGCCGTTCGCGATCATAATGTTCGCGATGGGAGTAAGCCTGTTCGTAAGCAGGCAGTTCACGAAGAGGGACAGCGCGGTGATGGGGCTATCCTCGGTAGCGTTCCTGTTTCTCACCGCGGTAACTGAATTTAGTTTCAATCTAGGAATATCGGTGATAGATGATTACATCGCTTACGCGTCTGCGGTTTTGGGCATAGCTGCTGCCCTGTATCCTTATGTTTATGCACCCAAAAAGTCCGAATCGAGAAGGGCGTATCCCATTGAGATAAACCCCGATACGCCGTATACCAATTTTCTGATCCTAACCAACAAGCTGATGAAGAGGCTCTCAGGGGAGATCAGGGTGCTGGACATGCACTTCGACGTAAGAGGAGCGGAGAACCTAGCAAGGCTGGTGAATGGAAGCGAGAGCAGGTACAGCAAAATATACGTGCTGTCCAAGGGAGAAAGGCTCGGCAGGGAATTCGACAGGGCGTACTACGACCTGAAGGACGAGCTGAAGAACAAGGGAGTAGAACTGGAGCTGAGACTGCTCAGCGATGACGACGCGCTCGCACAGCACGAGAGGCTGATAATGGATAACACGCTGGCTTACAAGATACCGCCCCTGAACATAATAAACAAGAAGAGCGAGCACATAGTCGGGGTCAACCACTCGGACGCGTACGCGAGGTTCAGCAAGCTCTGGGACAGGTCAGAGAAGTACGAAAACAGAGTAAGGGATGAGGGAAAATAATTCATGATCAGTACATAATCCTTCTCTGATACAATCTCCTCTTTTATTCATTTATATACGCTGCGGCTCATTATCATCAAAATGCTCCGCAAGGTATTGAAATAAAAATTTTATATGCGGATAAACGCCCCATTAATGAACGTTTAAGAATATGTTTTGAGAAGTTAATGATTGTGGGTGGGATGTACTCGAACACGAGGTCTCTGACGGTAGGGGAGATTATGTCGTTCCCCGTCATCACGGCCAGCGAAAACGACAACATAAGGAGCATAGCCAATAAGATGAGGAAGCACGACGTGAGCGGAGTCGTGATAGCTGATGAATCGCGCATGCCCATCGGTATAATAACGGCAGGCGACATAGCGAAGAGGGTAGCGGTGAGCAGAAAGGCTTTCCTATTCTCTAAGGCAAAACACGTGATGACGAAGCCCGTGCACACCATAACGAGGGAGAAAACCCTTGAGGAAGCCGCGAGGCACATGGCAGAAAACAAGATAAAGAGCCTGTGCGTGGTTGACGAAGGCAAAAGACTGATAGGGATAATAACGGAAGGGGACATAACCAAGAACGCGAGTTACCTCATAGAGGTGCTCAACGAGATGGTGAGGTCTGGGTATACGAAGAACCCCGAAACGTCGGAAGGACTACTGGAACCTGAAAAATAAGGTGGAAAATGAGGCGCAGTCTTCGACACTAGCCTGCCCCTTATGCACCTACCGGACAGCAAAACGTAAACAAAATATATATGATTTAAGATCGGCACGCTTTGTACTTACACGTATATCTAGACTTTAAAGCGTTTGCTCTGACTGGGATTTGAACCCAGGTTTCGAGCGTGAGAGGCTCGCGTCCTTGGCCGGGCTAGACGATCAGAGCGTGCTACTATTAACACGTGAGTATATTTAGACTTTTAGTTGCTAAAATTAATAAAATTAAGGTGATAGAGTGCCGGTAAAAGAGGAGGAGGCTGCTCTCGTCAACGACATACTTATGCCCAACGAGACCGTAAAGTTCACGGCTACCCAGCGCAGGGTAGGGCCCGGAGGGTCCATAACCACACCCACAACAGTAGTATGCACTAACGACCGGATAATAATAGTAAACAGGGCCAACCTCGGTATAAGGAAGGATTACGAAAGCGTATACTACAGGCAGATAACCAGCGTGAGGTACGAGAGCGGCATAATAAACGCGTCAGTGTTCGTAAGGGTGCAGGGATACGACAGGGACAAGGGACTTCTAAAGAATGGGAGGGAGGAGGGTGAGATAGACGGCCTCAGAAAGGAGGAAGCCAAGGAGATGGCCGACTACATAAACAGCGTTCTGAGCAGAATAGAGGGTACGGATGGAGATACCCAGGCCAGCCCGTCTGGAGGATCCGGAGGGGCCTACATATACTGTCAGAGTTGCGGCGCTCGAAACGACGCTTCCGCCAAGTTCTGCAGCGCGTGCGGTGCGAAACTGAAAAGCTGAGTGCCCGTGGTTGGGCTTTCTGATCCTGAGCCGACGTTACTACACAATATACATAAGTATTTAGATATTTACTTTAGTAAAGTTATATGGCGTAAAGTATCTAAGTAAGATGTAAGAGTACGCGTGCTTTGGATGAAAGGAAGGCGGAACGCTGATAGTGGCGATGTCGATAGGAACGTGCGGAGCTCCTTTCGCGCTAACGCAAGGCTGAAATCCAGCCTTGGGATGCTTGAATCTGTGCTTGGAGATCTGCCCGCACTTGTGGAGATGTCAAAGGGAACCAGGCTGACGTACGCCGTTCTACAGCACGAAGGTGACAAGAACGGTCCTGCCCTTATCATATTTGAGAAGTATGAGATAGTATACACGTTCAACCCTGTACCCGATGGTGTGAGACGTTCTACAGAACTTGCAAAGTTCATTTCGCTCCTTGCTTTTGTAGATGGCGTATACGAAATAGATTTCTCGTCCATCTACAGGTATGTAGTTGACGTGCTGGCTCATGCAGATGGCGCGCCCATAGGAATAGTACAAACTGACTCTCTAATCGAAAGAATAAACGCCCTGTCAGGGATAAACCAGAGCCTATCGCACGATCTGATTAAACTGCGTGCAGAGGTTTCGCCATTGAGGGAGAGCGTTGCACGGTACAAAATGGTTCTCGGCGAGGTACTCGAATGGTTGCACAAGAACGGCTTTGCGGAAAACAGGGCGTTCGTGGATGCCGTTGGTAACGGAATCTTACAACTGAACAATGAACTTGGGGTGCGCTGGTAATGGCCGATCAACGATTGACTATGGTTGCACTCGCCATCCTGCTTCTTACCGAGTCTGGAGCAATTTTCGGAGGGGCTGGCGGGCTACTCTACGGATTCGGGACGTTGCTGTACATACCGTTTGGCATCACGATACTCGTATTCTTCAGGTCGCTTTCAGAGGGATTGACTAGGCACGTCGTTCTGGAATACGATGACCAGCCTCGTGGAATCACTCACTTAACCGCAAAGCGTTTGCATGATCTGCGTGATTCTGCCAGCAATGAGCTCGACAGGCTCCTTGCGGTGAGCGGATTAGCCGTAAATGTACAAGAATTGAGGGAGGCAATCGTCAAGGAGCTGGATGGAGACCCAAGCCTGGGCTTGGACGAGGAACTTTCGCGTTTGATAGAACAGCAGAATAGTGGCATGTTGGTAGACCACGGCGAAATGGTTATCTGTAGCCTGAAGGATCCAAAAGGCTACATAATGAGGTACGGCTACGAAACCGCAGTAAAGGACGCGAGCGCGCTTGATATTGAAGGTCTAACAGTCCGCGCCAAAAACGTTATTCTGTACTATGGAAGCCTCAGGCTCAAAAATATTTCAGAACGCGCGGTATCGAAAGTGGGTTACGAAATTTTTATTCCTAGCAGTAACTCCGCATCGAAGCTGTGCTACACCTTGACCGATTACGGCATGAGGAGCGCGGCTGCACTCTTTATGGTAACGAATGAAAATTTGAAGTTGATTGCATGCTCCAGGTAATAAAGGACGTGGCGCTCGTTGGCCTTGTTGCTAGCATGCTGATGTTCAGCGCGTGCGTCCTGAAATTAATAATTGAGGGTATGAAAAGAGAAGCGGATCGGCACGCGAGCAGCTTGAAGATGACACTCGGCGCTTCCCTGCTCCTTGCCGTATCTATATTCATGCTGGTGTCCTGAATGTTTGATAACTTATTCGCGGCTATCGGCAAAACAAATCACTACGAAAATGCGCTCGCCGTAGTATCCGGAGCCGGAGCCTTGATATTCATTTTCTATATTGTAGGCGAAATAACACACGTCGGACTCGGATACGTTGTTGTGCCATACGTTGCCGCTATATCGGCCCTGGCGGTTCTCATACTCAAAAATGGCGTGGAGATGCACAGGGACGGCAGGGTACTCATGCTTGTCTCTCTCATGCTTGCGTTGTTGTCGTTCTCTCTTATAATATAGGTCTTGCTATGGTGTTGAAATTCTTTGAGGTTACGCGGCTGCCCGACCAGGAATTTGACAGGGAAGCGATGATGGAGCTATTCGGGAAGAACGCTTTTATGATAGGTTACGACTTCGCGCTCAGGACCACGATCCTCGCGGTCGATGAACGTTCTGACGGCGCTGCGAGGCTTGGGCTGGTAGTCCCGGGAATGGAGCTGTCCGATGCTAAAGGCTATGGTGATAAGGTTGAACGGATACTCCTTCTCTCAGTATTCAGGGAAGCAGAGACCATGCATCCTACCACATTCAGCGACGTTTTCTCGCTGCGATTGGGAAGCGGTTTCTTGGGTTTTGTGTTCAGGCCGCTCGGCATAGATGAGATAGGGAAGAGTAAGAAGCTGGTCGAGGGATTGCTGGAGAAGAAGGTAGTGAGGGAGACGCTCTCTGTGCTCAACGGCTCTGTGATGAGCAGGATGAGCAACTCGCAGCAGCGCGACACGTTCAGCGGCTCGGAAGAGAGGATGCTGCTAGCCGAGATACTGGAATCGTTGAACCTGGCTGTGCTCAGCGGCATGCACGTATACGAGATATACGCGGTAATAATTGGACCGGAAGCGCTGGAGGAGTACACGAGGGAGAAGCTTTTCGTCATGGACAGCGTAGCACTTTCAACGAGGCTTCGCGACTGGCCATTCGAAAAGATGCCGAGGTCGTTGCCCGTTGGTATAGGGAGCGCCAAGAATTTTGTGAACTTCTACGGAGTAAGGGGGTTGGCGTATTCATTGAAGACCGCACAGGCGGAAGGCGGTGGTGCAATAAAGATAGGCACGTTCCTTGAAGACGGAGTTCATGATACAGGAGAGGAGGTACGCGTTGATCCATCGCTCCTGAACCTCGGCTTCGTGCTCACTGGTCTTCCCGGTTCCGGCAAGACTATGGAGGCGATGAGTGTTATAGATTCCGTGCTGTCTGAGAAGAAGGGGACGAGAGTGGTAGTGCTCGCACCGACCGATGAATGGGACGGCTTTGCGTTGGATCATGGGATGCATCTCGTAAAGATCTACCAGGACGGGGTCCCGATCAACTTCTTCAGGTGCGCAGAAGGCGTCGATGCATCAGTGTTCTACGAGGATCTCGCGATGCTCATATCCTCTTCTTCTGACGCAGGCCCGTACAGGAACCCGATGGAGAAGTGCCTGCTGAACGCCTTCAAGAACGTCTACCATGGAGACGAACGCGAACCCGATCCCGTCCTCGTTTACAAAGAGATAGAGGAAGCGGTAATAAGGCTGCACGCTAAGAGAACGAACGTTGGCGTGAAGTACACGAAGCACGGGGAGAATATAAGGTCTGCCCTGGAGAACCTCAGGAGCATAATAAGGAGGCCTGAATATTCGTCGCGGAAGGGGATAAGGATTGAGGACGTTGCGGAAAGTGGCGTGGTGTTCAACATATCTGGAGTAAGCAACAAGATAAAACCGAGCATATACGCCCTACTGCTCAATCAGGCTTACACGCTTGCAAACGCTTACGATACGAACGGCGATGACGACCTCAGGCTTCTAGTTTGCCTCGAGGAGTCTCAGACGATACTGGGGCAGAGGGGAAGCGCTGCCGTGGAAGACCTGACATACAGGATACAGGATTTCAGGAAAAAGGGCGTGGGGCTCGTACTGCTGACCCACAACGCTGATGACATAGATGACAGGATAAGGAGGCTGTGCCAGCTCAAGCTCTACCTCAAGCAGTCTCCGGACGCAGCCGACGCGGCCGCAGGGGACCTGATGTTCACTTACGCGGACAATGAAACTGTGGCCAGGAAGCTTAAGCACCTTGACTCCAGGACCGGCGCGTTCGGATACCTGGTAAAGAAAGGAAGAGAGAAGGTGGCGTGCGACAGCGTATTCCTGCGAACCGCAGATTACGGCCCGCATCCCGAAATGAAATATGATGCAGAGGACACGCCCCTTACTGAAGAGTATATGAAAATAAATAGCATTGAACGCCCTGCTTTAATAGACGCAAAGCTGCGTATAGAGATCCGGGCAGAGCCCGATAGCAGGGAGATGAAGCTGAAGGGACTTTCGATTGGCATCTACTACCTGTTGGAACCTGTAGTGCGATTTGATGTAGCGTCGTTACACGGCGGAGTTGCTGCCGCAAGGCTTGTGAATAGTAGAGTTTATGATGCATGTCTTGAGAATGCGAGCGGCAGGATCCTAAGTTCTTCGAGCTTCACTGCGAGCGGAAACACGAAAATAAAATTCATTCTGTAATAGGCTGTATTAGCACAGTATACTTACCAGTAGTTTTGGGAGATGTTAAACCCGCAGTCTTCGTACCAATAGTATCGTGGGTGAGTAAGTAGTACACCAGGGACGTTGAGCATGCGGTAATCTTCCTTATAATCGTCGCTATAATAATTATCTTCGCGACCCACTACATTATGAAAAAGAGGCGCGGCTTCTGATGCTGCATCTATACTTCGCGTCTTTCCCGCTACGAATTTAAAGTTATTCGTACCTAAATTACGTGTAAATATTGTTCAGGTAACGTGATGATGAAGTTCAAGACAACCGCTGATATAAAGGTCTCCGACAAGCTCATAGACCAGGTAATCGGCCAGCAGAGCGCGGTCGAGATAATAAAGAAGGCAGCGAAACAGAGGAGGAACGTGCTCCTTATCGGAGAGCCTGGAACAGGCAAGACTATGCTGGCGCAGGCTATGGCAGAGCTTCTGCCGAATACAGACCTCGAGGACGTACTGGCTTACAAGAACGTGAACGATGAGAACACTCCTATCATCAAAACCGTTAAGACGTATCCTGACGGGATAGACAAGGCGCCGAACGGCGACGGACAGGGCAGGATAATACTGCAGAAGGAGAGGATGAAGAACAGGATGACGCTATCCAAGGGTAGCTCGATAGTGTCACCGATAGTGATGGTGCTGGTTATACTGCTGTTCGGGCTTTCGCTGAGCGGCCTGATAAAGGGATATGAGATAATCGTGCTTGCGGCTCTGATCCTTGGTATATTCATATTCGGCGCTATGGCGGTTTTCATGAGCGGGCTCACGCGCAGGGTTGGTATTCCGGGAATGACTGATATAAACGAACCGAAGCTTATAGTAGACAACACTGGCCTGATTCACGCTCCGTTCGTAGACGCGACGGGAAACAAGGCCGGCGCCCTTTTTGGTGACGTAAGGCACGATCCGCTTCAGTCTGGTGGGCTCGGAACTCCCGCACACCTCAGGGTAGAAAGCGGTGCCATACAGAAAGCAAACAAGGGTGTGCTTTACATAGACGAAGTTTCAAGCCTGGATCCTCGTTCGCAGCAAGAGCTTCTTACCGCGATGCAGGAAAAGAAGTACGCAATAACAGGGCAGAGCGAGATGAGCTCTGGAGCTCTGGTAAAAACCGAGCCAGCCCCCTGCGACTTCCTTTTGGTAGCGGCGGGAAACCTGCAGGACATGCAGCACATGCACCCAGCGCTCAGGTCCAGAATAAGGGGATACGGATACGAGGTATATATGGAGTCTTCGATAGCAGATACCGAAAAGAACCGTGAGGAGATAATAAGGTTCATAGCGCAGGAGGTAAAGAAGGACGGCAGGATACCGCACTTCGACGTGGGGGCCGCGAACATGATAATAGAGGAGGCGAAGAGAAGGTCTGGCAGGAAGAACAGGCTGACTATGATTCTGAGGGACCTTGGCGGCCTAGTAAGGGCGGCAGGAGATATAGCGATAGAGAGAAAGAAGGACGTCGTTACAAAGGATGAGGTCTTTGGCGCACTGAACCTTGCCAGGCCTATAGAATCACAGATCGTTACGCAGGAACTTGACTACAGGAAGGACTACCAGGTTTTCACCACGCGCGGTTACAAGATAGGCAAGGTCAACGGGCTTGCTGTGCTCGGATCGTCTCCAACGCTCTCATCAGGGATAGTCATGCCGATAGTCGCCGAGGTAACCCCGGCGAGCTCGAGGGCGGAGGGCAAGTTTATACCTACGGGCAAGCTCGGCAAGATAGCCAGCGAGGCCGTGAAGAACGTAAGCGCCGTGATAAAGAAGCACATGGAGAAGGACGTTGCAAACTACGACATTCACGTGCAGTTCCTACAGACCTACGAAGGAGTAGAGGGGGACAGCGCGAGCGTGAGCGTTGCAGTAAGCGTCATATCCGCCATGGAGGGCGTGCCCGTGGATCAGTCCGTAGCCATGACAGGATCCATGTCGGTAAGAGGTGAGGTGCTGCCCGTAGGAGGCATAACGCAGAAAGTAGAGGCGGCGATAGAAGCGGGGGTCAAAACCGTCATGATACCGAAGAGCAACGAGCACGACGTCATAATAGACAAGGTAAGGCTGAAGAAGGTAAAGGTGATACCCGTGAGGAGCCTGGCAGAAGTGATAAGGTATGCCCTGCGACCGGGGGCCAAGAGGGACGGGATCGTAAGGAAACTCAGAAGGGTATAAGTCCGAGCGGCCGGACCAAAGCTTTTGTATTTATACTACGCAATCGTTATGCTAAACGCGGGTGTCGCTTATGAAGAAGGAGAACGTTGACGTCGGTGCAATGCTTGAGGATTTTGGCAAGGATATAGTCGCGCAGGTTGAGAAGGGCAAGAACCCGTCATTCAACACAACTTCGCGCACAAGGTCGAACGTGCACTATGATGAGAAGGGAGGGTTTTTGAAGTTGGGAAACGCGAAGGAGGAGCGCAGCTTCATAAACGTGGCGCAGACCAAGAGGTTCATGCAGACCATGGCGGTTGCGGGGAAGTGCCACAAATTCGTGAAGGAGAACCTGCACACTACAATCAGGGGCCTTTTTTACCAGCTCAAATACTCGCTTGGAGAGGACGTTGACGAGAATATATTCAACGAGCAGAGCGAATCCAATCCGCTGATAGAGGACCTCGAGGTGGCGCTGGGAATCAGGAGGGAAGAACTGCACCTCAACGCCAACAGGAAGGGCGTGCTGATAGGAAACATGAAGGTGAGGGACTACTTCGGAAAGGAGGAGCAGGAGATAGACGTAAGCAAGCTGGGAAGGAGCGGCTGGGGCATACCGAGCGATGTTGACAACGACATAGAATTCGTAGACGTGAAGGCGAAGTACGCGCTCGTAGTAGAAAAGGACGCACTCTGGCAGAGGCTGAACGAAGACGGATTCTGGAAGAAGGAGAACGCGATACTTATAAGCCCGCAGGGTCAGGCCGCCAGGGGAACGAGGCGCATAATAAGAAAGCTGGCAGACACGGGAATGCCCATCTACGTATTCAACGACTGCGACGCGTGGGGATGGTACATCTACTGGACGATAAAGACAGGGAGCATAAACCTTGCGTACATAGGCGGGGACATAGCCACGCCGGAGGCCAGATTCATAGGGGTGACGATGTCTGACCTGGACAGGTACGACTTCCTGAACAACATGACTATGAAGACCAACGAAGTAGACATAAAAAGAGCGCAGGAGATGCTCGAGTATCCCTGGATCAACAGGCACGAGGAGTGGGTGTCAGAGCTTAAGAGGGTCATAAAAACGAAGAAGAAGCTCGAGCAGGACACGCTTGAGGGGCCCAGGCTGACTTTCGTGGACGATTATGTTAGGGAGAAGATAAAGAACAAGGAATTTCTTCCGTAGGGTCATACTACGTTTATCATCATCCTCTTCTTGACGGCGTTTATTACGTGACCGTAGTCGCGGTAGTGCATTATTGCAGTCAGCGACATGGTGTAGGAACCCTTTTCTGTAGCTGAACCTCCGAACAGGTCGACTTTCAGCTCTTTCTCCTCGTTGGGGTTCATGTTGCCTATCCTTATCTCCTTCTGCTTCGAGAGCCCCATTTCGTCGAAGCCTATCTTCGACGGCGCTTCGATTACGACCGAGGTTAGAAGCGGTTCTGTAGTCATGTTCGCAAGATGTATGAACATCGTGGCAACGCTCTTCTTGTTCGCTTCCAGCCTGTATGGCACAAGCTCGACCGAAAGCCTGTACGGAGGGTTCTTCATCAACTCTGAGCTGACGTCCTTCTTACCGAATATATTGAACAACGACATTCTACCACTAAACGAAGTTTTAACGTTTTAATATTCAGCTTTGGTATTTATAATTTTTATTGTACTGTGCCGGAAGTGCGTAATAGCACTGCGTGAACCCCATAGGTAGCTTTAAATTCTTATTTCTACAATTTATAAAGCAAGATAGTATGCCCATAAAGTATAATCTTACATGGGCCGATATGCTTTCAACAAAAATTCATAAAGCCGCGATAAAAAATTCTGAGAAGCTGGATGAGGAAGAGCACATTAGCATGCTGATAGGAGTAATAGTAGCGGCGCTCTCATCGGCACACTCCTGGCAGACATATAAGGCGACGAAAGAGGCGCCGACCGGCCTCGGCAAACAGGAGGTGAAGGATGAATACTTGAGAGCTCTCAGCGAAGGCTGGAAGAACATCACTTATACAGACATAAGCGAAATCGCTGAGGACAGCAACATAGAAAATTCGTTCAGTACGTGGCTCGCCTTCAACGTAGACAAAAAGGAGCACGACGACTACAAGGAGGCGTGGAAGACCCTGCTTGAGCAGATGAAGAGCAGCTGCGACGACGTAAAGAGAGGGGAGGAAAACCCCTGACACAATATTAGTTCAATACTGTTTCTGGATATTCTGTACAGAGGGAGGGATAGAAGCGCATGGTTAGGAAGAAACGATGATTAAATGGCAAATTACGAGTATAATATCTGTAGATACAAAACTAAATTTTGCCGTTCTGTAGAGCCATCGGTCGTCGCTTAATATAATTCCTTTTTCATATATATGGAGTGTGATTTTTTAA
>JAKAOQ010000049.1 GCA_021812105.1 Microcaldota archaeon | reverse complement strand
ATAATATTATATGGTTGGAGCTTTCGGTTGCCAGCCTCAACGGCTCATCTGACATAGTTTGTTTAGAATAGTTAAAAATACGAGTTAGGGGCGTGTAGTCTCCTTCAGTAAGATCGTCAAAGTCTGTTCTTCCCAGTTCCCTGGTTTTAGGGATCATAAAACCCAGCCTATCCATTCTTTACCTGTAGGGATCTGGGTTTACAAAATATTTATTGCTTTCGTGCAGGTTGCACGTACGAATGTTTGCTTGTCTTGTAGTTTTTCGTTTTGTTTCTTTACCTAATATTTATATTTGATTGGGAGGTAATAGTATAGCTTATTTAAGGCTGAGTCGTATGACCCTAGAAGATATAAACGATGGAGATTTTGAGGCGAAGGTAATCAAGTCGGACAAGCCCGTAATCGTAGATGTATGGGCACCGTGGTGCGGACCATGCAATATGTATTCCCCCATAATAGATGAGACGTCCAAGGAATATGAAGGTAAGATAGAATTTTTCAAGATGAACGCTGATGAAAACGAGGCAACGGTCACCAAGTTCAACATAATGAGCATACCCACAACCCTGCTTATTGAAAAGGGTAATCTAAAGGCGGTAAACGTGGGTGCGGTACCAAAGGCCTACCTAAAGAAGTGGATAGACAGCAACCTCTAATTCGCTGCCATTCCGCGTTTTAGATAACAATATTAATTCTTCCACTTTCATACTACTTGTGTTTCATCCTCAAAGTGCGTTGCAATGCCAGAGATTCCTTTCCCGCGCGGGGTCAAAGATCTGATGCCAAACGAGGCGCTGTTCAGGAACGAGGTTATAAAGAAGATAGAGAATGTTTACCAGAGGTTTGGTTTCCTCACTATCGACACCCCTACCTTTGAAAGTATCAGGGTGCTTGACGCAAAGGGAGGCATAGGCGAGGGCACCAAACAGATATTTGAGATAAAGGACGAGGATCTCGGCCTGAGGTACGACCACACCGTCTCCTTGGCCAGATACATAGCAATGCACCAGTCTCTTCCGCTCCCTTTCAAGCGATACTACATAGGCAAAGCGTGGAGGAAGGAAGAGCCGCAGAAAAACAGGTATAGGGAATTCACGCAGGCTGACGTTGACATAGTTGGCGGGGAGAAATCCGTGTGCGACTCTGAGGTTATAGCCGCGATAGCTACGGCTTTCGACGAGCTCGGAATAGACTACAGCATACACATAAGCAACAGGGAGCTCATAGACGCCGTCTTGAAAGAATTTGGCATCGCGCAAGAGCGCTACATAGATGTAATACGCGTAATAGACAAGCTCGACAAGATAGGCGTAGACGGAGTAAACGGTCTGCTTGCGGGGCTGCATCTTGACAAGAGCGCGATAGATCAGATAAACGCTTTTATAACCAGGCAGGGTGACAACACCGACAAGCTCAGCTACGCAGGTACCATCCTGAGAGACAGCCCAGTGATAGAAGAGATAAGAAAGGCGCTAGAACTGCTGACCCTGTACAGGATAAGAGGCGCTGTAGTCCTGGACTTCAGCGTGATGAGGGGATTGGATTACTATACCGGCGCCGTGTTCGAATTTATGGGAGTCGGTGATGTGAAGGGCTCCATCTGCGGTGGAGGCAGGTACGATAATCTCATAGGTGCTTATGGAGGTAGGTCCATTCCCGCCGTTGGGGGTTCAATCGGAATTGATAGGGTCCTCGACCTTCTGGATTACAGATCTTCTACAAAATATACTTATTCGAAAGTGTTTGTAGCGTACGTTAATGAGAGCAATCTCGGCTACGCAGCGAAGATCGCTACCTCCCTCCGCGCCAATGGAATAAATACGGAGCTCAACATTGCAAAAAGGAACCTTGCAAACCAACTGGCTTACGCCAACTCCCTCAAGCTCGGCTACGCCATCATAATAGGTGATGAGGAGGAGAGGCAGGGCAAGGTAAAGCTGAGGAACCTGGTCAGCGGCGATGAAAGCATTATGGGCTTCGACGACGCATTGAAAACGATAAGGAATGAGTGAATGGCAAAATCAGAACTCAACAGGGTCACAGAGGAGAAAATACAGAAGGGAGGCGTGCTCGTAAAGCTGTATTTTGACATGCAGGACAAGGACAAGGACAAGCTTCAGCCCTTTCTGACAAACCTTATAAACGAACATCTACTCAAGGAGAAGGGCGTGGTATACTGCTACGGTTCGGTAGATGAACCTATAGAAGTAAAGGGCCTGTGGAGCACTAACGCTGTAATAACGCTCCTTGTAGAAAGCTTTATACCGCTCATTGGGATAGCGTTCAACTATGCACCGGCCGGGATAGAGGTGCTCAGGCCTGAACAGGGCATTCTGCTCAAGGCCGGCGATATGCAGGCCATACTGATAGACCTATCACAGATATCAATAAACTATTCAAAGTACGTACTCGACAAGGTGCTAAAGCCGGAAGACATTGAAAAGATAAACAGGGATATGGAGAACAGGGAGAGGATAGGCAGGGATCTCATAAACAAGAACAAAGACGGAAAGGTAAAAGAGGATAATGAAGAGAAGAAGTAGCGGCGTCTAGTCGCTGCTTTTCCATACTGTGCCGTGCGCCGTGTCTTCGAGCGTTACTCCTTTCTCCTTCAGTACGCGCCTTATCCTATCGGCCTCTGCAAAGTCCTTGTGCTTTCTGGCCTCGTTTCTTTCCTTTATCAGTTTCTCCACCTCTTCGGAAAGCTTGTCGGTCCTAGACAGTCTTTTGTCGAACTCCAGGCCCAGTATCGAATCGAACTCGAGCATCACATCGATGACGTGCCTCGCCTCTTCCGCACCCATTCCGCTTTCCGCCCTCTTGTTCGACTCCCTGACGAGTGAGTACATGCTCGCGAGTGCCTCCGGGGTTGAGAAATCATCCTCCATCGCCGAGAAGAATCCTTTTCGCGACTTGTCTACGAACTCCATGAAAGCTTTATCTTTGGAACCGCCTCCGCTCTTCAATACCCCATTCATCCTGTCTATGAAAGAGTAGAGCATCGACAGGGTATTTGTCATGCCCTTTAGCGACTCTATGGTAAAGTTGAGCTCCTGCCTGTAGTGCCCAGAAATGAACAGCAGCCTTACCGCTATCGGGTCGAAGCCTTTCTCCACAAGCTCCTTTATTGTGTATACGTTGCCGAGAGACTTTGCCATCTTCTTCCCGTCTACCTTGAGGAACGCCATGTGCATCCAGTAGTTTACGAACTTCTCGCCCGTCGCCCCCTCGGACTGCGCTATCTCGTTCGTATGGTGCACCGGTATGTGATCGATTCCACCCATGTGTATGTCGAAATGGTTGCCCAGGTACTTCATGCTCATGGCGCTGCACTCTATATGCCATCCCGGAAAACCGCGGCCCCATTCGCTATCCCAGACCATCTCCTTTTCTTCACTATTAGAGAAGCGCCATACCGCAAAGTCGGTGGTATTTCTTATTCCCGCAGCCCTCTCTACTCTGGCGCCGGCTTTCAGGTACTTGTTCAGCTTTTCGAAATCCATGCCAGCGAGCGCACCGTAATCCTTGAATTTTGAAGTATCGTAATACATCCCGGTCTCAACCTTGTAGAGGTACCCCTTCTCGTCCAGTTTTTTAACAAGGGCAAGCATTTCGGGTATGTGATCGGTTGCCTTGCATATTACGTCCGGCTTTATTATGTTCAGCCTTTCCATGTCTTCAATAAAGGCGTGAGTGTAAAATCTCGATACGTCAAGCGCGCTCTTGTGCTCCTTCCTGGCCTCCATCTTTACCTTGTCCTCTCCTATGTTCGCGTCACCCACAAGATGACCAACGTCGGTTATGTTCATTACGTGTTTTACCTTATAGCCCGAGTGCATCAGCGTTCTCTTTATCACGTCCTCGCTGACGTACGATTTCATGTTGCCTATGTGTGCGAACCAGTATACTGTAGGACCGCATGTGTATACACCTACTTCTCTGTCTGATAGGGGTTTGAACGTCTGCTTCCTGCGCACGAGTGTGTTGTACACCAGCATTGACGCACCGATGTAAAGAATGCCACGTTAAAATTATAAGTGCTTTGCACAGGCGTGGAGCAGCATACCGGCATTACTGTATGCTAAGGTTCTGCAGTATACCGGCCTGCTGGTTCGGCGTTGATGAAAGAGCGATGTCGCCTACTGCTATGAACCTCTGTCGCGAAAGCGTATCGGCGACAATCCTCACCTGTATAGGCTCGCCTATTACCGTGGTGAGCGGTATGCTTGCGTTCCTGAAAGTGTAGGAGGCCGTAGCTCCGAATGATGACGCGTTGTACGTATTGTAGTGTGCTATGATTACAGGAGTGCCATTGCGAAGTATTTCCACATATAGGTAGTAGTCTGCGGGGCTTATTATCCTGAAGTTGAGGAAAGAGTTGAGCGCGTAGAAAGGCGATGATGTGATGTTGCCTGGAGCGTTTGAGAGCCCGCAGTTGTAAGTAGTTGCGAAGTATGTGCCGTTGTATCCGGCCCACGGCTGGCCGAGATAGCACTTGTTTGCATCGTAATAAGTTATGTTGCCGGGCTTGACTCCGAATCCCTTACCTGTAACGTTCCATCCTATGTAACTGCCGGTATGGAAGTCGCCGTTAAACACTGAATTGTAGATCTGCTGCGGCGGGACCGTTGTCTTGTTGAGTTTTGCTATCGCGTAGCCGCAGCTTCCGCCACCAGGACCAGTATGCAGTGTCATATTATATACTCCTGCGGGGGCGGAGAAATTCTGGTAGAATGTTATGCAGCCCGTGCTTGAAGTGGCGTTGATGTACGTTGTATTACCGGGTCCGACTACAGTAGCGTGCGCCGAACCAG
>JAKAOQ010000048.1 GCA_021812105.1 Microcaldota archaeon | reverse complement strand
AATTAAGCAGAGTGTGGCACGGGGGTCGTACCTGAAGCGCGTCGCCCGAAGCAGGAGCACTGCCAATGCTTAACTCCCTACATAATATCTTTTAATAGTGAATGACATTGTTTGACATTACTGCTCTGGCTCAATTCGGCGCGCGGCTAAGCCCCTCATAACTTTTTAATCATGTCTATATCGCAGTCCGCGTATCCTAATTTCATATAAAATTTATGTGCCGAAGCATTTGGTACGAAGACATCTATGAATATGCGTTTGCAATGCTTTGATTTAAAATAGCTTTCTGCCACTTTCATAAGGGCAAGCCCAACACCCTCGCGTCTATGGTCTTTTTCCACATAAAGTTCTGTTACCCTGCCCCTAACTCCTGGTTTACTTCCTGGATCTTTTGATGAAGGTAGAATGATTGCAACTATGAGGCCGATTATTCTATCTTTAGACAGCGCTACGTACATTATGCCCTTTTTATTTGAAATGCTTTTTAGAGTCAATTTTAGATACTTATTACCGTAATCTGGCTGTTTACCCACTATTTTGATATAGTCAATAGATATCAGATAGTCTTCGAAAACATCAAAAAGTTTCGCTACCTCCTTCTTATCAGCGTTTTTATACGGCCTTATGATTATACTCATGATGGAATTTGTCTGCTAATCATTTTAAGGTTTCGTATCTGGTGAGCCATAACCTCGATAGGCAGCCGCGTAAATATCAAGTGAAGCCCCACAGAGGGCTTATGCTATTTATCTAAATCGCCAGTTATGCTTTGTAGAAAAATGCTGCATCCTCGATGACAAAAAATGACGTCGATTTGTCGTCGTAAAACTTTTCCGCCCGAAGCAGGGATTGGACCTGCGACCTACTGGTTAACATGCACTTTCTCTAATCTATAGTAATCCTACAAGAGCGATGAGCTCCTTTGTAGTAACAATTACGACTCTTCCTTGTTCGCCGAAGTCGTTGTCATTGCTCCAGATTAAAGTGTCTTTATGCAAGGCGCATGAAAGATATAACCAATCCTTTGGATCCTTAACAAGGCTTGCTGATGCTGGCAGGAATGGTTTAAGCGCCTGATCCTGTACAAGCGTTAGCTGTCCAAAAACCTTTGCTATTAGGCGGTGTAGTTCTTCTTCCCCTAAACCAGATTTTACCCGTATCTCTATGATGTGCTGCAGCAGCTCCTCTACGATGAACTCTGGTGCAAAGAGAGACAGAGCAGGATTGAAGAAGAGCTTCCTAGTTGTTGAGTCCTTTATCAGACACGCAAACAGTATGTTAGCGTCAACCGTTACTTTCATTGAGAAGCGCCTTCGCGTGTCTTGCGGAATCCTTTGATACCTTTTCGCTTATTGATTTCCAGTCTTTCAAGCTGAACTTGCTTCTTTTTGCTATACTTTCAGCCTCTCTGAAATCCGCAAGTTTTTGCTCTATGACGTTCCTTACTGCGCTCGACCATTTGACAGAGGGGTGTCTCTTCATTTCCATCTTAAGCCCCCTGCTGATTACAAGGGTAATATTCGGCATTAAATCACATAAATATTATGTGAAGAAACATATTTATTATTTTCTCTTTGACGCATGCTAAGCCTGTTTTATCAAATCTGTTTAAACGGGCAATAGTAATAAAAGTTTTGCTTTAAGTGAAATTACTGCGGGAGTAGACCCGGAAGCGCATCGCCCGAAGCACAAGATGTGCGTCAGGCACATCTCCGACAATCGGTTTGCACTGGAATGCTACCTAACCTTTCAACGAACTGAGCTTCTTGACGAATTCCTCAAAAACAAGGTGTTTCTTCTCGGGACTTAATTGAAAGACAGTTTTTATTATTGCACCATCTGTGATTGTGAATATATAATTCAACTTTATCACGCTGTCCTGAGCTGCTCCCTCGTTTGTAGAGATGCGTATTCCTTTCATCTGAAGGTTTGTAGTTATCCCTGCTATGACTATGTTGCCTAGCTCTTCGAATAGCACCAATGCGGGTCTGATCTTTGAGCCTTCGCTATCTGCAAATTGTACCCTTGTTATTACCACGTCTCCGGCTTTAGGCATGCTCCCACGCCGAGTAATCACCGTCCCCCCATAGCTCTTTCATCTTGGTTTTCTGGGCTTCCTGAACAAACTTATCGAACTCTTTCATCTCTCTGGCGCTTTCTATAAGGCCTAAGATTATCTCGCTATAAGTCTCCCTGGGGTATTTCTTGATCTGCTTCAGTGCCTTAACCACTGACTTGCTTAGTTGTACCGTAGTTATTTCCTCAGACATTATATAACACCTATAGTTAGTATATAACATACTATATATTTAAGCCTTTTGCATTGGGGGACTAGGAACTACGTTGGGCAATGAACAATCCTTGATTCGCCCGAAGCAGGGATTGGACCTGCGACCTACTGGTTAACAGCCAGTCGCTCTACCACTGAGCTATTCGGGCTTGAAAAACGGAAACGGTTCCGCGAGGTTAACAACCGTGAGCGACACGTATGCGGTGTTGTTCAATGACTTTAGGAACTCTAGCTTGTTGCTTGAGAGATTGTAGCTTATAAAGTTAAATATATTTGCGCCGTCCGCCTCGGCGTACAGGATGAGGACGTTGCCGTCGTATGACGTGCCGAAAGCGCACAGATAGCTCTTGCCGCCGCTTTCGAACCGGTATATCCTGTTCATCTTATCTTCCTGGGCCGCACCGGACAACATACCCTTGAGCAGCGTATTGTAATCCTTGACTTTGAATATGAGGTGTTTCTCCTTCCCGTCCGCCGTCTTATTCGCAAAGGGGTTGTTCAGCAGCTCCATTACCTGTATCTTGTAGGTCTTGAAGTCGTGCTGCTCTACTTCTATCTCGTCCTTTAGTTCCAGTCTTTCTGGATCCCCTGCGGGGGAGTACACTAGGAAGTTGGCTATCTTGTCTGTCTCAAACATGTAGATGTTGCTAGAGTCGTCGATCCTCTCACCCGGCAGCATCAGCTTGTATCTCTTCCCCTCTTTCACCGCGAAAAGGAGTGGGGAAGATGTGAAGGTGCACGCTGTCCTGGCAAGATCCATCAGCGATTTTACCCTTATCTGGTATTGCGTCAGAGGTTCCTTCTTGCTTTTTTTGCCCGTCTTTTCCATTTTCTACCATCGACTTTTTGGGATAGGTTGGTTAGATTGTTTCCCCTTCATATATAAAATAATTCCCTTCATGCGTGCTTCGCGATCAGGCCTATCAGGTACTGCACAGCGTACACGGGGGCGTAGACTACAGGATATATCAGGGTGCCCTGGTTCAGGGCGAGAACGTCGTTTAGAAGCGTAGCCCTTACGGTAAACGTTATGTTTTCGGTCTTGTATATGGACGGGCTCGTCAGGGAGCTGATTTCGAGCTTGGCGTGCCACACTCCCGGAGTGCTCTCATAAATCGGAAAGGTGAATCTGCCTGTCGTACTGTGCGGCGCTATGACAGTTTTGCTCTGATTGAAGGCGGGAAGCCCAGTCAGTGTTATGACAAACGGGTTGTCTGAGACTCCGGTATTGTTTATCGTAATGTAGACGTACGCCGGAACCCCAAGGCCAGCGCTTATGTGCTGGGGCTCTGCCTGCAGCCGGAACACGTTTGGCGAAACGTTGATAAAAGCCCTGAACGTCACCGGACCGATTCCAGAATAGTTGCCGAGGTTCACCGCGGTAAGGTTGAAAGCGTAGGCACCGAACGATGCATTTGGAGAAGGCCTAATCTCGACCGAAAGCGTCGGCGTATAGGTAGATGAGTTTGACACAACCCAACCAGAAGGCAAAGCTGTAGCGTAGAGCTTGTTCCATCCCAGCGGTACATTCTGCCCGCCCGCGTTCGTGGTGTTAGAGAATATGGTAATGTAGAACGTCTGCCCTGGCCCTATGTCCCCCAGATACACGCTCCCGTTCTGCGAGATGGTGGCAACGTACGGCTCTGTCATGTAAACGTACGAGGCCGAGGTAAGCGGCATCATGAGTATAAGTACGACCGGTAACAGGTACTTCAACATCGTAACATCGCAATAAAGCATTCAACTTAAAGATTTATATTTTATTCTTCACGTGTAGCTTACGGTGAACGTAGCAACCCTCTTTATGTAGTGCGTGGGCGGCAGGTTCGAGATTGTGTAGTTTATCCAAAGGTAACCGCTGAATGTGTAGCCCAGAGACGAAGTCGCCTTCCCGCCTCCGTTGAAACAGTATAGATCTATCGTATTTGAACCGTCGCTGTACAGGTTCAGACCGCTTTGTATGTTGGTGTTTGGATAGTAAGCGGACGAGTATCCGAGGACGTGCACGTTGCCGTACTGCGGCATGTCTGATGAAGAGTTCACAGAACTCGAGCACGCTGCGCCCGTTATGTCAATCGTTCCGCCTGTGGCCTGGGCCAGCGATATCGTAAACGTTGAATTGGTGCTTATCGCGTACGCCTTGCATACGAATCCGGGAGCTGGGTTGCATACGGTCGGAGCCAGTTTGGGATTGAACACTCCGAGGGAAAAAACAACGTAGAGGGCTATGGTTATTATCAGTATAGCAAGCCCGTACGAGACCATAAAGTCAAGGGCAGCCTGCAGCTTTAGACTCGTCATGGGTTGCATCACTACTCGGATTCATCACCGGATTTTCCAACGTGCAGCCTTATTGAGTTGCCTTCGCGCGTTATCTTCACGTCAAATGAGTCCATTCCGAAGAGCTTCTGCAGCTCCTCGTAGGTGTAGGAGCCAAGGTCGCCGCTCTGCGCCTTCTTGTCCCTGTTTACCTCTTCCATTCTCTTCTTTATGTCCTCCTTCTCTATCTTCTTGTATACGAGAGACAGCTTCGGCACCTCTTT
>JAKAOQ010000047.1 GCA_021812105.1 Microcaldota archaeon | reverse complement strand
CTCGAGATAAACTCTTTTCCCAACAGGCTGGACCTCAACGACACAAACATAATGCTTGCGTCAAAATTCAGGGTGATGTTCTCTATAGGGACGGACGCGCACAGGACGTCACATCTCCAATTCATGAGATACGGAGTCGGGACGGCACGGCGAGGCTGGCTTACGAGGGACAGGGTCCTGAACACGATGGACCTGAGTAGGCTGAGAAAGAGGCTATCAAGGTAAAACGTGCATTGCTGAGCTATGCACCACTTGGAAAACCGAACATAAGCGGGGGAGCTTTAAGTGCAGAAATAGGGCCTTTGACTTTTTATACGAATACGCCTATACAGCGGTGCAATCTTTGAAGAAAAGTAAAATTTCTGACCGATAGTATTTAAATACTTCCGGCCTGCCTTAACAACCAGTTTTGATAGTATTTTTGGTGAAATGATGTCAGAAAATCTTGGTAATGCGCACAGCGGAAGCGACCAGGTGGTCGAGCAAGTGGTCGAGCAGGTGGATAGCAATTTCGGCAAGGACACTATAGTCTCCAACATAAACAACAAGAGGCCGGAGTACGACGCTACGAAGGAAAAGGACGCGAAGATGGCGGCGATACTCGCTCCTTATCACAGAACCATGGAGGAGATAGAGAAGATGCCGATTATAGAAAAGACGATGACGGTCTGCCCAGAGTGCAAGCTTATAATTCAGGGTACTATCTACAAGGACGGAGACAACGTTATGATCAGGAAGTTCTGCCCAGAGCACGGATGGGCGGTTGAGAAGTACTGGGAAGACTACGATATGTACATGAAGATGCGCGGCTACAACTACTTCGGACGCGGCTTCGACAATCCAAACGTGGTGAACGACAACAAGGGCGTGAACTGCCCGTTCGACTGCGGTATGTGCGAGAGGCACAAGTCGCACACAGGGTTGGCAAACGTGGTCGTAACGAACAGGTGCCACCTTAGCTGCTGGTACTGCTTCTTCTACGCAAAGGAAGGAGAGGCAATATACGAGCCGAGCGTTGAGGAGCTCAGGGCGATGTTCAGAAACCTGAAGAGCCAGAAGCCTATTCCGGCCAACGCGATACAGATAACCGGAGGAGAGCCCACGATGCATCCTAAAATTATAGAAATAGTAAAGGCGGCCAAGGAAGAGGGATTCGACCAGATACAGTTGAACACCACCGGAATAAACCTCGGACTGAACCCGGACCTGGCCGTAAAGCTTAGATACGCAGGAGTAAGCACGCTTTACATGAGCTTCGACGGAGTAAGCGCGAGGGCGAATCCGAAGAACCACTGGGAGGCTCCGCTCACGCTTGATGCCGCCAGAAAGGCCGGCATAGGTGTCGTTCTGGTGCCAACAGTAATAAGGGGCATAAACGACCACGAACTGGGCGCGATGATAAACTTCGCGCTTAACAACATAGACATAATAAGGTCGGTCAACTTCCAGCCTGTATCGCTGGTAGGGAGGATGCCTACAAGGCTTCGTGAATCTCAGAGAATTACAATACCGGGGGCGATAAAGCAGATAGAGGAGCAGACGCAGGGGGTAATAAGGAAGGACCACTGGTTCTCAGTCCCGTACATAGGCGGGATCAACAAGTTCATCGAGGCGCTTACCGGAAAGTATGGATACGACATGTCCATACACTTTGCGTGCGGGGCCGGAACCTACCTGTTTCTGGACAGCGACAACAAGGTCATACCGATTACGGAATTCATAGATGCTGCCGGACTGATAGAGCACCTCCAGGAAGGAATAAAGGAGATGGAAGGCAAGGGTTCGATATCCAGGAAGCTGATTGCGGCAAAGACCCTCATGGGGATGAACAGGTATATAGACAAGGCGAAGCAGCCAAAGTCTGTAAACTTCGCTTCGCTCCTAACATCCGTGCTCCTGAAGCACGATTTCTCCACGCTGGGCAAGTTCCACATGAAGAGCGTGTTCCTCGGAATGATGCACTTCCAGGACGAGCACACCTACGACATACACAGGGTAGAGAAGTGCGACATACACTACGCTATGCCAGACGGAGAGGTTCTGCCTTTCTGCACTTTCAACGTATTCCCTGAGGTATACAGGGACAAGATACAGAAGCAGTACAGCATACCATCGAAGGAATGGGAGAGGACGCATCCGGGCTGGAACTACAACGCCGACAAGTACACGCGCGACATAAAGTCGCTCACTGCGGGCGCTGCCTACAGGAAGACCTACGGGCGCATGATAGACTACTTTGCCCTGCCAGTGAATGGAGGCAAGGGGGTCATCAACTTCGCCAACGAGACCTTCAAGGATATAGCTGAGCCGATAGTTGAAACCGAATGAGGTGATCGCATGGACAAAAGAGATCTGGGGCACGGAGTATCTGGTTACAAGGAGGAGCTGGAGAAGGAAAGTCACATGAACTTGGACCTTTCCAAGGAGTACGTAAACATAAACGGAAGCCAGTTCAGGATGCCGTACAGGATGGTAAAGAAAGTGGTATTCTCCAACATAAACAAGCAGGAGCTGATAGACCAGCAGCACGCCGCGCGGCTCCAGTACAGGCTCATGCTCCTCGATCCGGTGATCAAGGCGCAGGTCAACTATCTGAAATCGCAGATAATGGTAATATACAATCCCGAGGGCGCCGACAACATAAGGGACAAGATAAGCCTGTCTGGCATTGTAGAGTTTCTGGAAAAGGAAGGCGTGCACACGGACCAGAAATCCACCAGCGAATCCGATTACGACTATGTCAAGGAGATGTACTCTTATTTCTTCAACTCGCCAAGGATTAGGGAGCATCCGCCGTACGGCTTTACGGAGCAGGAATGGAAGAAGCTGAAACCGAAGTTCGAGGAAGAGACCAAGAAGCAGAAGGTCGAAAAGTGGCAGAAGTTCCTGGACTTCCAGAAGAAGTACAAGGAGGAGCACCCCGAGATCCTAGAAAACATATGAAAAGGTACAACTCCCTATTTCTATTCTTCTCTGGCAGGTAACCCGGCTACGCTGCCGATTTCTGATAGGCGCTTATGGAGCAATCCTGTTCCTGTCCCTGGGGAACATCGAGCAGTCGCGTATATTGTCCTGTCCGGTAAGCTTCATGGTAAACCTTTCCAGGCCTATGCTCCAGCCAGCGTGCGGAGGAGCCCCACGCTTGAACGCGTCTATGTAGAACTTGAAATTCTCGGGATTCAGCCCTCTCTTACCGATTGCTTCTACCAGCAGGTCTGGCAGGTGTATCCTCTGCGCACCGCTAGACACCTCGAGCCCCTTGTAAAGCAGGTCGTAGCTGTTCGATACTTCCGGATTCTTTTCATTCGGCATGCTGTAGAAAGCCCTCACCTTTGTCGGATAGAATTTTACAACTATCAGGTCGCCGTAGACTTTAGCGAGCTCCTGCTCATGCTCTCTGGAGAAATCGTCCCCGAATTCCATTTTGAGCCCGTTATCGTTAAGCTTCTTCAACGCCTGTGAATAGGTTACCTCCTTGGCCTTTGGGACCGCGGGTTCTATCCCGAGCGTCTCGAACTGCCCCCCGTTCTTCGCGATGGCGTTCTTTATCATTGCTACAGCCACGCTCTTCAAGAGCTTTATCGCATCCCTGTGGTCCGCGAAACCCATCTCTATATCCATCTGCGTTGATTCGTTGAGGTGCACGGGTGTATTGAACTTTTCGGCCCTAAACACTGGGGTTATCATGAATACTTTGTCTATTCCGCCTATCACGGCGAGCTGCTTGTACAGCTGCGGAGACTGCGCAAGGTACGCCTTCCTCTCAAAATAATCTATGCTGAACAGGTCGGCGCCCCCTTCTGTGGCCTCTCCTACTATGTTTGGCGTCCTCACTTCCTGGAAGCCCCTAGCCACGAAGAAATTCCTGAACGAGTCGAGAATAGTAGACTGTATCTTGAATATCGCATTAGACTTGCTGGTCCTAAGATCTATGTACCTGTAATCCAGTCTGACGTCCAGATCCGCAGGCACCTTTCCGGTAACCTCGAACGGCATCGTAGAAGAAAGCGGATTCAGGTTCTTTATCTCTGTAGGAGATATCTCAAAGCCCTTCTTGGACTCTGGATTAGCCTTTACTATCCCCTTCACGCACACGACGCTCTCCTTGGGCAAGTCCATCGATTTCATAAGCTCCTGTGAAACCGCGCCGTCCTTGCCTATTATCTGTGCGACTCCAGTGCTGTCTCGCAGAAGCATGAAAACTATCTTTCCAACGTTCCTTACCTCGTGCACCCAGCCACAGAGAGTTACCTCCTTGCCGTCTAACTCGGACGAGAGCTCACTCACATAATGGGTCCTATAACTAGAATGAAACAACACAACACCCTATTTGACTTATCAAAATTCAACTCTACAAACTATATACTTTTCGCGAATTCTTGCTACTTCCGTAGGTCAGGACCGGTTGGAATACGATACCAGCCTGCTATACCCTCTCGGTTCTAAGGTAGTCCTTCAACTCTTTTGTGGTCTCCTTGATTTTTTCGTACGTGTCGAGCTCTTCCTTGGTAAGCGTGTCCTTGTCCATCTCCAGCCTTTTCTCTATCGCATCCAGGAGCTCTATCCACTCTCCACTTTCCGCCTTTATCAGGTAGAATATTCTTTTATCTTCTGATAGCTGATTTAGGAATTTTAGTATCTCTTCGTTTTCGTGCTTGTCCTTCTCATCGATGATGTGTCTTGACTTTATGCTATTGACCAGCTCCTTGATTTCCGCGCTCGGAGCTGTCACTTCGTGCCTATCTACTACCTCCTTTACCTCGTTGGCGAAATCTCTTATAACCGCGTTCAGCCTCCTGAACAGGTCAAGCATTTTCATGCCAGATGTATCAATCAGCATAAA
>JAKAOQ010000046.1 GCA_021812105.1 Microcaldota archaeon | reverse complement strand
GACTGGGGATGGAGAATAAATGCTTTCAAGCACACTGCGTACGGGGGCTTGGCAAATCTGGTAAACGCCCCGTCATTCATACCAGGACTCCTTGCGGGCTATGTGCTAGGCCTGCTTTCGCTTGCAGTTTATGGGGGAGTAAAGGCAGGATTGTGGCTATATAAAAATTCAGAAAAAGTCAAGACATGGGCCAAGGGCATCGGCACAAGGATACAAAATGGAGTCGACAGTGCCATCGCCGCGGTAAAGAAAGAAACAACCGGTGCTTACATGTATATGACTAACAAACTTAAACAAGGTTATACTTATGTCACGAACGGCTTAAAGGGGTTCGCAAATAAGATAATACCTGAGGCCCCAGCAATAGGCTATTCATATTTAAACATCAATCCGCAAAGGTTTTTTTCTTAGGCTAACTACGTGCTGCATCTGCCGCGCATATAAATAGTGATTATTACTAAGTATCAAATGGACATATTATCATCTCAGTGGTTCCTACAGTTATCTACAATAATCATTTTCGTTCTTTCGTTGCTGCTCGCAGCAATGTTAACTGTAAAATACGCAAAAACCAAAAGTAAAAGTCATCTTTTTTGGTCATTAGGATTATGGTGTTTTACCATCGGCGCACTTTTGGAAATAATCTTCGCATTTGGTATATATTCAGATGCGCTAATGGCTGCATATCTTTTCATAGTCGCGATACTCGTCGAATTTTTGGCTTTGGGTTCGTTATATCTTCTAAAGAATAGAAAATTTGTCCGTTACTATTCAATATTTTTTGCGGCATCAGCCGTATTTACCCTGTATTCCGTCGCCATGCCTGGTATCAAAAACATGCTCTTAAATTACGTTGTAGAAGGTCCTCCGCCGCTGATCGTAACGCTAGCATCTTCGATAGCGACCTTTCCAGCAGCGATTATTCTGATAGTCGTTGCGGCTATGGGATACAGAAAGAGGCACAGTAATAAACTGTTATCCATAATAACTGGAGTCGTGGTTGTAAGTGTTGCAGGCACGCTTTATATCGCTAGTTTTCCCTCTTTTTTGTATTATTCCGAATTCATCGGGATAGTGTTGTTATGGCTGGGTTTTATATAGGACGTGTCATAAACTCCAAAAACTAAAAAAGTTTAAATCCGTTCAGTTTTTAATCAGAATATGAACAGTCTATTAATCGTCGTCATTGTCGTAGTCATTGTCGTTATCGCTGGGGTAATATTACTTTTTCCTAATTCTCCGTCTAATGCTCTGCAGTCCAATAGTACAGCGCAAAACACCAATCAAGCTCGCAATCAGTCGTTTTCAGCAGCCACTAACATGAAACAGATGCTAAACATATCCTACGGACTTCTTTCAAACATCAGTAATATCAACATGTCGTTGCTCGCAAATTTTAGCATTAAAACCATTTCGTCTCATGCGACCAGCCCGAATTTGACCAAGGTTTATACAAACGGGTCTACGTCCGGAATTTTCTCCAAGTCGGGAAGACTCCTGAAAACGTCCTCTTTCGGTACGGAGATCAACAATATATCTGGACAGTTTAAACAGTTTAATCACTACGTGCTTATGTCATTTTACCTGCTTAATGACAGCGGATACGTCAAATGCAGTAGCATTTCAAACAAGAGCGTAAATTCTGTAGACTGTCCTTATTATTCGCTTTCATCCACTGAGTATACTGCCTATCTTAATTCTTTAATAGAGAATCTGTCCCTTGCTAACGTTGTTCAGGGAGCGCAAATAAACAACTCCAACATAAACACAAAATTTATTAAAACGGAAAGTTATCTGGGTTACACGTGTTCTCTAATGAATGTAAGCGGTGACTACGTCCAGCACTACCAATCGAATGACACTTATTCGGTTCATATAAAAAATACTGTATGCATATCAGATTATTCTGGAACGGCAATATTTTCAAGTATCAACATTACGTCAGAATTCATAGAGCCCGGAATCGGTTTCGTGAACACTACATTCATAGAAAATTTGAAGGATACGACAATATCATTTGCGCCATTATCGACAAGCGCACTACTTTCAAAGCCAGCATACATAAATATTACGTAGCGCCGCGCGAGTTTATTCCAAGTGTAAATTTTTACATCTTTTTGTAAAAGAATGCAGCCAATACGCGAATGGGATTCCAAAGATATAAGGAATAAGAGCAGATAAATCATATGCTTTTACATCATAGAACGGCCCAATCCTCATTAGAGTACATGATGACCTACGGCTGGGCGATACTGATAATAGTGTTAGTAGCTGCGATATTGTACACTATGGGCATATTTTCACCGGTTAACACCTCTGTTCAGGCCGCCACGGGATTTGCGCCTTTCACATTTCTTTCTCAGTACTGCAGCCCTGTTGGAATGGTTGTAAAACTGGGAAATTCTATAGGCACTACAGTCACAATTTTCAATGCTTCTATTCTAAGTGCACAATATACATCGACGAGCAGCACAACTCAGCTAAATACGACCGTTGCTCCGGGTCAGAATTTTAATCTAGTCTTCTACAATACCAGTTGTACCACGGGAAACTTTTATAGTTCGGTTATATCCGTGTTATACGGAGAAAGTACGTCGTCAGGATTACTAAAATATAAGGCAACAGGAACGATTTCCGGAAAGGCGACTTCAGTAAACGAAATAACATTTACGGAGTACGGCCTTCCTGCAGGAGCAGTCTGGTTTGTAAGTTATGATGGGCAGGGAAAAAGTTCCGGCGGGGGCGTCCTGTCCTTTCTTAATCTCGGTGGAGAACAATTCCTTATAGAAAATACCACGATAAACGGAGTAGTATACTATCCCACTGCCGCTTCAGGTGTTTTGATAAACAATACGCTAATAGTAGATTTTATACCGATACGCGATATGTTTGTAGCGAACGGCGGTTCTTCAACAGTTTCCGCTATAAACACGAACACCAACACTATCGTAAGAAACATAACCGTAACAAGCAACCCGTTCGGGATAGCTGTAACACCGAGCGGTCATTATGTCTATGTCACGAGCCACGGTAACGCATTTATTTCCGTTATAGACACGAACCTGAACAAGGTGATATCCAACCTGTCTATAGGCACTAACCAGTTTGGGGTTACCATAAATTATAACGGAACAATCGCATATGACACCGCTTATGGTGGTGGAGGTTATCTTTATTCGATAAACACCTCGGATTTATCGACTATATCCTCATCTAAAATAGGGGGCGCACCAGACGGCATCGCCATATCGCCGATTTCAGGTCTGGTTTTCGTTGCGCAGAATACCAACGATTCCGTAGCTGTCGTTAACCCATTGACTTTGAGCAAGATACATTCTATACGCGTAGGTTCCGCACCGACAAGCATTGCAGTGGCATCGGATGGAGCGTATGCGCTGGTGACGAACGATGGCTCCAATACAGTATCAGTAATAAATTTATCGAATTATAATGTAATAAAAAATATATCCGTAGGAACATATCCTTATAGTGTTGCAATATCCCCTGACAATACTGAAGCATATGTTGTAAACATGAACTCGAACAACGTATATGTGATAAACACATCGACATACACGGTAATAGCACAGATACCAGTCGGCGCAAGTCCGCAATCCGTTGCAATAAATCCAAATGGTGAATATGCTTATGTTACTGATTACAATTCGAACAGCATATCCATAATATCTACGTCTTCAAACAGTATTGTAGGCACGATAACGAACGTTAGAAATCCAAACGGTATAACGGATGCACCCTCGGGAGGGATATAAATTTCAAACACTACAGCATAAAACTGGGTTTATAATGGCGTAAATCACAATCATACAAAAATAAAAATTAAATTTTAAAGCATTGACAGATATTTTTAATCCTTAATCAAAAACCCTTATCGATTTTTTAAGGAGATTGCGATCCCGTCTGTCCAGCATGCGTCTTGGCATGAGCATCCAGTTCTTCCGTTGTATTGAAAGTAGCACCGCATTTCTCGCATTTTAATGCGGCGGACGGTGCCTTTGCCGGTGGGACGCTTGGTGTCTGCGGTGCATTCTGCGTAGCAGGAACCTGCGTACCGGTAGACACTGCTGGAACTTCTGCAGCTTGCGGTTGGTGAGTCTGGGCATGAGCATCCAGCTCCGCCTGGGTTTTAAACCCTGTCCCACAAACCTTACATTTCAGTTTATGTCCAAACAAATCCATACCAATTTTAATAGCCAATAATATAAAAACTTTTTTAAAATCGGTATAAATTTCACGTGTTCTCTATAATAAGAATTAGCCAGCGATAAATTTTTGTACACAAAACTTTATAAACAAACAGTATAATAGCAGTATTATACAGATATGAAAAATTCCGGTTTGATAGTGACCGTCGCGATAGTGTTGGTAGTTGCAGGTCTGCTCGTGTACTTCCTGTATCATCCTGCTCAAAACAACGTCTTTATTAGTCTTACAGACCCCGCGAACGTGCCGATAGGAACACAGGGTCTCAGTATAACATATTCTTCTCTTATGGTGCATACGATATCAGGTAATACTAGCGGATGGGTAAACGTCGCGGGAAGCGGCACTTTAAATCTTCTTTCAATGTTGAACGTAAGCTCGATTTTAGGGGCGCTGTATCTGCAAAACGGTTCATATATAAATCTTGTAAGATTCAATGTTACCTCTTCAACTATTGAAATAAACAATACCGTTTATCCTGTTACGCTTTCAAACAATCAGCTTACCGCATCTGTTCTTCGTGATGACGGTGTTAATGGCACAACTAACATCTTGCTCCAGCTTTCTCCAACAGTTATGCCGATATTAACACGAAACTCGACAAGATTTATGTTAGTACCATCACTGAGAGCAGTAATGGTCAGCAATTCGGCTTTGA
>JAKAOQ010000045.1 GCA_021812105.1 Microcaldota archaeon | reverse complement strand
GATCTTATTATAACGGGCTTAGACCAAGTGCAAATTTAATGTGCAACCTGTGTCGCGCACAAGGTTTGCGGTGGGATGGTGGTAAATAAAAACATACGTTACGTTTTGCCGCGTGGTGCTACCTCGGATGATAAGGAAGACATGAAACTGTTCAAAGAAGAGATGGAATCAGAGATAAAGAAGATAGTAAGCAGATACGTGGACGCGGTAGCGGGCAAAGATGAAAGGGAGAGGCTGCTGTATTACATGCGCCTGGAAAACAGCAGCTTTAGGCGGCCCGCCAATCTCATGCTCACGGGCATGGCGCTCGGGGCTAAAAAGGATGACCTCATACTTCTCGCAGCTCTGGTACAGCTATCGCAAGAATTCATACTGATGGCTGACGATTTTATAGACGAGTCGGGTTCGCGCAGGAAGAAACCTTCCTACACCGCAGCCTACGGAAAGGAGAACACGATGAACGACGCGCTTATGCTGCTTTCGATTACGTGGAACATGCTCGTAGACTACGTGAACTCCAGGAGAGGTGATCTGGGATACGAGAACGCCGATGCGATAAGGAAGAAATTCTACGAAATAGGCCGTCTTACCTACTACGGCGAAAGCATGGATATAAACATGCTCAAAAAAGCCGGGTCGCTGGCCAACATAAGCTATAAGGACTGCATAGAGATGACAAACCTCAAGACATCAGCCTATACCGTTTGGGGCCCGATGCAGCTCGGCGCTCTTGCCGCAGGAGCGGGCAAAAGCGTGCTCGAAGCTATAAAGGAAATAGGCGAATCAGCGGGTATCGCGTTTCAGGTACTTGACGATATAAAGGACATAACAGGTACAAAGGAACAGTTGGGCAAGGAGCCTTTTAGCGATATATGGGAGAGCAAGCCTACAATAGTAATACTCAAGGTTTTTGAAAATGCGACCGAGGCAGAAAGAAAGGAGATGGACAGGATATTTATGAAGAGCAAGCAGGAGAAGTCAGGAGAAGAGGTAAATGAAATCGTGGACCTAATCTACAAGTATGGCGGTATAGAATACGCAGAGGATGAGGCCCAGAAATGGATCGAATCTGCAGCAGAAAAGTTTGTAATGTACGATTCGGACGAGAGGTTTAGGAGCGAGATAAAAAACGCGAAGTACCTAAGCTGGCTACTCACATCCATAGCGCTGCTCCCCTAATAGAGGCAAGTCGATATTCAGTATTTCTTCTATAAGTGGAAGGTGTGTTGATCATCGTCCTGCAGCATGATTCGTATACATAGCAACTCACCACTACGCTTATATATTAAGTAGAACTTAGCGTCTCTGGATACTTCTGAAGGTGTGTAAATGCCTGGTATGTCCAAATTCGTGGAGCGCTATGATGAAGAGCAGCTTGCCATACTTAAGCCGTTTTTCACAAATACGGACAGCAATGTGTTTGTGCTTAGGAATACCCTGCCACAAACCACCAAGGCGGCTTTCTTCGCAAGGTACTCGAGGTCACCAATGAGTCTCAGGACCCTCTTTCTGAAAGAATTTGTTACAGATCCTGATACGGGGGAGTACTACGACGGCATATTCGATTACATAAAAGCCGTAGAAAAAGCTTCGGAGTTCAAGGTGGGCGGGCCGAGATCAGACTCATTCTTCAAAAGGGTGCTATCGGAATACGGCGACGACTCTGTTATAGACTCCGCTTCCGCACATATCGCAATCGAAGGCGTAGATCAGGTAGAAGCTAAAGCCGTAGAGGACGGCCGGCTCGCTGGATACATAGAGAAGTCAACACGCTATGTCGATTTCACTAACAGGTACGGGGTAGACAACGAAGGGTTCATAACCGGGCCAAAATCAGATGGTCTGTATTTATACAAAGCGTATCCTGCCGTACTGGGTTCTTCCATAGGCAATGAATATACATACGTAAACGACCTCCTATTTGGTAGGGTTAAGGAGATGCAGCCGCAGGTAGCCTCAAGGCTTATGCGCATCTATCCGCTGGAAAATTTCCCATTCAGCGTAAACATTGCCGGTAAAACTCTGGAAGTGCGTTTTTCTGAAATAGAACACCTAAACGGCGTGGACGTTGAAAATGAAAAGAAGAAGGCAGAACGTGCATACAGGACTTCTATAAAGGCAGCATCTTTAGACGTTGTACGTGTACTATTGCCTACCTCAACAATGACCAATCTCGGCTGGTTCGCTTCGTATAGGTCACTGGATCATTCGCTAATAAAGATGCTATCCAGCGCATATCCGCCTTCGGTAGAGACCGCAAACAAATGCTACGAAGAACTAATGAAAGAGGACGAACCACTAATAAGAAGAGTAATGGAGGGGCACGGCGTAGAAGAACAGAAGTTCTTGCGCTTCAGGGAGAACGAATTAATCGAGTTAGCCAAAAATGCGGAAGTAGCAATAGGTCCGAACAAATCTGCAGAGGGCGCTTCGGTGAAACTGCTGCATTACGAAGACGAGGATTCTGCCCGCGCAAGGATTGCAGCAGCTACAATCTATCCGTACACCAATGCACCCATGGAATCAATAATACGTATGCTCCGTGAAAATGACAAAATCGGTGCAGCATTGAATTCCGACAACATAATCAAAGCAGCCGCGTCAGGGCGTGAAAACAGGAGGCACAAACCTCCGCGCTCGTTCGAGCTTACAAACTACGATGCGGAATTCATAGGTGACATAGGGGTATTCCGCGATCTCCAGCGAAATAGGTTCACGCTCCAGATCCGGCAGAAGTTTGGCATAAGCGAGGGTTACGTTATCCCGGATATAATTCGAAATATGGGCTTTGAAGACAAGTTCGTTGACGCGATAGAAGCCGCGGAAAGTTTGTACAAAGATGCAGTAAAAATAACACCACAATATGCCGAAGCGTGTGTTACGTTCGCTCACAAGGTTAGGTGGATAGCAAGCGCAGATCTCAGGCAGTATGTATGGTGGATAGAGCTGAGAACCGGCAGGCAAGGACATCCCAGCTATCGCAAATTGATGCAATCTATGTACAGCGAGATGAACAAAGCGCATCCTGGTCTCGTAAACAACCAAACCGTACCGTTCGCCGACATGAACGACTATCCCCTCGGCAGGCTTGCAGCGTCATACAGCACAGAGAACAAGCTGGAAAAGCTCAGGAGATGAAACGGCCTAAAAAGCAGCCAATATTCTCCGACACTCACACGGTATTGTTTAGTATATACTTCGCCTGCACGCTTTTTGCTGTAATCTCGTCTAGCACTACCCTTTCTGGGCCTATACCCACCGTTTTGGCTACGTACAGGCAGTTGTCGCACGCCCAATAATGACCAACAAGATAAAGTATGGCACCTTTAAATCTCTCAAGCTCTTTTTCTGTAAATACCGAAAGTATCCTTTCCTCGCTTACTCTAAGATGACCTGCAAACTCGCCAAGAGCTGAGGATGGCAACGCGTTTTCCCTTACGTTTAGAATCGCCCTTACCTCCGCATGCACCGGTGCGCAAAGCTCATAACTCGTACCGGTCTTTATAGCCATCCTCGGGCATTCCTCTAGTTTCTCTCCGTATTCGAATCTTTCTGGCCCCAAGCTTCCGTCAGCGTTGCGCTTCAGGGGCGCACACGAATTTGTGCCCGTAGATATAATTATGCCTCCAGAGCTTAAGTCATCCCCTTTTGGAATTACGATTGCGGCTGCGGTATGGTTCTTCAAGCAGTTTGATTGTGGAAGCAGACCCCGGACCATCTCCCCAAGTTCCATTTTATCCTTAAAGCTGACCTCTTTTGTCCTCATATCATAACCAAAGCATCATTTCCTACTACTCCTGTATAAATGTGGATGGTAGACGCACGCACTCTACCGTATGGAATTGTTCAGATATTTAATTGTATCTAACTTGAAATCGGTGTGGCGCGTTCGAGAAGCAAATATATCTATTTTTCTTGCGTGAACTTCGATCATGGACAGCGACGAACTGGATTTTGCTTATAGATACCCGTTTTCCGAAGAAGCGAAATCTATAATCAAGGGCATGTCCCTGCAGAAGGTTGACCACGTACATCTTACCCAGGCGAGGGAACACGTCAACACGCTGCTCAACGCAAGAAACCACACCTTTACCTATACGGAAAGCAATTACATAAAGAAGGACTACCTCCTTACCTATCTTTATTCCAGAATGCTTGTAAGCGCCGCATACGACATTTGGGTGATAGGCAAGTTTGCCGGAGCCGAGGCAAAGAGGAGCGCAGATTCCCTTCGAACCGAAACCGATGTTCTCAAGATACGTCGTCTGTCCCTTGAACTCGGCCTCAAGGTATCTGTGGATAACGCTCTATTTTCAATGGATTTCATAGACTATACGAAGAACAGACCAGACCTGAAGGAGTTTTATCTAGTTAATCAAAAGCTGGAAGGGGGCAAAGTTTTCCTTGAAAGGAACGAAATTGCATCAATCATGGAAAACGCGATAAGGAGAAAGATAAAGGAAGGTCTTCCTATAGGCAAAAATGACCTTCCTCCTGAAGTTGTCTCGTTCTACAAAGAAAATCCGTTTGTTTCGAGAGTCAGAAAAGCGAGTGTAGATAGCGGGAAGAGTAGGGGTTGGATAGAGAGACTTCTCGAATATCCGATACTGGACGGCAGGCATAGGGTAGTCAATCTCGTCCTGGCCCCCTACTTTGTGAACGTGCGCAAGCTTGAAGTAGACGATGCAGTGAAACGCATAAACGAGTATATAGAAAAGTGTAAGAAAGCGAATCCCGATACGAGGATAAACGAGCAATACATACGGTATCAATGCAATTATGCAAAACGCAGGGGTATGCGCGTTCTGTCCCTAAAGAGGGCCCGCGAATTGATAGGGGAAGAACTTATGAGCAAAATAGCCTGACAGACACTAAATAACCTATGCATATCCAAACGTATGAGTTCTCCTAAAACATAAACAAGGGCGTCACGGAAAGGAATTTAATTATTCTTACTAAAAAGATGTTAGTAAACCGCAAGCAATACGTAGTTTCGTGTTTTTGATGGAAGAAGGCGATCTTCACATAATAGAGTCCGGGCTCATAGAACGTGAGCATACGTTCAGGAACCTGAAACTTACGAAGGAAGTCCTCGAGACCAAAAGGTCAATAATTCGATGGCTCGCGCTTACTATAGGA
>JAKAOQ010000044.1 GCA_021812105.1 Microcaldota archaeon | reverse complement strand
TGCTTGCGTAGTATACAATAAGCACGGCGTCGCCTTCTATGAACTTCGAGACCTCGTCGTGTAGTTTTGTACTGTACCTGCCGGGGAGGATTCCGTAGTCCAGCATAGATACGTGTTCAAAGTCGAGCACTACAACTCTTACACCTGACAAACTGCTGTAGCGCTTCGCGTTTTTAACACCAACCTTTATTGCTTCGTCTAGCTGCTCGCTCGCGCTCCTGAATATCTCGTCTATCTTTGACTCGTCTCTCATCACCGAGTCCATGCTTTTCGGGTGCAACGATGATGGAGCGCTGTCCTCGTCTCTGAACTTCTTGCTGGTTATGTAATCGAGGACTAGCGCCTTCTCGCGCAATTTCTTATCCTCCGGGGCGTAATCGCTGTGGTCGCTTATCAATGAGATGTAAGAGAGCTCCTTCGCATCAACGGGATGCAGCATGGATGAGAAGACGCAGGCCATGGCACCGGCCGTGACGTTTGAGTCGTAACCGTGCAGCCATGGATTTATGTAAAAGGCGATCGGGCTGGTTGGAAACCCTGCTGGCACAGGGTGGTGGTCCAACCATATGTATTCCACTCCTTTCGAATTTGTTATGGCGTTCTCGCTTTCCTTGGTCGTCCCAAAGTCTACTATCACTACAAGAGGTTTTTCGGCGCTCTCGTAGGCATTAAACATAAGCAGATCGGACCAGTGCGAAGATGATGAATAGGACACGCCCTTGTTTGCCTTCCAGATCACGTTGGCCTTGCAACTGAAAAGCTTGCTCTGTATCCCCGTTACCGCCCTGAAAAGGCCTATTGCTCCGCTGGCCCCATCTCCATCGTTGTGGTAGCGTACCACTACGGGGGAGCCGCTTATTATGCTGGCCATTAGGCGGTTTGCGGAGTTTTTCAGCGTGTCAGACACCGAACCCATAAATTCGTCGAACTTTTCTATTCCGATTGGTTGCGGTTTGCTCTGTACGCGGGATACGCTCCCAGTATCTTTCAAGTATTTTTCATATTTTTTCCTATTTCCAGCCTCGAGAAACCGCGCTGAAAATGAACATACGCCGTCCGCGTTCCCTTTTACATCTTCAACTTCTATAACATCGTATAGATTGAATTTGAGTTCGCATTCACCTCCAACAATCCTCGTGTCATCCGCACACAGAACGCTATAGAAGTTCAGGCCTGACTGTGAGTGCCTTATCGATGTAACTATTCCTTCCATCCGCATTACCTGTACCAAATCTATGCCGTGCGGTTAGTCGCGGAGATTTCGCATGCCGATCTCGCCGTCGAATTGCTTATGTAAGAGCAGTACGAGGATTCGTTGTACCGCGAAGCGAGAGTTGATATGCACGAATATTCTTCCTGCGCCACACCGATTGCGAGGCATACGCTTACGTTGTTCGTATTGGCCGCCTTCGCCGTCTGCACGCCCAGTATGCAATAATCCTTGAACGATGCTGGCACGTTTGCGCATAAATAACTTGCGTTGAGGTTGGTGTAGTTCGTGGTAGTATTTTGGTGTGTGTAGAGCGAATAAGTGCACAGTTCACCAATCGTTCCTCCGGCGAGGGAACAGAGGGCCGGATTCTTAGACAGCACGGCTACCTTGTAGTAGCAGTAGCTGCGTGGCGTAGCATTGATGATCCCAAGATAGAGCGACTCGCTGATGTTGAAAGACGAATAGTTGAACGCCCTGCCGTTCGAAGAAAGAGCGTACAGCACGGTGGCGTTGGTGGTATTCTGTATGTACGTGCAGTACGTTGCGTTGCTGCTCGATGTAGCACGGTTATAGTAGTAGAGCGCATAGCACTGGCTGGCGTAGTAAGCATCTTTCATTAATCCACAGTACGAAACGTTGTCGAACGATGACTCCTGCGCCACGCGATAGGCACAATAGGAACTCGAGCTGCTGTTTGTTATGAGCCCGCAGTATGATGCATCGGATGTAGATGCACTTATGTTAGAAACGCAGTTACTGTAGAACGCGCTTCCACGCGTAGCGTTGCACGTGTCTATGCTTCGCGTGTTCGACGCTACGTTAACAACGCACGAATCGTTATATGGATATGGTAGCTTAGAGCATACGCTGGCGTTTGATGTTGAAATTGCCAGGTTGTTAAGGCAGGTGTATCTGTTCTGCAGCAAGACTATACCTTCGCACGCAGCAAGCGGTGCCTTGTGTATCGAGCCCAACGCTATCGATACACCGGCGAGCAACACGAGTATCAAGGCAGCAACCAGGAAAAGGCGCTTCTTGTCGCTCTCTGTAAGCACCACCTTGCTTCTCCCGTTCTCTCCAACCTTGTTTTCTTCTGCAACTCCAGCATTGAGACCCGACATTGGAGCACGCACGCTACTGTATAGAATAGACCTTAAATCCGCCAGAGGTTATCTCGTATGGAACGAGTGACCAGCTGTGGTTGGAACCACGCATCTTTACTATTTCCATGCCAAGCGTCCTCTTGTCGGCCTCGCCCATCTGGTACATTGCTAGTATACCATCGAATATGAAGAACTCTTGGCTGAACTTCAGATCCTTTCTCTCGGAAGATGGCATTTCGGCAGTCATTATACCGGTCACGCCCAGTCGCCTAAGGTTACTCGTGAGGGCTAGCATCGACTTTCTGTACGTAAGATTATCACTTATCATGAGTTTGATGAGCGACACGGAATCTATTGCTACCAGCTTGGCGTTGTTGGTACCAACTATGGTTTCTATATCAGATACTATGTTTCCAAATGAGTAGCTTTCTGAGTCGCTGGTAGACTGTATCCTCATTGCTGCATCCTCTCCCCCCACAACTAGCGTACCGTTGTTGATCAGGTCATCCACATCGGAGAAGGAGGGGAACGCGCTCTTGAAGTTCTTTACCACTGTCCTAGGGTCCTCTTCTAGCGCTATGAACGCTGCGGGAATACCCCTCTTGGCAGCGTGATATAGTATCTCCATGCTCAGAAGCGTTTTTCCAGAACCGGGTCCACCCGCTACGACCACCTGATTCAGTTCAGGCACGCCGCCGTATAGCAGATCATCCAGTCCCTCTACACCCGTATTTATTCTCTGCACATCTCCCACGAAACCACTCGAAAAACTTATGCAGTTTAATATGCAAACGCACATTTAATAATTTGTGTGGTAGATTATTGCAAAGAAACGGCAAGGGTTTAAAAAGTATGACTGCCAAATAAAGGAGCAGGACTTTACGGGATTATATTGCTAAATATCACTAAATAGCAGGTGTTGAGATGAAAAAGAAGGTGGTTTACGCTGGGCTTTTGTTCCTGCTCTTCGCGTTCGTAGTTATATTGGCGTCTGGGGGGCTTGTAAAGGCAAGCCTTGGTGATGTAACATCGTTGAACAACGTCACCATAGGCAGCAACGGCTTCTATTACAGCACGCTCAATCTGACAAACTCGTCAAGATTCTTCATGGTAGTGAGATCAAACGCGAGCCTGAACACGTATGTATTCGATTCAAACGCATTTCAGTCCTGGTACTCTTACATGAGCAACACGAGCAACAAGAACCCCGATGGATTTTCTGAGGCCGTGTCACTTGAGGGAAAAGGCGCGGTCGCAATATTCAAGAACGCAAAGCTTATGTCGCTTCCGGAACTATCGAATTCTAGCGCACCTTTCTATGCGTCAAATGCCACGCTTGGACCGGGCGTCTATTCGGTAGTGGTAGACAACAGCAACGGCAGCGCATCATCGCTGCAAAAGGTCTATACCGAGGTGATGCTGCCTGCAGCTTCTTTCATCACCGCAAAATCGCTCACCACCTACAAGGGATCGTTCGTAGGCGTAGAGATAGCCGGCCTGGCTGTAATAGTGCTGTTCATACTTGCTCTGCTATTCATAGTTTATGGCCTTATATCAAAGCAGAAGCCAAAAATAGGTTTTGAATCTGGAGCACAGACTGGTGATGTGAGCAGCGAGGAAGTTGATGCGCTTTACGGCAGCTCCAAGAAGGGGAAGTCCGGTAAGAAATAAAAAGGCGTAGTTTAAATTGTATTAGATTGTATGTATATTGTCTGTATTGGGTATTGGTGCATCCATGGATAACGTCAGGGAGATGATTGCTGGAGAAATAGCGCTTTCTGATAGCCCGGGCAGCGTTATGAGGAAATGGAGGTCGCTATTCGGAATAACCCAGGCAGAGCTGTCAAAATATATAAAAATATCTACATCGACCATAAGCGACTATGAGAGCAACAGGAGGCTTAGCCCAGGCGTAGGGGTCATAAGGCGTTTCGTTGACGCCCTGTTCACCATAGACGAGCAGAAGGGCGGCAACATAACAAAGAGCCTGGAGAAGTTCTCGCAGACCGAGAAAAGCGAGACTCCGTTCTACACCATAACAGACTTCTCTTCGCCCATAAGCGGTACAGATTTTAGCAGGATAATAGAGGGGAAGATAGTTGTAAACCAGGGCTATCTCGACTCCATGCAGATATTTGGGTATACAGAGATAGACAGCTTGAGAGTTATACTTGAACTTCAGCCCGCGGATTATCCAAAGCTTTTCGGGACTACCACAGACAGGGCTTTCGTATTCAAGTCTGTTAGCACAGGGAGATCGCCAATGGTAGTGATAAGGGTTGCGCCGATAAAGCCGAAGTTGGTTGTTCTTCACAACATAAACAACGTGGACAAGCTCGCAATAAGACTGGCACAGGTTGAGAAGATACCGATAATAACTACGAAACTTGACATGAAGGAGCTTGAGGAAAGGCTGAGCAAGGTATGAATGTAGATACGCTTAGCCCCACACGTCTGCTTTTATCATCTCTTTTGGTATTCCGAGCGAAGTACAGACTTCCTGCATGGCTTTTGTGAAGGCGAGCGGTCCGCAGACGTAAACTTTTCTTTCCATGTAGTCTGGTGCGTATTTCTTTATCATATCCTGGCCTATGTGCCCTTTTTCTCCGGTCCAGCCATCGCCATCCTGCGGCCTGGTCACCGTGACTACGGTCTTCAGGTTTATTTCGCTGCGCAGCTCCTCGAGCTCCGACTTCCTTATTATCTCGTTGGGAAAGCGCACGCTGTATAGGAGCAGTATGTCGTTATCTGACTTGAGGTCCTTGACGTATCTGATCATGGACATCATCGGAGCAAGGCCAGTCCCTCCGGCTATGAACAGCACCTTTTTGTCCTGATCGGGTACGAACCTGAACTGGCCGTACGGGCCGCTCATGTAGTATACGTCCTTGGGCTTAGCGCCGTCGAGGTGAGAGGTGAACCTGCCGT
>JAKAOQ010000043.1 GCA_021812105.1 Microcaldota archaeon | reverse complement strand
GGATGGAGAGCGCGAGGCAGGAGCAGCTTGAAAACACGATAAAAGGTGTAGCAGGCGACAAGTACATACTCGAAACAGTAAAGACAAGCGAGCTTCCGCCCACCCTGCTCAAGAACCCGATAAAGACGAAATTCTTCGAGTTCTTCATAAGGTTCTACTCGCTACCTAGGAGCGACGAGTTCGACCCGACTCTTATATTTGCAATAATATTCCCGATCTTTTTCGGACTGATGGTTGGGGATGCGGGATACGGAGCCACGATGCTGCTCATGTCTTTGTGGTTGCTGCACAGGATAAGGCATCCGCCAAAGAAGAGCAGGATACCTAAGGCTTTGAGCAACTTCGTCACCATGATAGTGAGCCCAAATGGCCTGGTAATCCTGGCGAAGGCCATAATTCCTGGTTCCATACTCGCCATAGTGCTCGGTGCAGCTTTTAACGAATATTTCGGGTTCCAGCTGCCGTACACCGCGCTCTTCAATGTGGAGATAGGGCTGCCGAAACTACTCGTCCTCTCAGGATGGATAGGCGTATTCATGGTGTGCTTTGGGTTCTTCCTCGGCTTCCTCAACAAGCTTGCGGTCGGGGAGAAAAAGCACGCCGCGGGCAGGCTGGGATGGCTCGCTACCGCGCTCGGCTTCGTTGTGTTTGGCCTTGCCGTACTGCACAGGTCGAGCCTGGGAATCGACAACATACCCGTGCTCGCATCCTACTTTGCTATAGTGCTTGGAATAATAACCGTACTCGTATCTGAGGGCACGCAGGCGCTGATGGAAATACCATCTCTGATAAGCCACATGCTGTCATACACGAGGCTGGTGGGAATACTCCTCGCGTCCGTCATACTGGCTGGAGTTATAGACTACATATTCATAAGGGGCTGGATGCACTCGCCAATCCTTGGCATAATAGGCACGCTCATACTCGTGGTGGGCCAGCTATTCACATTCGTCATAGCGATATTCGAACCTGGGATACAGGGAGCCAGGCTTATATACGTGGAATTCTTCTCCAAGTTCTTCAGCGGAAACGGGAACGAGTTCAGGCCTTTCTCCAGCAGGAGGAAGCTTACGCTCAGCAGGTTCGAGCTCGGAAAACGCTGAAAACTCCGCAGATTGCACGCCCCGCCGTTCAGGGCAAGGTATATATATTTAGCACTACCACTACATAGCAGGCAGATGCGGTAGTAAGAGCGACACGTTCTGATTTTCATCATTCGTAGTAACCGTCACTACTAATTCTGTTTGGTAATGTAAATGAAACCATTTTCAGAGATGCAGCTAGACCAAAAACTTGTCGAATCGCTGCGCAGGAATAACTTCGTCAACGCGACAGAAGTACAGGAACAGGCCATACCGGTCGCCCTTCAAGGCAAGGACATGATAGTCAGAGCCAAGACAGGGACAGGCAAGACCTACGCCTTCGTGCTGCCAATATTGCAGATGTGCGGAACTCCGAGCAACCATCCGGAAGCGCTGATCATAGCCCCGACCAGGGAGCTCGTTGTCCAGATATCCAACATGGCAAGGAAGGTTGATTATAACCGCGCCGGAGTTGTTGTGGTCTACGGCGGCGCATCGATAAACGTTCAGATTCAGGAGCTAAGGAGAAATCCGCGCGTAGTGGTCGGAACGCCTGGCAGGATACTCGACCTGCTCGAGCGCGGGGAACTCGTTATAAACAAGATCAGGTTTCTCGTACTAGACGAGGCCGATACGATGCTCGACATGGGATTTATAGACGACATAGACGAAATAATCTCTATGACTCCGCGCACGAAGCAGACGATGCTGTTATCGGCTACCATGCCGGACAGGATATCGGATGTGGCGCACAGGCACATGCACAATCCGGTCAGCATAGAGGTAGGCGATCAGGACGAACTGGTCGTGACTACGATAAAGCACTTCTACGCCATGGGCGAAAGGAGACAGAAAGCAGCGATACTTCTTGCGTACATAAAGAAGTACAATCCTACAAAGGCTATAATATTCGCGCAGACGCAGCGAGCCGCAGACATGATATACGACATGATGAAGCGACAGGGCTACGACGCAATACTGATGCACGGCGGGCTTACCCAGGCGAAGAGGGAACATTCCCTTGGGGACTTCAGGCGCGGAGCAAGGTTCATGATTGCAACCAACGTGGCTGCCAGGGGGCTTGACATAGCCGGCATATCCGATATAATAAACTTCGACGTCCCTGACGATCCTTACGTCTACGTCCACAGGGTGGGCAGGTCTGCCAGGATGAACGCTGACGGCAGATCGTTTACGATAATATCGACCGAGGAAAGGGATAAAATAACCGAGATAAAGAACGTCGCAAACGTGAACATAGAGCTACTCAATATAGATTCCAGCGAGTACAGGAACGTACAGCTGTTCGGCCAGAGGTACGGACACGACGACAGGCGCGGAACTGGTTTCCGCGGACCACGTGGCGTCCACGGCTCACACGATTCCCGCGACAGGGATCGGGACCACAGGAGTTTCAGGCGCGACTCTTACAGGCACGAGTACAGGGGCAACTTCATGCACTCGCGCCACTGATAAGAACAAACTTAGAAACGTCCGACCCCTCCAAAGAAATGTATATAAACCAATCTTTGTTATTCCTATTGCACGTCTAGATTTTGAATGGTTGATATAGATGAAGATAGGAAAGGTCGAATCTTACATACACGAGATACTGGAGAGCAAGGGGGCAATGCTGTTCTCACTGATTGATCCGTTGGACTACAAGAGCGTCGACGACGCAGTCAAGACCGCGGAAGGGGCCGCAAAAGGGGGAGCGGACCTGATGCTCATAGGCGGCAGCATAGGTGCACAGGGAGAGATCCTGGACTACGCTTCTAAGAGGATAAAGGAGAAGATAGACGTTCCGCTGGTGCTGTTCCCGGGCAACATAAGCACTTTGACACGGTACGCGGACGCCGTTTACTTCATGTCACTCCTAAACGCGAGGAACCCCTACTGGATAACACAGGCGCAGATGCTGGCCGCTCCAGTTGTCAAGTTCATGAAGATAGAGCCGCTTCCCGTTGGCTATATAGTAATATACCCGGGCGGGACGGTCGGTTGGGTAGGAGACGTCAACTTCGTGCCAAGGGAGAAGCCGAGGATAGCCGCGAACCTCGCCCTGGCCGGGGAGTTTCTCGGTAACAGGCTTATAATAGCCGATACCGGATCAAATCCAAAGCTGCAGCATTCGGGTCCAGTACCGGTAGAGATACTTCGTGCAATAAAGAGCGAGATAAGCGTGCCGCTGGTGGCGGCGGGCGGAATATCAAGCCTGAAAGACGCGCACAACGCGTATGCAGGTGGCGCCGACATAATCCAGGTCGGGACCGCTTTCGAGAATTCTGGTAATGCGACAAAGGCGGCACGGCTCTTCGCAAAGGTAGCAAAGGAGGAGGGCGCGAAGAAGCTAAAGCGTGCATAGACAGGACGTTTATGAGGGCTGTATCGGCAATAGAAGTAACACTTTTGGTCAAAGAGCTGCAAAGACTCGAAGGATTTTTTATAGACAACTTCTATGAGCTTGGTGAAGACAGGTTCCGACTCAGGCTGAGCAGGAGCGGAGAGAAGGTTGAACTGTTCGCGCTGCTTCCATACACACTAAACACTACTGAATACTACGAGAAGGGAGAACCCATATCAAATTTCTACATCGCGGTCAGGAAGAGGATAGTAGGCGCTAGAATAGAACGCATAGCACAGCTGAACGCTGACAGAATAGTAGAGATAACGTTTACAAAAAGCGAGGAAAAAGGCAGCATCGTATTCGAGCTTTTCGCAAAGGGCAACCTGATTGTCCTGGATGCTGATAAAAGGATCGTACTGGCGTATAAAAGCAAGGGGTTCAAGGAAAGGGATGTGAAAGTGGGTACGATCTATGCGCCTCCAGAAACGAGGGGCATCCCTCCTTCAGAACTGGACGGAGACGCGCTTGCCAAGCTACTCTCCTCGCAAAGCGGTTCTGATGATAGCCTGATAAGGCTGCTTTCAAAGAACGTGAATATCGGGGCCATCTACCTTGAGGATGCAATATACGAGGCACACCTAAATCCCAAGGCAAAAACTGAAAGCATAGGAGCAAAGCAGGCAGAAGCCCTGGCCGCAGGGATAGCCAGGCGCGCAGGCGCAATATCAAATCCGGATGCAACGCTCTATATCAAGGACGGGGCTCCTGTTGATTACTCGATATGCGCGGTAACCAAGTACGATAATCTTGAGAAGCAGAAGAAAGACACCCTGAATTCTGCGCTTGACACGTTCTACCACGAAGCGCAATTTTCCGGAGAACCAAAAACGAGCGAGTCCGCCAAGAAGACGGAAGGGATAAAGATAAGTATAGAGAGGCAGAGGGAATCGCTGGCCAAGATAGAAGAAGAAGCTTCAGAAGCCAGAAAGAAAGGCGAGGCGATATTCAAGAACATGAACGTAGTGAACGGCATAGTACAAGCGCTTAAGGATAACAAACGGATGACGAGGGAAGAATTGCAGAATATGTTCCCCACGGTAAAGATTATAGAGATAGACCTAAAAGAGAAGACAGTGACTATAGAGATGGAATGATTGTATGATAAAAGTAACTTTTCTCGGCACGTCGGGTTCGGCCCCAACTAAGGACAGAGGGCTTCCCAGCGTGGCGTTGACACACGAGGGCGAGACGCTGCTGTTCGATTGCGGCGAGGGAACGCAGCGCCAGCTTTTCAACTACGGCTTGAACATATCCAGGATAAAGGCGATTTTCATAACCCATATGCACGGAGACCACGTGATAGGCGTGGCCGGTCTGATACGAACGTTCGCCCTCAACCACAGGACCGAGCCGCTCAACATATACGTCCCGAAGGGTGGGGAGAAGAACGTAGCGGCGCTGATACTTTTCGACAACGCGCTGATAAACTATCCCGTGATAATAAACGGAGTATCTGGAGGTGTGATATACAGGGGCAAGGACTTCAGCGTGCACGCGTTCCCCCTGAAGCACACGGTCAAGGTTTACGGTTACACCTTTGAGGAAAGCAAAAGAGTACGCTTCAACAGTGAAAAGTGCAGGTCCCTCGGAATAAAGGGGCCGATGTTCTCTACGCTTCTCGAAAAAAAGCAGATAAAAATCGGAAAGAGGAGCGTAAGGCTCAGCGAAGTATCCAGGGAGGTCAGAGGTGCAAAGATAGTTTACGCAACAGATACGCGGCCGCTGGCATCTACTTCTGAGGAAGCCAGGGGCGCCGACCTGCTGATACACGAGTCATCGTTCGATGAGCGTTTGAAGAAGCTCGCTGTAGAACGCAAGCACTCCACGGCTGCAGAGGCGGCCGAGGTTGCAAAGCGTGCCGATGCCAAGATGCTCGTGCTGTTTCACATGAGCGCCAGGTACAGGGAAGCGGCTTCGCTCCTGAGGGAGGCGAGGAGCATATTTAAGAATACTATAGTAGCAAAAGATGGAATGCAGATAACAATAGAAGGCAA
>JAKAOQ010000006.1 GCA_021812105.1 Microcaldota archaeon | reverse complement strand
TTTCTACTCATCGCTGTCCGGAACACGGCTCATGAACCCGACAACTATATCAAACACGCTGGTCGGCCTGACTGAGAACACGCAGCTGTCGCTCCTTTCCATCGCGCCATCACTGGTGTTTCCTGGCCCATCGTCGCAGTATCCCGGCCTGCTGGCGCTGACCTATGACGCAGAGTACGATACGTCGCAAACCGCCAGGCTGGACTATCCTCTCGTGGCTACTTCAGTGGTTCTCGCGAATCTCACGAACCAGACGGCTACGAACCTCAACGAATTCTACTACCTCGACGCATTTATCGGATTCATGTCAACGCTCAAACCCGAAAGCATGTTCTGCGTGAGCGTGGGCACTCCCTGCTACTTCCCACTGCCAACTTCGGAGAACCTCTTCTGGCTGGAAATAGACTATGTCCCGTACACCGGTTACAGCATGGCATACTCGTCGATGAGGGTCCTGGGGCTGATACTGACCCTGGCGTTCGAGTCATTCGTCGCGCAGCTGCTGTCATACACCATACTCCTGTACCTATGGCCGTACCTGATATTCATCGGCCTGATACTCAGGGCAACCTTCTTCACAAGGAAGATAGGCGGCCTGCTGATAGCTGTAGCCATAGCGTCGGTGCTGATACTGCCAGCTGTATTCTCTATGGAGTACCTTTCTCTCGGCAACGGGGTGCCGGCGTACGCCCCTTCGGCTTATGGCTTCAATCCCACGACCTCCCTGCCAGCTCGCAGCGGCAGCGGAAACTACATACTCAACTTTTTCGTGGAGCCGAGCATAGGCGCGATCGCAACGCACAACGGCTGCTATCCTATAATCAACGGCTATCCAACAATTTTGGGATCCGAGCTCGCAGACGTGGCGATCACTTTTGTACCGTTCGCGAGCATACTGCTCCCGTCTGTCGGCCATTTCCTCTCAAGTCCGTCGAACTTCTACCTTCCTGTAGGATGCGGGTCATCAAACCTGCTGCACACGCTCTTTGATTCGCTCAACCTGTATGGCATAATAGGCATTACGGCGTATTTCATGCCGCTGATAAACATGCTGATATTTCTCTCCGCAATACAGGGCCTCTCCGGCCTGATGGGCGGAGACACGAGCCTTGGAGGGCTCAGAAACCTGATATGATGAAAAAGAGAAGCGCTGAAAGAACACTTTCAATATTCGCGTTAGCGGCGCTGCTGCTCCTGATCGCGCGCCCGTCGGTCTCTTCGGCGCAGACCCTCGGGCAGGCGGTGTGCAGCTCCATATTCACTTCACAGGGCTATTCCGTATTCAACTACATCTCATCGCTCAACGGTATGCTCGGCGTATCGCTGCTCATAATACTGATAATGCTGATGGTCACAGGGATAACCTACGGCATAGGCATGGCTTTCAAGATCGACAAGCTGACCAGATTCAGCAAGACCGAGATCGGAGAGATAATAGTTACGGTGCTTGTTGTCCTTATCTTCCTCGGCACTTTCTCTCTGTCGAGCTCGATTTCTCCATCGTCTCCTCCAACAAACCAGGTAACCGGATCATCGCTGTTTTCCAGCGCTCCGTTCTACAGCGCGTGCGGCACGCTGGCAGATTCGTCCCTTTCACTGCTTCCCGCAGCTTTGGGGCTTGCGCTGAACGGCATGCTCTACCAGTTCGCTTCTAGCCTGACCATATCCCTAGAGCCGAACCACTTCGGCGTAGCTTTCAGCCCGTTTGCGGGATTGTCTATGCAGGTCAGCATCCTCTCTCTCGTATACAACCTTACCTGGATGTTCATGATGCTGCTAATGGGTCTGGCCGTGTTCCTGTTCATAGTATATTCGCTGTTTCCCATATTCTTGTTTACCGGGGTTGTTCTCCGCACCCTTCCGTGGACCCGCGCGGCTGGCGGTGCCTTCCTCGGTTTCTTCATAGGATTCTTCGTGCTGCTACCGCTTCTGCTGAACTTCATGCTAACTTTGCCTTCTGGCACCTCGACGTCTACGTGCACCACCACGAACGGCGTTACCCTGTGCATCAACCCAGATCCTGCGGTCTACGGCCAGGCCGTTACGGTCACTGCTACGTGCCCATCTGTAAGCGACACGTGCTACATCGACTATCCCTCTCCCGGAACCCATATAGCAGTAAACAGCGAAACCGGAGGCAGATTTCCGCAGCCCACCAATGTGGCAACGTACACTTACGCTGCAGACTCGCTCGCCGTAGGCTCGTACTCGAGCTTCTACGCCAACGATATAACTACGCATACGCTTACCGCTCCGGAAACGCTGACCATGCTATCGAGCGGACTGCAGGGTGGTCTTAGCAGCGCCCTCGGATCGATCACCAGCATCTCGTCGACGCTGCTGACTCCATCTACCTCGGGGAACATGCTCGTCGCTACGCCTACGATAACAGAACTCATAGATATACTTAACTCTGTTCTATTCAGCGTGGTCGGAGCCATAATAGCAATAATAATAACGATAGACTTTTCAGAGACGATGGGCGACTTCCTTGGCGCGCCATCCCTCGCCACTTCAAACACGCTCAAGAAGCTGATATAGGTGCAGGTATGAATACGAATACGAAGATGTTTGCGTTCCTGGTCCCGCTGCTCCTGGCCTCTGGGCTCTTGAACACTTCGCTGCTTGGTCCGATCAGCTCGCACCTCTACGGCGTTGCGCTGCTTGTAGAAAATATACCGGCAGAATATTCAAGCATAGCTATCATCGTCACGCTTTTGATAATAGTGATAGCCGCGATAGTCTTTGCGCTGGCCGGGATAATCAACAGCCCGAACGCGAGGACGTGGTCCAGGATGCAGATATACGAGGCGCTTCTCTCTCTGGTTATGCTGCTCATATTTTCGTTCTTCGCTTACCTATTCCTGATAAATCCGCAGGGGGCGTTCAAAGCCATCGGCCTCCTGCCTACCGCCTGCTCTGGCGGCAGCGTCGTCGATACTTTTACCCTCGCTTCGTGCGACATAAGCACCTTCAACAACGCGGCGTTCCAGCTCGCCCAGACACTCTACGTCGGGTCCTATATCCTCGGCTTCACTCCCGGATTTACTATGTCCTATACGATGACCAACCAGCCGTTCATAAAGGCCGAGGCCGGACTACCGAGCATCTTCTCTTCGTCTACAGAGACCGCACTCTCCACATCATACAACGCCCTGCTCGTCATGCTGATGCTCAACCAGGTGCAGATGCTGCTAATATCGGCTTCGATGCTCTTCCTTTTCACGTTCTTTGTGATCGGAATAGTGGCGAGGACGTTCGGGTTCTCGAGGAGTTTCGGCGGGGTCATGATAGCGTTTGCGCTGGGCCTCGGGCTCGTGTATCCTATTTTAGTATCGCTTACGTACGGTTTTATCAACGTGCAGCTGCAAACCTATAACGAGTACACTATGATAGCAAACTTGCTGATAAGTTTGGCCTCCTCCCTGAGCGTAATCACGCCGCCCGTTCTCGCCGATATAATGGTATCGATAGGCTACTACGTTTCCGGTCTCACGTTCATACCCTTCATCAACTTCCTGATACTCGACGCGTTCATAGTTGACTTCTCGACAGCGATAGGCGAGCGTGTAAACTTCATGTCCCTCCTCTCCGGTATGGTGTGATAATATGAATAAAAGCATTCTGATCGCACTGCTGCTCATTTCCGCAGCCGCACTCATTCCGATAGCGGGAGCGCGACCCGCCACGCTGCCGGGCGGCGGTAACTCTAACCCTCCGGGCGGCCAGTGTTCGAGCCTGCCAGTGGGAATGCAGCTGAACATCACCTACCAGGCGCCGTGGTACTGCGCAATAAACGCGCAGATTACATCTGTATGGGAGAGCGACCTCCCGCTCGCGGAGATCGCGCTCCTGATAGCATTCTCGATAGCGTCAGTCATATTCGCCGTCGGTGCCGGAATAAAGAGCGACAGGATACGCAATTTCGGCATCGGAGAGCTCTACGAAGCCACGGCGAGCGCGATAATAATACTCATCTTCCTGTTCGTTTCCGCTGTCGCCTTCGGGCTCGTGCCATCTATCGTTGTCGGGACGATAAATCCCTACGCCACCTCGCTGGGGCTGATAAACAAGACGATAAACAGCGCAGAAGCGATATACACCTCGCTGTTCAGCATATACGTTACGGACGCGCAGTATACTTCTATAACCATTACGCTTTTGATCGGCGGCGCCCCGCTCAAATCCATTGCATCGCAAATCCTTACTTCTATACCGCAGTTGTACTCTGCACCGCTCAGCATCTTCGTGCTCGAGCCGGCTTCAGCCATCGGGGGCCTGATAATCGACGGTATCACCGCTCTCTACGCCGAATACTACCTGCTGATATTCTTCGCCTCGGTTTCGATCCCGGCGTTCCTGGTTCCGGGCACAATATTCCGTGCCATATTCCCTACGAGGGCGTTCGGCGGAATGCTCATAGCGCTGGCCATGGGCTTCTTCATAGTCATGCCATCCCTATTTGCTGTAGCGTACTACTTCACGGCGCCGAATCTGCTGAGCAGCATGCAGCTAACAGCATCGCAGCTCACGCGCTTCGGTTCGGGCGCCGGCGCGGAAACCAACGGGCTCACGGCCACGAGCCCGCTCCCAACGCTGCTGCAGAACGTCAACAGCGAGATGAGCTCCTTCTGGCTGCTCATACTCTTCTACCCATCTCTGATAATGGCCGTTACGTACGCGTTCGTGACGCAGGTGGCAACTTTCATAGGCGGAGCGACGTATACGGGAAGCAGACTAAGAAGTTTTATATAATTTGCAAACTTTATATACTGGTGCAATACGATGGTTCGTAGTGCGGCCCTTTAACGGAGACGATGCAGAATGGAAAAAAAGTATCTCATATTCATGGGCTTCCTCGGAGTGTCCGTGGTCTTCCTAGCCGCGTCGATCACCCTGCCACCTATATCATTCCTGCTGATAGCGAAGTTCGTGCTGCTGCTGCTCGCGCTGTTGATGGACATCCTCGCCATAATGACAAGGTACTACACTCCCTTCCTAATACCAATGATGAGGCAGAGATCAAAGAGAGTTGTCCTGAGCGACGAGAACGCCTACTGGCTCTCAACGGCCCAGGATTCCATACTTCGCAAGAGCGGCGAAGACTTCATCGCTACGATATACATCAGCATTCCGCTCTACAGGTCAGCTACCGAAATGAGCGATGACGAGAAGATCGATTTCGCGACGCAGGTAAGCAGGCTGGTCAGCCTCAGCAAGGATCCAGCCAGGTTCACCACTCAGCTCTACACGATGGACAAAGACGTTTACATAATGCAGCTCAGGGAGAAGATCAACGAGCTGGAGAACGATGAGGTCAAGGCGTCGCAGGACGGTACAGATCCGAAGATGGTGGAAAGGCTGAGGGGAGAGCTCTCTATGTGGAGAAACATACTCGACAGCATAACCTCCATACAGTCCCTTGAGCTGCTCACTTACGCCGGAGTTTCCGCTTCGGGTACCAAGGAGTACGAGGCGGTATCGATAGCGCAGCAGAAGGCCACTGAGCTCATGTCCGGCATAGGCGCCGTGCTCGGGGTCACGCCCAGCATAATAACGGGCAACGACCTGCTGAAGTTTATAGAGCCCGAATTTCTAATACCCTACTCTACGGTGAGTGAGAGCCTCACCAAGGGAGCAGGGGAGCAAACGGGAGAGTAAATGGACGAAGAGACGATAATGTACCTTGCATTCACCGCGCTGATAACGCTTATCGCGATAGAAGGAGCGGGCAGCTTCGGCAAGGGCCTCGCTTCGTCTGCGGTTATATTACTATCGCTGCTGACTCTCGGATTCCTTCTGCTCTTCACGTTCGCGGATTTCGTGGTATTTCCGCTTTTCACGACGCTGCTCGGCGTGTCTTTCCAGCCTGTGGCCAACTACTATATAGTCAAGAAGCAGAACGCGGTAGTCAAGAACGTCAACGGCATATTCTACTCTACGGGCTACATATCGGCGAACCTCTTCGCCTATACATTCAAGGAAGAACGGGTCGAGGAGTCTGTAGAAGACCAGCTGCGCCAGGCTCCGGAGAAGTGGGAGCGCGCGATCGCAAACATCCACTTTCCGTTCAAGTACCACGTGGTCTCTTCGGGCATGGACGTGCAGAAGGTCAGGGACGAGCTCGAGGGCAAGAGGGGGTACCAGGAGTTCCAGCTTTCACGTGCGCTGCAGAGCCAGGGTACGAACGACGTCACTATAACAAATATACAGCGCAACATCAACATGATACAGGCGAAGATAGACAGGATCTCGCAGGGCGAAAAGCCGGTGGCCACGCTCATGTACGTAGAGACTACAGCGGTTGGGATAAGCGAGAAGGCGTCGCTGGACGCGCTCGACGCTCAGGTCAAGCAGCTCCAGGTCGCGCTGAGCGCGCTGGACGTAGACCTGACGAGGATAGAGGGAAGGGAGCTTTACTCGCTCTTCATGTACAGCTTCATGCTTCCCACAACATTTGAAGACGTGGCGGCGCAGTTTAGCCAGCAGGGATGATTGCATGACGATACTAAGATTCCAGCATATAATGAGCAACGAAATAGCGAAGAGGGCGTTCATATCCAGACCACCCGAGCCTCCGGCGAGCGTTCTGCTCAACGATCCGTTCAAGTCGATATTCATAGGCAACACCAAAATATTCCGCGTTCCGTTCACGTGGTCGTTCCTGAACATCACCAACCCCCACATAGCAGTTGTCGGTATAACCGGAGCCGGAAAGAGCTACTTCGTGAAGACCTTCATACTGAGGGCCAACTACATATGGGGAACAAACGCGGTCATAATAGACTGGGCCGGGGAGTACAAGGCCTGGGTCAACCAGAGCGGTGGGACCGTCGTCTCGCTGGGCAAGGGTTCGTACATAAACATAATGGACCTTTCAGGGATGAAGCCGCTGGACAGGGTGAAACAGATAATAAACTCACTCGACATACTGACCGACATCGGCACGTATCCGGAGCAGAAGAGGCTGACCGAGGAGGCGATAGAGCAGGCCTACGTCAACGCGGGATTCACGCTGTCCGAGAGGGCGCCTGAGGGAAAGGACGCCCCGACGCTGAAGGACGCGATCTCGCTGCTCTCGGAGAAGCTGCAGGAAGGCACGTACGAGTATCCCGCCGAGCTCGAGAACGCGATATACAGGCTGAGGCAGTTCGCCAGGGAGGGCGAGGACTACTTCGCAAGGAAGAGCACGCTCGAGCTCTCGAAGCTCGTGGAGTCGGGGCTCGTTGACATAGACCTGTCCGCGCTGTCCGACGACACGTTCAGGGCGCTGGCGGCGCTGTTCATACTCCAGACTCTAAAGGAGCTTATGAGGGCAGAGGTGTGGAGCGAGTCAAAGGGCCTCAAGACGTTCGTGGTGCTGGACGAGGCGTGGAAGGTCGCGAGCGACGAGAAAAGCGACGCCGTTACGATAGTAAGGGAGGGAAGGAAGTACAGGTTCGGCCTGATAGTCGCATCGCAGAACCCCACCGACATAAACGAGGCGATATTCTCGAACGTAGGCACGAACTTCATGCTGAGGATAAAGTTCGAAAAGTTCATGAACTACCTTCAGGGGTCGCTGAACTTCTCAGACTTCATAAGGTCCGAGATAGGGAAGTTCGGAGTGGGGCAGGTAGCGGTCGTAATGGCGTTCCAGACCGCGCTGAGGTTCCCCGAGACGTTCCTGCTCGAGAAGGTGAAGGGCGAGGAGCCGCTGTACGTGTATACTATCGACCTCGCGGACATGCTAACGCAGAGCGAGATATCTTCAGGAATCATACAGCGCGAGTACCAGTTCGAGAAGGATGAGCTGAAGAACGTACTGATAGACTGCAACCTGTCAAACGAGGATATAACCTCGATCTTCACTACTTTCGACCAGCAGGACAGGAATTTCAAGATGAACGATTTCATAAACTCGCTCAGGTCCCACGGCGCCAGGGTAGGTGACATAATATCATTCCTAAAGAACCTCGGCATACCCGACCAGCTGATAACCAGGATAATGGGTGCGCAGAATGGCTAGCGCGAATACCTTCACTATATCCAGAATCGAGATAAGGCGCGTCCTTCTTGCGCTCAAGGTCAGCGAGAAGAGCATCGAAGGCCTCATAGCCGCGATGGAGAAATCGCACAGGCACATAAACGTTGTCTCGTTCGTGTCGCTCCTTGAAAAGGCTGGCCTGGAGAGGGATGACATAGTCAACGTACTCAGGCGCCTCGGCATGGATGACGTAATGATAAACGGGGTCATGGGTATGGTCGACGAGAAGAGGATAACGTCTGAGATAGGAAGAGTGTACGAGGCAGATGTGGTGTTTGGTTGAACAATGAAAATGCGAAGGGCAACGGCAAGCGATGCATAATCTGCGGAGAGGCAAAGGACGGGCTGCCCGTAAAGGAGGACTTCGTGATAAACGGAATCAGGCTCATAAAGAGGTACGTAACGAGAAACGAGAAGGGGTACGTGCTCGTGGTGTGCAGGGAGTGCTACCCAAAGTACAAGAAGGCGAGGGAGAGGATGATCAGGCGGCAGGTCGTCTATCTCGTCCTGGGCTTCCTCTTCGCAGGAGCGTTCATAGTCCTGTCGCACGACAAGCTGTCGGCGCTTCTCTACGGTGTCATAATCGTGCTCTTCCTGTACCTGCTCTCGCTGGTGAACTACGTGCCTGGGCTCGTGGTCCCGAACAGGACGGCTGCAGGTAGCGGTGAACAAAAGACCGCGGCGAAAGTAATCGGAAAGCGCTGACAACGCCAGGCATAAAACGAGGCATCGATGGCATAACAATCTTTTTATAACCTTATTCCTCTATATCTATGTTCTGCCCCCACGGACGAAAAGATTGTTCTTTGAACGCCTGTCGGATAGCAGGATTATTCAGTGGTTGTTTTGGCTGAAGAGACCGGTGTAGTAGAGCCCAAGGTAAGCACGATAAGCATAGGCGGCACCCTGCTCGGCAGCTTCGACGCGATAGCGAGCAGGCTCTCATCGTTGCAGATGTTCTCGGCAAAGCGCGATACGGATTCTCTGTCGCTCATAAGGGTCGAGAGCAGGGACATACAGAAGCGCCCCTTCCTGTTCTTCGTAATAAAGCTCTTCAAGGACAGGATGGAAATAGAATATACCATCCCGATGGACGCGAGCGAGAAGCTAAGAAGGCTGACCGTAATAAAGAACGTGTTCAGCGTCCTCTCGCTGATATCCGATCTGTACACGCCGAACCTCGCGGAGTTCTTCCAGTACTCCGACTCAACAATAGACGACGTGCTTAATTCTATGTCGCAGAGCTACAGCACGCTGTTCAACAACTACGATTCGCTCTTCAACGAGTACCGCGAGCTCAAGAGGCTGAACATAGAGCTGACCTCGTCGAACAAAAACCTTACGGTGCAGGCTTCGCAACTGAGCCAGGAGAACGCAGCGCTGAAGGACAGGCTCAAATCACTGGAGACCTACTCTGACGAGTCCCTGATGGTCATGGTGCAGGAGTGGATAGAGTCGCACAACAACACGATAGATGTCAACGAGTTTGCGGAAACCTACAAGCTGATACCGCCGCGCGTGGAGCAGATACTCAACAAGATGGTTTCGCTCGGATACATAGGGCTTAGAGGATAGCCGAATGATATTATGAAATATTTAGTAAGGATCAACAAGAAGCTCCGCTACATAAGGGTCTACAACGTCGTTAACCCTCTGGGAGAGAAGCAGAACTTTATGACCAAGCTTTTTATGAAGATGTTCAAGATAAAGCAGGATCAGTCCAAGGTTTAGAGAGTTCGGGCGGTAGTTGCGATGCAGAAAAAAACCAAAACGACTATGATAGCAATCCTGGTCATCCTGGTACTATTCGTCGTCGCGATGATCGTATATCTTAGGATCGAGCTTTCAAGCATACATCCGACAATACCCGTCGCAGTAAAAACCGGGCCTCCATCGCTCGGTGCGGATGTGTCCTCGCAGGACCTGCTTTTCTATGGCAACCTCAGCACCGTCGTGCCGTACCTGCTGCTGGACTACTCATCGCGGAACGTCTCATCGCTTTACGTGTACGCGGCCCTTTACAAGACGCCCATACCTTCCAACGTATACATACTGAACACCACAAACGAATGCATAGGATGCGGTAACATCGCCCTGTTCACTTCCGACCTTGCTACCGGCCTGTACCACTACGGCGTAATCGCGAACCAGAGCTCGCTCGTCGGCGTATCGCTGCAGAACGTGACCGGGATACAGAACGATTCTGTGCTCGTGGTCCCTAACGGCCTGCTGCCTGGCGTCTTCTTGCAGCCGTATGAAAACACAAACATGACGGTCATAGACTATCTGCTATCGAAGGGCACCAGCATAGTATACATAGGCAGGAACTTCTCGAACGTGCTGCTGCAGGGGAGCGTGATTACCCCCGTCTATTCCCTACCAACGTTCCTGAAGACATCGCAGTACTCCGGCAAAATACAGCCGGGCACGATACCGAACAGCACATTTTATTTTTCTGCCCCCACTTTCTCATTCTTAAACGGCCATCCGTATTACAATTCCACGTACGAGAACGTTGGCAGCGGCTCCATAGTGGCGTTTTCCAACTATCTGAATTCGTGGAGCAGCGCATCGGATTCAGCGTCTGACGTATCCAGGGCTATTGCGTCGCTCTTCTGGCTTCCATACTACTCGAGCGGTTATGAGAGAATACCCGTACCAACGAGTTACTACGCGTTCTCGACCGGCAGCAGCGGGCTGCTGCTTGAAACCCCGATGATAAGCTACGGCGGTTCTATGCTCTCGCAGTTGGACAGCAGCTACGGAAGGCTAGCGGTGTATACCAACTCGAGCTTCTCAGACACGTCTAACTCCTTCTTCTACTACTCTAACTTTGAACCAAGCTTTGCGATAAACGGAACGCTATCCCTCCCTGGAGTCATAACACCCAATTCCAACATCAACGTGCAGATGCAGATATTCACGAATTCATCTTCTCCTGTATCGATAGAGCCGCACCTCACGATATACAATCTATACGGCGAGAGCGTGCTCTCGATACCGCTGCCGCCCCTATCGGCTTCTGGGAACTTTACATTCATAAAGTACATGAGTATACCGCTCGGGCCCGGGAGCTACGTAGCATCGCTCCAGGGGCTGTCGAACAAAAGGTACGGCGATGCCCTCGTCTACGTTCCGCCCCTAACTATAAGCCCGGTAGTGAAGAACTTTTCTTCCGGCACCTTCACCTTCTCCATATCAGACAGTGGGGTGCCGATATCAGGCATAAACTACACGATAAACGCGAACAAGCTCTATCCAGAGAGCGGAGTCGTGTCGAACGGCACGATAGTGTACACGCTGCCCAGAGGTTCGCCGCAGATGTTCGGCAGCGTGAACTTCTCCATAGGTATGTTCTCCGAGAACTTCACGTATTCCCTTTACAACCCGCCGCAGGTGCTCAAGATAAATAAGCAGTACGTAGAGCTTGCGGTAGTTGCGATAATAGTCTTCCTGATGCTGGTGCTCGTAAGGGCGCCGAACAGGGACGAATTCTATATAGACGTGCCGATGCTGCCTCCTCAGGCCAAGACGCAGATAAAGTTGCAGTCCAAGGAGCTGCTCGGCGCTTTTGACAAGCTCAACATGTACTACCACTGGAAGTTCATGCCGCTGTCAAAGAAGGAGATAAAGAGCGCTATAGCAAACTACATAAGGTTTGGCAACGTACCGGTCAACCTTACGTACAACAACATAGACATGATACTCAGCAAGCTTCAGGCCAACAAGCTTTTGATAGAGCGCGACGGGCTTTACATGCCGGCCTACTGGGTAGAGCAGAGCGGCCACGATCCGGATTACCTCGCCACATTCAAAAAACTAAGGACATTCTTTGTCTCAAACACGTTCATCTTCTCGGACCTCGACGCGAGCAACCTGGCGGACATGGTCGCAACGATACGCGGTGACAGGGTATATATAGTGATATATTCGGATTCCAGCAAGTTCCGCAAGATAACGCTGTATCCAGACGTCAGTATGTTCGTGGCTTTCCTTAACGCCGACAAGCTGGACGAGTTCAGGTCAAAGATCTATTCTTCTACGAGCCGTGAAGCGGAGGAGCTGAAGATGTACCTGTCTTCAGGGTTCATAAAACTTATCGACGCAGATAACCCCGGGGAGCAGATAACATAATCCGATTATGCCGGGCCGCCGCCCTCATTCGGCAGCATCGTCCACGCCTTCGCTGTCGTCTCCTTTGCTCTCCGCAGTTTCCTCTTCCTCTCTACGCTTTGCCTCCTTCGCCTCGGGGTAGTGCTTGGCTACCAGCTTCTCGAGCTCCGCCTCGAGCTTCTTCTGGTCGATGCCCGTAAGGTCTCCTAAGTCTCTTGCCAGCTGTTTCGCGTACCTCATGATGGTGTTGTACTTGCTGCTCTCGATGTTGGCGTGCATCTTGCCGCTTACGTATCTCTGCACGCCCCTCGCGGCCTCCATAACAGCCAGCTTTATCTCTTCTACTATTTCGTCCTCCTGGGAGATGGACTCCTTGCCGACTCCCGAGTACGGTATGTAGATTGAAGATACGTTCACAAATACGCTGACGGGCTGCTTCTCCATGTCTATGTCGTACCTCTTCCAGTCTATCGATTTCACAGCCTGTGTTATGGCGCAGTTTCCGCTGTCAAAAAGAAGCGGAACCTTGTTGGCGAAACGCAGTATGTTGCCTTCATAACCTTCATCGGTCTTCTTTCCAGCTCCGCCCCCGAAAGCTACGGCCGCTTCTACTATGAAGGGCACTCCTCCCCTGAAAACCTGCGGCTTTCTCTCTACTACGTGTATGAAGTCCGGGGCGAGGATATTCTTCATCGCCTTCTCGACCTGCTCCTTCCCTATAGCTATTATGTACGAAGCGTCCGGCGCTATCCATTTCGTCGATTTTATGGCGTTTATGAGCTCTTCTGCCTCACCCCACGTTAGCGTCTTCGGTTCCTTTCCGAAGTCGACGTTTTTTGCAATCCCTTTGAGTTCATCGACCTTCCCCTGCGACGTCCTGGCAAACGTGTCTACAAGGAAGCTCGATATCTTCCTGCTGCTGCTCGCGTGCGCGAAGTCGAGAAGGTCGTTTATCGAAAGACCGAGAGGGTGTGGTTTGGTTGGTCTCGGCCTCTGCGGAAGGCTCTCTACAGACCTCATGAACACCGTTTCCTTTCCGTCCGGATCTATGAGCTTTATCTGGGTGTGGGGATTCGAGAGTGCGGTCCTCTTGAGGTACTCGTACACTCCGTGGTCGCTGTTTTCATACTTCACCTCGGCGAACTCCCCCTCAACGCTTGTGCCCCTCACTGCTCCCGCGGGATCGTATTCCGCAATATCCTTTACGATCGGCTTGTTGTTCGTCGCCTCTATCGATACTTCGCACGAATAAGCCTTTCCCTTCCCCGTATACGAGACGACTCTTACGGGTTTGCCCGTGGTCAGCTGTGAGAATAGGGTGCATCCCGCGGCTCCTATTCCCTGCTGTCCCCTCTGCTGCATATACCTGTGGAACTTGGTGCCGGCCAGTATAACAGCCAGAGATTTGCCAAGGAAAGCCTTGGGTATCCCGGGTCCGTTGTCCGTCACTTTTACTCTGTACCTGTTGTCGGAGATCCTGTCTATCCTGACTTCGAGGTCTGGCAGTATGCCAGCCTCTTCGCACGCGTCTTCCGAGTTTGTAACGTATTCGTGCACAACGGTAACGAGCGCCCTTACCGGGCTGGAGTACCCGAGCATCTGCCTGTTCTTCTTGAAAAATTCGGCTATCGAGTGCTCCCTGAATTCCTTGAATATCTCGTCAGCTGCTAGGGGTTCCATTCTAATCAGTCGCCATATAGGGTTCAACAAAACCTGGCCTTCCTACAGGTTCAATTACTTACTATCATGATTGTGAGATAGCCTATAAAGATTTGTCGCCTCTGTGCTGTGCCTCCATCCTCTCGTACGCCTTCCTGTGCGAACCACCGTTTATGAGCGTCTTCACCGCGGCTTCGGCCTCGTGTATCGCTTTCATATCTCCTATTATGCAGACCGTCCCTCCGTAGATGCTAAGATCGGATGAGCTTACGGTCTCTATGTACCTTTTTGTCTTGCCTCCTATACCTATTATCCTGGCCTTTATCTCGCGCATCCTGTTCTTGTTCTTGAATATTTGCATTAGGTCTATGGTACTCAGATAATACTTGTCGTTGAGCAGCTTGAGCGCTACGCGCTCGTCGAAACCCCTGCCGAAAGCGAACAGGACGTTCCTCGCCGTGTATTCGCCGAAGGCGTCCCCCGCTACGTCGAGATAGTTGCCATCCCCGAAGCTGATGCTGCAAGAGCACTCCTTCTCGAGCCTTTCGATGAGCTTCTTGCGTTCTCTGAGCTTCTCTATCCTTTCCCTTGGTATGTACACTTGTTGCATATAATCGTTAATGGTGTTTGTTCCTAGCGGGTAACTCTATCTAAAAGCAGTAAACTATATAATCTTTGTTGTGCTAACGTATTTACCCTCGATGGAGCGCCACTTTCACTATAATTCCGCTAATCCTAGCATTTTATGCGAACAAAGCAAGGTTTAAATATCTATTCTCTCACAATTCTATCGTGATTCAGTCATGATACATGAATGGATGTGTCATGATGCTTTCGTTGGGGAGTGAATGAGATCCAAGAACACGATCGAAAACGAGCTCCTAAGGATAAGGAAAAGCCTGAAGGAGATATCGGAAGTGTCCAGCAAATCCAAGGATCTTGTGTATCAGAACGAGAAGAGCAACGACACCAACTCCAACCTTTTCGCCTTGCTAAAATACATGATAGATGAGAACAAGAAGACAACTCTCTTGCTGAGGGGCATCGCCGAAGGTATAAACAAGATAGAAACGGTGCTCAACACGCCGCTTCCAGAAACCGAGTCCAATTCCGAGGCAGAACCCGCAAAGATCGCTAAAGAAACTCTCCTCTCCGAAGCTGACACGCGAATAGTACAGACCGTGCAGCTTTCACCTCACAGCATGGCCTGCGCCGAAGACATAAGAAAGAAGCTCAACTATAGGGGCAAGAATGCCGCTTCGGCGCGGCTCAACAAGCTGTTCAAGATGGGGATACTGGAGAGGTATCAGCTTGGCAAGAAAGTGTATTACAAATATGATGCTGGCAAGGCGACTAACACACTAATTGTATCACCTCCACAATAGAGCGGGCCTGCCCGTCAGGGCAGGTGCCCTCTAAAAATTGCCAGGGAGGTGCCCTCTTTTTTACGGGAAACAAATAAATAACTTGTTTAGGAATACTAAATGCCGTTCTGCGGCGGTTGCGTTTTGTAACAGAATGATTACATGGCTGTAGAGAACGAAGACGAGCTATCGGGCTTCATATCATCCCTTCCTTATTCTTACGATGTTGACGCAAAAGCAGCCGACGTAAGGTCCGGCTACCAGTCCTACGAAGGCAAGGAGGTGTCCATCGCGGGCCGGGTGATGTCTATAAGGAAATCAGGGAAGCTGGTGTTTGCAGACATACTGGATTCGAGCGGCAAGATACAGGGCTACTTCGACTACGCGAACCTCGGTGAAGACTTTGATTCGATAAAGTCTCTAAACAAGGGGGACATAATCGGAATAAAGGGCGTCGTATTCAAGACAAAGCCCGGAGAGATAAGCGTCAACGTAAAGAAGTTTAGCCTGCTCGCTAAGGCGCTGAGGCCTATGCCCACGGAATGGTACGGGCTAAAGGATACAGAGCTCAGGTACAGGAAAAGGTACCTTGACCTTATGCTTAACGAGGAGGCGAGAAGGGTGTTCGTGACAAGGAGCAGGACCATAGCGCTTATCAGAAAATTCCTCGACGGAAAAGGGTTTATAGAGTTCGAGACCCCGGTAATACAGCCGCTCTACGGCGGAGGCGACGCCGAACCGTTCAAGACGTACGTCAACACGCTTGGGGAGGAAGACTACCTAAGAATAGCCGACGAGCTGTATCTAAAGAGGTTGATAATAGGTGGGTTCGACAAGGTCTACGAGATATGCAAGGACTTCAGGAACGAGGACCTGGACAGCGAGCACAGCCCCGAATTCACAATGATAGAATGGTATCAGGCGTACGCGGATTATGAGGATATGATGAAGCTGTCTGAGGACCTCATGCTCTACGTGGTGAAGGAGCTGTACGGAAAAGACGAGCTTATTTACGGAGACAAAACGATAAAGTTCAAGAAACCCTTCAGCAGGATCGGCTACATAGAGAGCATAAACAAGAAGGTCGGGAAGGACGTGCTCTCCATGAGCGACGAGGAGCTATTTTCTGTAGCTGAGAAATCTGGCGCCAGATTCGAGAAAGGCAAGAGGCACAGGGCGCACGCATACGACAGGCTGTTCAGCATGCTGGTCCAGCCCGAACTCGTGCAGCCGACTTTCGTTGTGGACTTTCCAAAAGAGACATCACCGCTCACAAGACCCAAGAGGGGCGATCCCCGGGTTGTAGAAAGATTTGAGATGTACTGCGGCGCTATGGAGCTCACCAACGCCTATTCGGAGCTCAACAACCCGATAATACAGAGACGCAATTTCGAGGAAGAGGCCAAGAAGAGCAGGATGGGCGATAAAGAGGCCGAACCTACTGACATGGCGTTCGTGGAAGCCATGGAGTACGGCATGCCGCCTACCGGGGGACTGGGCCTCGGGATAGACAGGTTCATCATGCTGCTTACAAACAAAACTTCGATAAAAGAGGTAATACTTTTCCCCATGGAGAAAAGGGAAGGGAACGGTAAAAAAGCCTAGGCAACGTGCAGCTCCCTTACCAATACCTTCAGCTTCCTAAAGTCGTCTTCTATAATCGGCATGTTGCGCTTTATCCTTACCGCGGCCGCCGGATGCAGCGTTATGAAATACATAATCCCGTCTTTTCTTACTACGCTGCCGTGGGATTTCATTACTCTCCCCCCATCAAGCAGCACGGACGCCGAAAGGTTGCCCAGAGTTATCACCAACCTCGGTTTTATTATCCCTATCTGCCTGATCAGGTAGCTCCTGCAAGCGTTTACCTCTGACGCGCTGGGCAGTCTGTTCTTGGGAGGGAAGAACTGCACAACGCTCGTTATGTAAACCTTATCCCTCCTGAGCCCGGCGAGCTCTAGCAGGTGATTCAGAAGAACGCCGCTCCTCCCTACAAACGGTCTTCCCTCAGCATCCTCGAAGGCGCCCGGTGCCTGCCCCACCACTACAACCTTGGCGTTTACCGGGCCTTCGCCCTTTACAAATCTGCCGCTTAGACGCCAAGACCTGTGACGGCTGGGCATCGCTTTGTAATCGACGTTGAGCTTTTCCATTTCCTCTTTTTTGTCCATGTAAGTGTGAACGTCTTTGAGCAGCAGCCTCTCGTCCTTGAAGAGCTTCGCCCTTTCAGCATCTTTGTAGCCAAGCCATACGTATCCTTCGTGCTCGTACGATATCTTTACCTTCACGTCATCATCGGTTTCTGCGAGGAAAACAGAAATCTTCTTTTTGATTTTTTCGCCCCTATATAAGAACCAGATCCGGTAGTCGTATCTGTAAAAAGGATCTGTGTTCTCTTCTCTTATCCCTGCTTCTTCCAATGTCTCCCTGATCGCGGCTTCCCTCGCGTTCTCCCCTTTTTCTATGTGGCCCTTGGGTATATCAAGGAAACCATCCTCCCTCCTCAAAAACAAGAATAGCGGCCCTTCGGGTCCGCGTTTGTGGATAAGCAAGCCCGCGCTGAATTCAAATCTCACCTCAGCACCTATTTTCCTACCTTCAGGCTGGCGCACAGCATCTTATCGCTGTACGGCTGAAACTTCATAATGTTGTAGAGCATAGACTCAATCCCATTTATTGGGCCGCTCCTAGCAATGCACGAAGGTACGTAGTACTGGGTCGTGTATACAGACGAATTTGTATAGTAGAACAGTTCGTAGTTTATAACGTGGCCCTCTCCGAAATTGTATGAAGGTAGTATGAAGTAATTGACGTAAAACATGTTTAGGCCGTTAGATAATACAAGCGCGCTGTTTATGGTTTCACCGCTATCAAGTAGCATGGAAGATCCTGATACGGCGCGCGAATAGTTTGAGATCATGCCATAGTAATAGCCATTCTCGATAGTTGCTTCGGCGTACAACGGATTAGACCTGGCAAAGGTCGAGTTGCTCATCGCCATTATTACTGTGCGATTGTTGGATCCAAGAACGCTGACGTTCATCTCGGCGCCCTCCAACGGAGTTATAACTGCCCTGTAGAGGGATGTCGTGTTGCCAGTGAAGGTATAGCTGAACGACTCGAGCGGGTAGTACGATGCGTTCTGGTACGGAATCGTGAAAATAAATCCTAGTGCGCCAATAGCGATAGCAAATCCGATTGCGTAAGCGGCGGTCTTTCCTGTGTAAGACTTGGCCATCCTGTGCTTTCCGGATACTTTCTGCCGGCTACCTCCTGGCAGGTGCAGCTTCATCCTCCCTGCTATAACCAGCATAACGATTATGGCGATGTAGAAAAGTATCTGGCCGGCGAATAGATGGAATATTGATACGGCTTCGCCTATTCCGTAGTAAACCCACACGCTTGATATCGTAAGCATTCGCGCTATGTTGAATACGAAGAAGAGCGCCACTCCGGAAGCCAGCCAGTACACCTTGTGGCGCAGCTTTCCATTGTAGAAATAGGCTACCGGTATAAGGAACATCAGTATCGCTATGAAAGCCCCAAGATCCGCGCACGTAGACGCTATGGATATACTATACGAAGAGGGTGCGGTTATTATTATCCCGGTTCTTGTCACCGGCTCCCTGAGCAGGTTCATCAGCCAGTACGTTATGTACGCTACGGAATTTACGAATTTCGTGTTTGCACTTATCACCGGCATGAGAAGCAGAGGCGAAGCAAAAAGTGCATATACTACCTGCTTCCACAGCTTCTTTATGCCGTCGATTCCGAACACCGTTATGATTATACCGGAGAGCAGGAGCGGCAGCAGAAGAGCATCGATCCTGTAGGTATAGTAGAGGAAAGATAGCGCTGATCTAAGGTACGAAATTGCCAACACGTAAGCAACAAGTATCAGGAAGCCGTAAACTAAATTCATCTTGCCCCTGGCGAGCCTGAGCTCTTCCTTTACAGAGAAGAGCAGCATTGCGAACACCATCAGCAGTACTACTACGACGTAGGTCGTAGGGTCAGTATCCTGTATCACAAAGCTGGTCCTCGCCAGTACGTTGTAGCTGCCTAAGAAAAACGCAATTAGGACTACTATCACACCTAGCGTCTTTTCCCTCATTTTTACCCTCTGATCGCTTAAGTTTGCCCTCGGTCGAAATGGGCTTCATCACTTTTCAGTAGTTACTCTTCTCCTCATCGGACGTAGATACTTAAATCATTAACATTAATAACCCTTCTTCGGTTGATACTAAACGATGCAATGAGCATGCATCTGTGCTAGCATGAGGAAATTCAGATACCTAAACCATACCGCGGACATAGAGTTCAGGTCTTACGGCTCCAGTGCGGAGACCGCGATAAGGAACTCGTTCCTAGCGCTATTTGATACGATTGCATATACAAAAAGATTATCCCGGTCTAAAGGAGCGAAGCGTACGGCCGTGATAAAGGTATCGGCGGACAGCCTCGAAGAGCTGATATGGAAGGCGCTGCAGGCGGCCGTATCTATAGGAGATGCGAGAGGCCAGCTTTTCTTCGACGCGAGGCCGAAGCTTGCAAAGAAAAAAGGAGGGAAGCTGTCCCTAAGGGCAGAACTCATCGGAAAGGACGAAAAATCAGAGTACGCTAAGTTTTACGTCAAGGGCGTATCCAGGTTCAACCTTAGCGCAACCCACAAGGGCGGGAAATACGCGATAGACGTGGTAGTCGACGTATAAGCATTTGTAAGCCAGGAAGGGGATTTTCGCCAAAAGGAGTCGAACCCCTCTATGCCGCTCTGCAGGCGGCCGCATAGCTGCTCTGCCATCCTGGCTTGCATGGAATTATAGTTACATACCTATTTATTTATTTCATATCAAATTCTCATACCTGTAAGGCTACGGATGCCTGGTGAGATTATGAAGGTGCTTTCGCTCGAGGACGGCAACAAGCTTGTAGCCGCAGCGAGAAGCGCTGTCGAGCTGTTCATAAGAAACCCACACTTCAACAGGAGCATGGTGGAGCAGCACACCAGAGACCTGAAGCACAAGTACGGGCTGTTCGTCACTATAGAATACTATCCTACAAAGACCCTGCGAGGATGTATAGGTTTCCCACGCGCGGTAGGCGCCATAGGTAATACTGTAGTAGATGCGGCGATAGCTGCAGCTACAGAAGACCCAAGGTTCGTGCCCGTATCGCACCACGAGTTCAACGAGCTGACTTTCGAGGTCAGTGTTCTGTCAGAGCCCGTGCTTCTAAGCAAGGGAGAGAGAGCGAGGCTCGCTGCCATAAAAGTCGGGAGGGACGGTTTGATAATCGAGTACGGCCTATACAGCGGACTGCTTCTCCCAATAGTGGCGGTTGAGGAAAAGTGGGATAAGAAGCGCTTCCTCGAGGAAACGTGCGTCAAGGCTGGCCTCCCAAGGGACTACTGGAAGCAGCAGAACGTGAACCTGTACCGGTTTGAGACCCAGGTTTTCAGAGAGGAAACGCCAAACGGAAGGATTATAGAGGTTAAACTGGAATAGTCTTCTTGCGGGCCCGTAGCTTAGCCTGGTTGGAGCGCTCGACTGATAATCGAGAGGTCCGGAGTTCAAATCTCCGCGGGCCCATTATTAATAGGTATTGTATAAGAAGGATTCAAACGTTGCTCCGTTTTTGCTCTTATCGAACGGCAGTATGTTCAAAAGGATTAATCCCAGATCGTAATCGCTGAGTATATCGTTGTACACAGCAGCATGATCACTTCTTCCTTATGTAGAGTTCCTGCAGAGCGGATACTATTATGGGCGTAAGACCGTTCATAGGCAATAGGCTGCGATTCTTCTCAAGAGCTGCGCGCGCCTTCTGGCCATACGCTTCGGCGACTTCCTGTGCGTATTCTATACCCTTGTATTTAGCTATAACATCCCTAAGAAACACTATCTCCTCCTCTGTCTTCTCGGAGCGCTTCTTTGCGTATATCGCCTCGATTTTCGCTTTCTCTTCAGGAGTGGCATTCTTGTAAGCGTGCAATATCATAAGTGTTATTTTGCCTTCGTAAAGGTCGCCAAAGTTCTTCTTCCCGAAGACTTTTTCATCAGCCGTCATGTCTAGTATATCATCCGCTATCTGGAATGCTACTCCCGCAGGTTGTCCTATCTCCTTGAGCGCTTCAAGCACATTATCGCTCTGACCAGCGGCTATGGCTCCTATCTGCATCGGACCATAGACCGTATAGAAACTCGTCTTGCTATCGCATATTCTGTAGTAAAGGTCCTCTGTTGCGTTCTTAATGTCCTTTGTGTAATGGATGAAGTCGTTCTCTATATGCTGGCCTTCAACAGTGTACGTGAGCATCTCATAGAACTTCTCATACATCCTGTTGCCCTTTTCAAACCCGACCTGCCCTATGTAGCCTTTTAGCATGCGCCACATCGCCATATGGCCTATATTGGTCGCATTCATCGTGTGAACCCAGCCATATAATTTCTGCGCTGCGGGTTTCCCGCGCCTTAAATCGGAATCGTCCTCGGTATCGTCCTGCATGAGTATCCAGTCTTCGGATAGTTGTTGTGCAGCGGCCGGCAAAACTAAATCTTCTACATCAGCACCAAAAAGCTTCCCGGTAAGCATGACCAGGCCAGGGCGCCTATAACTCCCCTGCCTATCTATGTAGTCACGCATTATCCTGTATGCATTGTGCTCTTTTTCCGGCACATATTCGTGTATTTTTGTGCTTACTATATCCCTGTGCTCTTCTATGAACTCCTTGAACGTAGCCGGCCCTTTAGGCTTACGAGGGACATCCTCCTCTTTAGATATAGGTAGATCATCATGGTCCATTCTAACACGGTGGTATTTCATCAGTTAAATATAAAAGTATAATATACGCTGCAGCAACATGTGCCAAAATTCCAACAAAGATATCGATTCCTCATTACCTCTAAAATCATAGTCGCTTTATATTTGGTAATACTTAAGGGTTTTGTATCTACTTCGTCAATCAGCAAACGTACGTACGCCAAAATAACTCAACATCCCATCGGGTTACATAAATAGGTTAAATCAAACATACTATCCGATCCTGAGCGGAGGAAGAGGTTTTTGAATTTACTCAAAAGTTCCTGCGGTCCTATTCGACGCGTGTATCTTAGGGGTTTTAGACCGTTCTATTGTTTCCTCAACCAACCTCTTGCATAAAACTGATTTTGCTTCGTAAACGTTTGCTTGGTATCCTGCTCTGGAGAGATTGTTTGCGAGTTCCCTTGCGTCCTTTCCGTATGTGAAGATACGCTTTGGCGATACGCCCTCTATGTATTCAAGCCTCTGTCTGAAATCGGCGTGGTCGCTTAGATCAAACTGCGCATCGGAGTTAAACTTGTATATACTGGCAAATCCCGTAGCTACTGCGGTGAAGACTTTTTTATCGTGTACCAGTCCCAATTTGGGTTTTAGTTTGTCAATGCTCTTTTCCGTTATGCCTACAAACGTTCCCTTTATTGCGGGTTCATGGTCTGCATCTTCAAACGCGGAGACATATTGCAGGTCAACACCGTATTTTTTGTACACCCTATTCACGTGCGAGACCTTCTTGCTTACTACCGGACATATGCCTTCCTCATTGAATATCTTTATCAGCTCCTGGGCTTTACCGATAGAATACGCTTTGAATATGACTATCCCCTCCTCCAATTTCTCCTTTGTCCAATCCAGTATCTTCCTTTCTACAATATCCCTATCATCAAATTTAATTCCATTCTGCGGATATGTTGAATCCAGGACCAGCGTATCTGCGTTTTCGATTTCTATCCTTTCTGCAGCCCTGCTCTCGCTCACCTGAAAGTCCCCGCTGTATACTACCCTTCCATCATCACCGCCGTCCTCTACAACAAGCTGCTTTGAGCCTAGTATGTGGCCCGCGTTTAACAGTTTTAGCCCCTTCGTGATATTTAGCTGCTTGCCATCTATTCCTATTCCGTACGCCGCCTTTATCAGGTCTGCGGTCGCGTCGCTCATAATGGCGTTTTTTGTGCTTTTTGCAGCCGCGACGTGGTCCGAGTGTGCGTGCGATATGAAGTCGATATCAGACCCCGCCTCCTTCCTGTCGAGCGATATTCTGAAATCCTGCAGCGTGTACATCCGGTCGCCTCAATACATGAGTTTCTGAAATAGTATATAAATATCTTATTCTACACTTTAATATGCGTCCTATTTGTCTGGTAAAAGGTAGGTTGAAATGGTGGAGAATATTATAATACTTGGTGGAGGCCCGGCGGGCCTTACTGCGGCTCTGTACGCGGCCCGAGACGGATTCAATCCCTTAGTGATATCTGGCGTCAACGCAGGCGGTCAGCTGCTGCTTACCACCACGGTCGATAACTTCCCGGGATTTACGGATGGAGTTCAGGGCCCGGAGCTGATGGACAAACTGAAGCGACAGGCCGAAAAATTCGGAACAAGGTTCGAGCAGGCCGACGTAACCGAGATAGACTTCTCGTCAAGCCCTTACAAAGTAAAGGTCGGATCACAGGAATACGAGGGCAGGTCTATAATCATAGCAACAGGCGCTTCTGCTAAATGGCTCGGTATAGAGTCAGAGTCAAAATTCATAGGAAGGGGCGTGAGCAGCTGCGCAACCTGTGATGCACCGTTTTTCAAAGGCAAGAACGTGATAGTAGTCGGTGGAGGAGACACGGCGATGGAGGATTCTGTATTCCTGACAAGGTTCGCGAATAGCGTGACGATAGTACACAGGCGCGATGCGTTCAGGGCGAGCAAGATAATGCAGGACAAGGCGCTGTCAAACCCAAAGATAAAGGTAATCTGGAACTCTACTGTAGAGGAGATAATGGGAGATAAGAGGGTAACCGGTGTAAAGATAAAGAACATTGTCACAAACGGGACGACCGAGATGCAGATAGACGGCGTATTTGTTGCGGTTGGATACAAGCCAAATACGGATTTCCTTAACGGAAAGCTGCCGCTTGATGCCAAAGGCTACATAATCACTAAGGACGAGGTCAAGACCGAACTGCCTGGAATATTCGTGGCGGGGGACGTCGCGGATCACGTATACAGGCAGGCCATCACCGCAGCCGGAAGCGGGGCAAAAGCCGCTCTCGAAGCCAGGACGTACCTTCAGAGTCTTGGCGGCTGATCAGAAAAGTCTTTTTTGGCCCTTGCCTCCTGAAAACGAAGATACCCTTACACCTACTTTCCTGACGTATTCCTCTTTGCTGCCTATCAGTGCGGCTATCATGTCAACCGCCATCCTGTACATCAGCTCTTCAGAGTTTGAGTAGTTTTGAAGGCTTCTGCTCTTCACCTTTTCGGTGAAATCCTGGAACCTTACCTTTACTCCTATGGTCTTGAACGTGAAACCTTTCTTGTCAACTTCTTCCTTAACGGTGTGCGCAAGCTCCGAGAGTTTTGAGTTAATCTTGCCCGCATCCCTGGTGGGCTCGTCGAGCGTCGCCTCCCTCCCTATAGAAAGAACGTCGTACCTCTCTATAACCTTGCTCTCGTCTATCCCATTCGCCAGCTCGTACATCTCTTTGCCGAATATACCAAACCTGTCCATCAATGCTATAACGTTCGCTTTCGCGATATCCCCTATCTTTTCTATCCCAATCTCGTGCAGCCGCTCCTCTGTCTTCTTCCCTATTCCGGGCAGCTTGCCGACGCCCTTCTCACTGAGGAACTCCTTTACCTCATCATCCCTGACTGTTTTCAGGCCATCGGGCTTCGCGTCATCGCACGCCATCTTTGCGAACACCTTGCCGCAGCTTATCCCTATAGTGCACGGCAGTCCCAGCTCCTTCCTTATCCTACCCTTAATCACTCTGGATAGCCGCTCTGCCTCCTCGTAGCCCATGCTTCCCAGATCTATCGCGAATTCGTCTATACTCATCTGCTCTATAGGAAAGTTGTACCCCCTAAGCAGATCGTGTACCTTCCTGGACATGCCGTCATAGTAGTCGTAGTCCTCCTGGAGGTATACAAGGTCAGCGTGCAGCT
>JAKAOQ010000042.1 GCA_021812105.1 Microcaldota archaeon | reverse complement strand
TGGGTGCTTAAGGCTGGAGCGCTCGTTCTGGGCAGCGGCGGGATCGTATGCATAGACGAGTTCGACAAGATAGAGGACACGGACAGGGCGGCGCTGCACGAGGCGCTCGAATCGCAGACCATAAGCGTGGCCAAGGCCGGCATAATAGCGACGTTCAACGCAAAGGCGGCAGTGCTCGCCGCGGCGAACCCCAAGTACGGAAGGTTCGACCAGAACATATATCCCGCGGAGCAGTTCGATATACCGCCAACGCTTCTTTCAAGGTTCGACCTGATATTCCCCATAAGGGACGTAATGGACGAGGAGCTCGACAAGAAGATAGCGGATTACATACTCGTGCAGCACAGCGCTGCGGGAGCGCAGCTCGCGAACATCGAGGACTACAAGCAGGTCGAGAAGCCTCCGATAGACGGAGACATGCTCAGGAGGTACATAGCGTACGCGAGGAAGAACGTGCATCCGAGGCTCGGCGACGAAGCGGCGCTTAAGATACAGAACTACTATATAGAACTCAGAAAGATAGGGGCGAGGCAGGGAGCGACCCCCATAACGCCTAGGCAGATAGAAGGCCTGGTCAGGCTTGCAGAGGCGAGCGCGAAAACCAGGCTTGACAGCGTGGTCAACGAGAACGACGCCGAGAGGGCGATCGCGCTGTCGGAGTTCATGTTCAAGACGCTCGCTGTTGACAGGGGAGGAAGAAGGGACATAGACACGTTGCTTACCGGCATGCCTAGGGAGAAGGTCGACAGGATAAACTCCATACTCTCGATAATAAAGAGCCTGGAGGAGAAGGAGGGCGGCAGCGCTATGATGCGGAGAGTTATAGAAGAGGCAGAGAAGGCGGGCATAGACTCCGGAAGCGTGGGCAAGTACATAGGCGAGCTCGAGAAGAGCGGGGACATATTCACGCCGAAGCCCGGAGTGCTCAAGACCGTAAAGAGGGAGAGCGAGTAGACGATTTTCCGATGATTTGTTGGGACCAGAGATAAGCAGAGGAAGGCAGATGCTCTACATCTTCGTAATGTTCATGATAGTGCAGTTCTCAGGCCTTCTCCTGGCGAGCATGCTCTTCAGCGGCGCAACTTTCGAGCAGGTGTCGAGCGCCAGGGTTATATCGTCTACGGAGAACGTCGTCTTCTACCTGTTCTACATAGTGATATTCGCCGTCATCCTCATATTCGTGGCGAGGATCTACAGGGGCAACAAGCTGTTCGTGATCTTCGAGGGGGCTGTGCTGTTCATAACCTCATTCTTCGTCTTCCTCATAGTCGCGGTCTACTTCACTGGGAGCGTGCAGTCGGCGTTCTACGGGAGCAGCGTGTACCAGGACTACCTGGTCGCAGCCATCCTCGCCGCGGCTATGGTGATCGCAAAGAACAAGATACCGAGCCTTAGGAATACGGCCGCGATAATAGCGAGCGTCGGCGTAGGAGTGGTGCTCGGGGTGAGCTTCAGCTTCTTGGCCGCGATGGTGTTCATGATAATACTGGCAGTCTACGACTTCGTAGCCGTATTCATAACCAAGCATATGATAACGCTGGCCAATGCGGTAACGGAGAGGAACCTCGCGTTCTTCATAGGTGCGAGCGAGATAGAGGCGCTTCCGCGCTCCAGCTTCTCAAAGGCGGACGCGAAGAGGTTCGAGAAGATGAAGGCGATGGCCGAGAAGAAGGTGCCGCAGATAAAGGAGCTCGACAAGAAGAGGCTCATACCAATTGAGGTTCCAGTCATGCTCGGGACTGGTGACCTTGGAGTGCCGCTCATGGTCAGCGTCGCGGCGTACGGGGTGACGCTCAACTTCACGCTCAGCTTCTTCATAGTGCTCGGTTCGATATTCGGCCTGGCCATAACCATGCTGATACTCGCGAGGCTGAAGAGGGCTCTGCCGGCAATACCGCCGCTCCTCCTCGGCATACTGATAGCCTTAGGCATATACGCGCTGCTGTAAGTGAAGTATTGGGAAAGGAATTAAAGAGAACTTATAAAATAGTTGAAGGATTATTGGATGTGATTCTTATGGCAAGAGTGCATGCTGCAAGCGCTATGATATCCGTAGCGTTGATCATTCTGTTCGTCGCCTACGCCGGCGCGCAGTCCGTTGTGGGGAGCTCCGAGATCCACGCCCCAGCGGTCATAGTCTCGAACAACAGCGGAGTACTTACGCTGATCAAGCTTACGGTCACGAACGGCAGCGGAATGGTAAACGTTACGGGGCCGAGCGAGGTCGGGGCTTCTACCATATCTTCTGCAGAAGCAGCGGCGCAGTACGCATCCTCCTATCTGAACCTTGATTTCAACAAGTATAATTTCGATTACGAGATACTGAACAGCGATGCTATCAACGTCTCGGGGCCGAGCGCGGGAGCAGCGATGACCGTGCTCGCCATATCCGCGCTTTCTGGCAGGCCGTTGCGCTCTAACTTCACTATGACTGGCACTATAGACAGCTCGGGCGGCATAGGCCTTATAGGCGGAGTATACGACAAGACCGCTGCGGCAAAAAGCGGAGGCATGTCTTTCATACTCGTACCTGCCACGCAGGCGAACAGCAACGAGGACATGCTCTACGCCCTGACCCAGGACGAATTCGGCATTCCGCTGGTTCAGGTGGCGAACGTCAGCCAGGCTGTTCAATTCGCGCTTTACGGCAAGAGCGTTTTGGGAAGGGGCTCGCTGTACGAGCCTTTCGTAAACTACAACCTCAGCCTAATACCGAACGCCAGCATAACGTGCAGCAACTGCAACGAGAGCTGGTTCGCCGGCCTGACCTCCTACACGTTCAACATTACTTCAAGGATGATAAACACGCTGAAGCCGTACGGAGCATTTTCGAATATAACGCAGCAGCTTACCGCGATACTAAACCAGAGCGAGGTCGAAGCGGAGAAGGGATACCTATATACCGGGGCAGACCAGGGCTTCCTGGACTATATAACGGCATCGTACTTCAGCCATCATACCATAACAAAGGGCGGGGGAATCTCGTACCTTGACAACGTTTCCAACGCGTGCGGAGCGCTGCAGTCCCCGCAGCTCACGAACACGAACTATGAATATGTAATAGGCGGCGAGCTGAGGCAGGCGTGGGCGAACTACACGATATCGCAGGACATCGGGACATACAACGCCACGGCGGTGGACACAGACGGAGTGCTAGGAGCAGTATACAGCGGAGCAGAGGCCATGGGATGGTGCAGCGCGGCTGGATACATGTACAACATCTCTGCGCAGATGGGCGGAAGCCCGGTAGCGGCGAGCGCCACGCTCAGAAGCCTTGCGCAGAGCAGGATCTCCAGGGCGGCGCAATACGGCAGCAACTTATACTACGCTACGGCAGAAAGCGCTTTCAAGTCCGGCAACTACCCGCTAGCGATCCTCGATTCCGACTACGCTTTCGCTTTCTCTAACGCGGCTGGCAGCTTCGGCAACAGCACAGGGACGCTTCTCAACATGACCACGCGCCTGGCGTACAACGCCAGCTTCGGCGTCTGGTCGACACAGTTCGCCAACGAAGCAGAGTTCTACTCCGCTGAGGCGCGCATAACCCAAAACGCTTCTGCTGCGCACGGATACGCTGCGGAGGCGTTCTCAACTGCGCTGCTGGCCAGCGTAATGAGCAACGATACCGCAGCAATAAAAGGCAGCTTGCTGCCCTCGCCGTCAACTTCCGCGTCGGGCAACTACGAGGGAGATTTCTCTGCGATACTCACCGCGCTCTCGGGGATTGAGAAAGCGATGATCGCGCTGTACGTCGTGCTTGTCGGGATACTGATAGCGGTAGTAGCAACATTTATAGCACTTCTCGTGCTTATTAACAGAATTGCCAGAGCGGAGAGGCCGAAGCGCAACGCCGATGCAAAAAGGCGCCAGGGCGGCCGTTGATTCTTAGCTCGCGATTTTGCTTGTGATGTAATATAGTGATAACATGACTACTCCAGGGAAGAAGTGCGTCTCCTGCGGAAGGCTGACACACTCGTACTCAGAATTCAAATGCCCGAAGTGCGGCAAGGGCGTGATAATAAGGTGCGAGCACTGCAGGGAGATCTCGAACACCTACAAGTGCGAAGTGTGCGGCTTCACCGGACCGTGATATTATGGCAAAGGTAGGAGCGCTTTTCAAGATATTCACGGATGAAGGCAAGCTGGACGAGGTAACGGACGAGATAAAGAAGGAGCTCAAGCCCCAGGACATAAGGAGCGAGGAGCTCGCCTTCGGGATAAAGGTCATAAAGGCGCTCTTCGTTTTCGAGGACAGCGAGGTCGGGAGCTCCAGCATAGAGGAAAAGCTGAAAAAGGTAAAGGGCGTCAGCGAGGTCGAGGTGGAGCAGGAAAGCCTCATCTGATCCTTGCCGGGAACGGAAGCCCTGTATAGTGGCTCTTTCTGTAGGACAGCACTCTTTTCAGCGTAGCTTCTATGTTCTTCAAGTGGCTGCCGCGCCAGTATACCTTCCCGCACTTTCTGCAATAGTAGAACGCATCATACTCCTCGGCTATCTTCTTCGTCGTGTATCTTGACGCGGATTCCGCAGATATCTTCCTGAGCGGAGAATTGCACACCGGGCATATCTTCTCGTCTATCCTGGGAGACAGACGCAAAGAACCTGTCACGTAGGCGAGCTGCGCTTCCAGCGGAGCGTTCTCCACGAGCAGGGAACGCACGCCGTTTTTCACCGAGCGCGCGTGGAGGGCCCTGTCGGAAGTCAGCAGTATCGAGCGCGTGCGCTTGGCGTACATCATCAGCTTGTAGTCGTCTGTGTAGCGCGGGTTCTCAACGCCGATCCCGAAAAGCCTCAGCCACCTGGCTAGCTTGGCGAGCATTACGTCCGCGACGATCCTCGTGGCTGTCTTTTCAGGCATGGCCCCGCACCGATCGATTTCAACTTTCAGGCTAATACTTTTATTCTTGTGTTTCCAAACAATAATAGTTATCGCTATTCACTATTTGAAGAGTGCTGAAATGATTGGGAGGGTAGAGCTTAACAACTGGAAGACGCACGCGCACACCGAGATAAACTTCAGGAAGGGCACGAACGTACTAATCGGCATAATGGGCGCCGGTAAGAGCTCGGTCATGGACGCAATATCGTTCGCCTTCTTCGGAACCTTTCCGGCCCTCAAGCACAAGAGGGTGAGCCTTGAGGACGTGATAACAAACAGGCCCAGGGAGATGGAGAGCGGGGAGGTGCTGCTCGAGTTCTCGGTTGGCGGAAACGATTACTCGGTAAAAAGAGTTGTAGACAGGAAGGGGGGCAGCAGCGCGCTCCTCAAGAAGAACGGAGAGAATCTGCAGTCGCAGCCGGAGCGCGTGAACGAGGAGATAGAGAGGATACTCGGCCTCAACTACGACACTTTTTCCAGGGCCATATACGCGGAGCAGAACAGACTGGATTACATACTGGAGCTCAGGAAGGGAGACAGGAAGAAACAGATAGACGAAATGCTGAACCTCGACAGATTCGCCGGAGCGGAAGAGAACGCTACGAGCCTGATAAACAGCGTAAGGAACGCGATAGAAGACGAAGAGAAGATGCTTTCTGGCATAGACGCCGATTCGTCCAGGGAACAGCTTATGAAGCTGTCAGAGGAAAGGGGAAGGCTGGAGTCTGAAATAAAGGAAGCAGAGGGGAAAGCTGCCGAGGGGCAGAAGGCTGTAGAAAGAGACAAAAACGAACTCGAAGTGTACAAGAAG
>JAKAOQ010000041.1 GCA_021812105.1 Microcaldota archaeon | reverse complement strand
CGATCTTCCTATTCCGTGTTAACTGCGTCATCACATCACCACTCCTATTAGATTATTATTTCTGAGATATTTAAAACTATCTTTTAGCGATATCGAGACAAAAGTCAACTATGGCCTGTCCTGAATAATTAGGAAACCTCGAGCCTCTTTACCTCGATGTTGTTTATCCTGCTGACGTCGCTCAGTAGCGAGATGGCCTCCGCCTGGAATTTCTTGTCCATTATCGCCTTCACGCCGTCTTCAAGGCTGCCGTTAGAGAAATACTTGAGCGCGAACTGGTTCAGCTGCTTCCTCATCGCCTTTATCTTGGCGCTCGCCGTCCTCATCGAGGTAACGGCCAGCAGCTTCACCACCATCTTCGAATTGTCGGTAGTGGTAGCTACGACTCTGAGTCCGAACACGCTTCTGAACTTCTTAGCAAGTGACTTGGTGTAGCTGTAGGGCAGTTCCATCCTTTCAAGCTTTGTGTTCGCGGTGCTGCCCTTCACCTCTACAATCTTGAATATTATATTCGTGTATGCGTGCTCAGGCCTGCCTGTGAATATGCTCAGCGTAGCCTTGACGTTTCTGCCCACGACCGCCTTCTCGTCGTTCGCTGGTATCTCGCCAAACGCCCTGTTTTCGAAGATCTTCGGCGCGTATACCGTAAACCACTTCTTGCCCTTCCACTTCTCTATGCCTTTTTGTGTCGCCATGTTCACGCCTTGCTCTTTATGAGCAGCTCGGCCTCCCTAGGATCATACTTCCAGTTCCCGGGCAGCACCTCCTCGGTCTTGTAGTAGCTGCTCAGCCTGAATATCTTGGATTCTACCCTCTGTAGCCTCGTCCTGCTATAAACGTCGTGCTTGTTCCTGTCAAGGTGCTTGTGCAGCACTACGGCCCTCTTCATAAGGTCGAGAAGGTCTTCCGGTATGTCACTCGCGAGCTTCTTCTCCTTGAGTACAGCTCCGAGCCTTCTTCCCATCGCTGCCTTGATATACTTCACACCATGCTCCTTCTTCAGCTTCTCCCCTATCATGGCCGGGCTGATGCCCTGCTTTGCATAACCTTCTATTATTCCTTCTATCCTTTTTACATCAGAATCCGGAAGCCTGATCTCGCCGAGCGTGTCGGCCGGTGGCTTCCTGGACTTGGATTTGCCATGCGTTTTAGTATGCAACTTTGCCATTAAATCCCTCTAATTAAATAAAAGTACAACTAAAGGCTTCACATTGATATAGAGACAGAAAAGCTCTCGCCCTTCTTGACCTCTACGTTCTTCGCCTTGCAGATTCCTTCTATCTCTCCCTTGGAGAGGAGAGACACTTTATAGTATGCTTCAGGAACATTTATATTTATTGTTGATATCTCGGCGTTCAGCGCCATGTGCGCTTCGGACTTCCTCTTCCTGACCTCTCCTATCACGTTGTTGACAAAAGCGCCTATGTCCTCGTAGTCTATCTTCACGAAGCCCTCCTCGAACAGGAGGCCGTTTATCACATAATCACTCGTTTCTATCTCCTCAACGTACTGCGGAGCGCTGCCCTCAAATATGCTGCTCTTGCTGAACCACGAATTTATTTCCTCTGATACATACGGTATTATCGGCGCAAACAGCCCAAGCGACTCTACTACTACCTTCCTGAGAGTATAAGCCGCGGCCTTCCTGCTGCCCGCCATCTTCTTGTCTTCCGAATATATTCTGTACTTCACGTCTTCTATGTAGTAGTCGGCGAATTCGTGCCAGTAGAAATTCAGCATCTTGTTGGCCGCTTCGTTAAGGTTGAACGAGTCGTAGGCTGCCCTCACATCCTTTATGGTCTGGTTCAGCCTGTGGAGAATCCATACGTCAAAGAGGCCCATGTGCTTCTTTGGTTCTTCTTCCGGGACGTCTGCCCTGTCTATGGCGCCCTTGGTAAACATCGCGGTGTTGTACAGCTTGTTTAGGAACCCTCTGGCGTAGTCGAGGTCCTTGTACGAGAACTGCCTGTCCTTGCCTATGCCGCCGCCCAACGCCACCCACAGCCTTACCGCATCGATTGGGTACTTTTCTGTAAGCTCATCAACCCCGATGCCGTTGCCCTCGCTCTTGTGCATCTCCTTCCCGTCAGTTCCCAGTATCATGCCGTGCAGTATCAGGTTCTCGAACGGCTTGTTGCCAGTTAGCGCCCACACCCTGTAGGTAGTGTAGAACAGCCAGGTCCTTATTATGTCGCTGCCCTGTATCCTAACTGATGGGGGAAACCTCTGATCGTAGCCCTTTTCGGGCCAGCCGGATACTACGAGCGGAGTTATCGACGAATCTATCCAGACGTCGCAGGTATCGTTCTCCCCTGCAAGTTCGCCTCCGCACTTTGGGCACTTCTGAACTCTGGACTTCTCAAGCGCTGGATTTACGGGCAGGTCTTCCGCCTTCGGTGCTACTATCTCCCCGCAGTCCTTGCAGTACCAGAAGGGTATCGGCGTGCCGAAAACCCTGTTCCTGGAAAAGTTCCAGTCCCATTCTATATAATCTATCCAGTCGTCGAGCTTCTGCCTCGGCGCTTCCGGATACCACTTTATATCGTGCCCCCTCTCTCTTATGCTGTCCGAGTACTCCTTTGTCTTGAGGAACCACTGCATTACTGACCTGAGCTCTATCCTGCTCTTGCACCTGTCGTGCACCTTGTAGGTGTGCGTTATCGTCTCCTGCTTTTCGAGCCTACCCTCATTCTTCAACGCTTCTAAAATCTTCTCCCTGGCTTCCTTCGTCCCAAGACCCGAAAAGTCGTCAGCGTTCTTAAGCCTGCCCTTGCTGTCGATCGCGTCTATCAGTTCAAGCTTGTGCTTGTAGTAGAGCACCACATCGTTTTTGTCTCCGAATGTGCATATCATTTCTGCTCCTGTACCAAGCTCTTTGTCTATAGCCTCGTCCGCTATTATCTTGACGTGCCCGCCGAACAGGGGCACAGCCGCCTCCTTTCCTACCAGGCTCTTGTACCTGTCGTCATCTGGATTCACCGCTACGGCGACGCACGCGTGCAGCATCTCCGGCCTTGTGGTCGCTATTATCAGCTTCTTCTTGCTGCCCTTTACATCGAACGCTATGTAGTTGAACGGGTCCTTGCCCTCTACCTCTACGGTCTCTTCCCTCGCTATCGCGGTATCGCAGTGAGGGCACCACTCGACGGGGTGCACGGCCCTGTATACATATCCCTTCTCATGCATCTCGATCAGGGAACGCTGAACCTTCGCCCTGTAGTCATCGTCAAGCGTCCTGTACTCGTACCTCTCGTCGAAACTTGCCCCGAGCTTCCTCATGGTCTTGCGCATGTTTGTTATGTTGTTTAGCGCAACCTCCTTGCACTTGTTGTAGAATTCCTTCCTCCCCATGTCGCGCCCGTACTTCTCCTCGACCTTTATCTCTATCGGAAAACCCTGCGAATCCCATCCCTGCGGGTAGAGTATGTTGTGCCCCGCCAGCTTCTTGTACCTGGCTATGGTGTCTATGTAGCAGACCCAGAAGGCCTGCCCCATGTGCAGCTCCCCGGTAACGAAAGGCGGCGGAGTGTCTATGGAGAACAAGGGCTTCTCGCTGTCCCTTTCATCGAAAAGCATCAGCCCGTGTTCCTTCCAGTAGGCGTTCCACTTGTCAGCTATCTCTCCGTTTAGCACCTTAAGGTCGAACACTGAACAACCACTTAGGACTTGGCAGCTAAAGTATAAAAATTAAGTTGGACTTGCTATGCCTCAAAATAAAAATAGAAAAATAAAATAAACAAAACCGAGTCGTTACGCTATGACTTCGCCTATAGCGAATCTAGCCTTGACATCAGTTATCCTTACCTTTACCTTGTCTCCCTGCTTCGTGCCCTTCACGAAGATGACAAAGCCGTCCTTCTTTGCTATTCCGTCTCCTTTTGAGGCGACCGCATCGATGGTCACTTCTACTTCATCTCCCTGCTTCACAGGCTTTGGCAAGAAATAGGCGGATTTCACTCTCATGTCGTCCCTTCCTCCGTGCCTCTCTCTCCTTTCATTTCCTTCTTCATCTCCTTCGAATTCCATTCATATCTTTCCTATACGTAGAACTAGCTGTTGCACTACTCTCCGTATGCTTCTATTAGTAAAGGCACAGGTTTAAAAGGTTTTCCCTTATGAAGAGAGAGAAGTCCTTCGTAAGCTTTATTATATTTTGCATAGAAGTTATGCTGATATAATGATAGAAGGGCGAAGGATGGGTGCACGCAGGGCCCAGTCGGCCATGGAATACCTCATGACCTACGGCTGGGCGATACTGATAATAGCTGTTGTACTCAGTGCCCTATTCATGCTCGGACTTTTCAACCCCAGCACCTTCGTGAGCAGCCAGTGCATATTCCCAGCAGAGTTCAGTTGCATCAGCTCCTATCTCTCAACAAGCGGCCTCCTGACCGTGAACATAGAACAGGCGGTATCAGCGCCGATAAACGTCACTGCGATAGGCTGCAACACGAACGCAACAACTACGTTCATGGGGGTAATCACGCCCGCGGTATACATACCAATAGGGTCAAACTACACCTTCAACGTCTGGTGCCACGCCGGCTCGACAAACTACACGGGCAGCGTAGGGAGCCTTTACCACGGGTACATAATAATGAACTACACCAACGTTCAGACAGGATTCCCGCACACGACCATAGCCACACTGTTGCAGAAGATAACGTGAATGAAGAGTGAAATAATGATGGTAAAGACAAAGTGGCGCAAGGCGAAAGGGTTGCGTTACTGCGTTATGAAATCCCAGTCCGCCATGGAATACCTGATGACCTACGGCTGGGCTATACTAATCATTGCCGTGGTGCTGGGCGCCCTTTTCCAGTTGGGTGTCTTCAACTCCATGACGTTTGCGCCAAAGGCTCAACCAGGAGCATGCCAAGTATTCAGGCCGAACGACCCTGGAACAACACAGTTCATAAACCTTGAAGGCGTATGCAACGGCGAGCTGCCACAATACGTAGCGCAATTCAACGGACAGAGCAGTGTAATCGCAGTACAAAATACTACGTCTTTGAGTCTACCTTTGGGTGCTTCACCACGTACTGTTATAGCATGGTTTAATGATAAAAGCCCATCTATAAAATCGCATATTTTTGCATACGGCTGCGGCGGAGGAAGTTGTGGCGGCTATAAATATTTCACAATATATGTAAGTGGACAACAAGCAGCGATGAATGCATACTATACTAACCAAGGAATACCTATAGCGATAAATCCAAACCAATGGTATTTTATCGCGTATGAATATAATGGTACATATCAAATAGGATATATTGGTAATGATGGAACTCTTACGGGAGCATCAGGAGCATATGCCTACAATACTATTTCTACGCCATTCTATATAGGTTGTGAAGGAAATGATAATGGCGCGACATGCGTTACACAATTTTGGAATGGTAGTATAGCCAACGTGCAAATCTACAACACCTATCTTTCACAACCAGAAATCCAAGCCCTTTACCAAGAAGGTATTGGCGGTGCGCCCATAAAGATACAAAATCTTGTAGGGTGGTGGCCGCTGAACGGCAATGCAAACGACTACTCTGGTAACAACAACAACGGCAACGCCATAAGCGTAACCTATACCACCGGCTGGTACAGTGGTTATAGCGCTCCATGAACGCCAGCGTCTCTTCTTCGGAGCCGATTTATTGTCCTACTCGAATTATTTTGTAAACCTTTATTAAATTGTCAGTGATA
>JAKAOQ010000005.1 GCA_021812105.1 Microcaldota archaeon | reverse complement strand
CGAGTACGAAGCTCTCCGCCTCGCCTCCTTCAAACGCCACGTTTATCATGTACCTTCTGTTGATCTCCTTTAGCCTCTGTATCATCGCGTCGTCTATCCTCCTGCCGAGGAAGCTGTCATCGAGACCTTCTGCGGATACCTGTGTGACTATGGCGTTGTAATCCTTGGATATCTCCCTTAGCTCTTCCTCCGGGTTCATGTGCCACAGCGGCGCCATATGCTCTATCCCAAGATCCTTGCACATGCTTTCTATCCTACTCCTCTGGTAATCGCTCGCGAGCGCTCCGGTGATGAGCACCTTGACTTCGTTCTTCAGCAATGTATTCTTCAAATCCACGAGCTCCAGTTCTTTCTCTCCGTTTGTAGCGAACATCTCGTGCTTCATTCCAAGAGCTTCAGCCTGCAGCGCAGTAAGGTCTATGTTTATCTTGTGGAACATGTAGCTGTAGGGGTTTTCCGGCTTAAAGGTAATCAGGAGATCGGTCTTTATACCGAGAGCATAAGCTTTGTGCAGTGCCAGCGTGGAATCCTTACCCCCACTGAACAGCGTAGCTATAATGGAAAGCACCTACCATTGAGATTACGCCTTATAGCCCTTTATTCCTTTGTCTACGGATCAACACGTCATATCCGTCATGCGACGTGTAGAGTTGTGTCAAAGCTTACAAAGGGATGATATTTAAAAACATTTATTCAAGTTTGGAGTGTAGGTGAATAAAATGTTCGGACCTGAAGATGAAGATGATCATGGTGGCAACGCCGGAGGATCTGGAGGAGGTTAGATATAACAACCCCTACTCTTATTCTACAAAATAATTAGGGACCTCTTTAGGAGGTTCTGCTTTGTATACTTTTATAAGCTTTCTCATCTGATCCGAGTATCTGTTATCTAATTTTCTATAACACAATTCTCCCAGAATTGTTTGTGTTATGACCGAATAACCCAATGTAATACCTCTCACCTGTGTATTTAACCATTCTAATTCAGCTTCGAGTTCTCCTTCTCTCAGTATGGGCACAATAAATATACTACCAGATGGCGCCAGTATACCTCCCACAAAGGAGAACCTGTTTGCCAAAGCGTCATAGTCCTTTATTATGTAACGCAAAAATTTTTCTCTGTCTCTCAAGAACATTCCTTCACTTACTATTCTGGTCACTATAAATGCGTTATATTTCACGTTATACCTTTCCATAGTAAGAGTGGGTCTCCAAATCAACCCCTTCTCTTTTAATTTTTCAAATACGTATTTCGCAGTGCCATGGCCGAAACCATACTTCCTCTCGATCTCGGCAAAAGATTTGTTTCCGGCTGCATTCAGCTCTCGCAGGAGTACGTATTCCCTGTGCATCAGGCTGTCGCTGGCGGGCCTAGGGGTCTCTTTGCTGCGTCTCCATACTTTCTCCTTTAATAAGTCAAAGAATTTGTCCCTTATGGGCACGTAACCATATGCGTCGGTAATTATGGTAGTATTCCAATCCGCTTCGTAGTCCTTTAAGCGTTCATCGCTCACGAATTTATAGAGCACATTGCTTATGGCAGAGTCGTCTTCGGCGAGTATATACAAAATAAGATCATACATTCCAGTTGATACCATGGCTAGTTGTACTCGGGGTTCATTTTCAAATATCTCTTTCAGCACCTCCGTGGGTGGTTTCTTCTCTTTGAATTTAACCATGGACAGGTATGTTGAAAATCCTAGCTTTGTGTAATTTATGCTCGCAAAATACCTTATACCGTATCTCTCTTCCAGCTCTGCTTTTCTTCGTTCCACGGTCTGCAGCGTTACGCCCAGCCTGTTCGCTATTGCGGACAGCGGTATCCTTTGACGCAAAAACACAATCTTATTTAAGATATGCCGATAAAGTTTATGGTGGGACCATGGAAAGTTCCAGAACAAGTAAAAAGGTGTCAGAATTGCTTGATGGCATAAGCAAAGAGTTTACTAAAGCCACCGCAGCCCAACCATGTCCTGGATGCAAATATGATATGGATCAGATAAACAAGTTCATCACTGAGAAGATGGAGGCACTAAAAAATAAAGGTAAGGTAAGTGAGAAGACAAGAGAAACACTTCGTGATGTAGCTTACATAAATGAGTTTACTAATCTAGGTATATTCCTTACGAAAGTTCTTGATCCCCTTACGAATATTGTAAAAGTGACGGCTCCTGAAATGTACAAAAAAGTTATGGAAGAGGACAGGGAAGGGAACATTGCGGTAAGGGAGCACCTTAGAAAAGCACTGAAACTCGCAAATGAACTCGTTACCTTGTCTTCAGATCGCGATTTTACTAATCTACGAGATATAATAAAATACTCTTTAAATGCTACCGAATTCAAACTAAGTATAGACCCCGTAGAATTTTTCGTATTTGACAAGGTTATTAAATTTGGGCATAAAACACATATACTGCAACTGGCAGGGAGGGGCATCATGCTTTTGAAGGGAATAACATGAAAGATATAATGATGTAAGGTGAAACCATGGAAATAATAGAAAGACAGGGGAGACTGGAAGCGGGACATCAGGGCTGTCTCTCGCACGTTGGCAAAGAGACGAACAGAATGTACTCCGAAGTGGCTGACTTGCTCCAGAGTATGAAGAAGACTATGGAGAAAAACAGAGTATTCTCAATAAAGATTAGCGGCCCTCACATACAATAATACGTTTACTGCAACAATATCCTGTGGTCGTTGCCTCAGCACTATGGTCGTTTGATGGTGCTGGATACACATATTTCCTTCAATACACACCTCTCGCAGTACTTTTTTCTCGCCTGGCACGTATCCCTACCCAGCGCTATGAAGAGATGGGACACGTTGCTCCACTCGCCTCTTGGAAACAGCTTCATCAGCCTTTGTTCTATCCTTTCCGGATCCTTTGTTTTTACAAGGCCAAGCCTGTTTGATACCGTTATGCAATGCGTGTCTATCGCTATACCCTCGTTGATCCCGAACGCGTTGGATAGCACTACGTTGGCAGTTTTCCTGCCTACTCCTGGCAACTCGGTCAGCGCCTCCATGGTGTTCGGAACCCTGCCCCCGAATTCATTCTCTATCATCCGTGCATCCGAGACTATATTCTTAGCCTTGTTCCTGTATAATCCGAGACTCTTGACGTACTTGTAGAGCGACTTACCATCAGCACGAACGTAGTCCGTAGGTTTCCTATACCTCCTGAACAACTCCCTGGTAACTACGTTTACCTGCTTGTCCTGAGATTGGGCGGACAGGATCGTCGCAACCAAAAGCTCCCACGGGTTGGAGTGGGATAGCGAAGTCCGCATCTCTTTCCTATACTTGGCCTTGAGCAGCCTCAGAATTCGCCTCGCGTAGTCCAACCTGATCGAATCTCTCATGTAAGACAGTACTATATTCAAAAATAGAGTATTTAAGAATTTAAATCCAATGCAGTATGGAGGTAGCTGGTATTTTCGTGGTAACGTGAAGAAGGGAAAACTGCTCGGAAACGATGACGCGAAGAAGATGATTGTTACACTTGAATCCACGTACAAGGACGCAAAATACTATCTCAACTTCTCAACCCCGATAGACCTGCTTGCCGCTGCGATACTCTCCGCACAGACGAAGGACGAAGTTGTAAACTCCATAACCCCCGAGCTTTTCAAAAGGTTCAAGACCGCAAAAGACTATGCGAATAGCAACCCCGACGAACTCATCGGCTACGTTAAGCGCGTCAGTTTCGCCGGCAACAAGGCCAAGAACATCATAGCCGCGTTCAAGATAATAGAAAGCAAGTACAACGGCAAGGTTCCAGACAAAAAAGACCAGCTAGTCGAACTCCCTGGCGTCGGGGAAAAGACGGCAAACACCGTACTGATAAACGCTTACGGGATAGTTGAAGGGATACCCGTAGACACGTGGGTGATAAAACTCTCCTACAGGCTTGGGCTCAGCATGAACACAGATCCGGAAAAGATAGAGAAGGACCTTATGGGAAAGGTGGATAGGAAATACTGGCACAACTTTGCGTACGTTCTTAAGACCCACGGAAAGAAGATATGTGACACCATACCAGAGTGCAGCAGATGCCCCGTCAGCAACGTATGCCCAAGAAACGGCGTAGCAAGAAGCAGATGACGCTCGTGACGCGTTTGCTGGAGCACGAGCATAATAGGTTTAAAGAAGTGTGATTTGATGGAAGCACAAAATGTTGTGAAAAGGTGCATTACCGCAAGCGCCATAGTAATAGAAAACGGCAAGGCGCTGCTTATAAAGCACAAGAAGCTCGGTGTATGGATAACTCCCGGCGGGCACGTAGAGATAGGGGAGTTTCCTAGTGAGGCCGCGGTCAGGGAAACGAAAGAGGAAACGGGCATAGACATATCGCTAGTAGGCAGGCAGAATATAGAGTTCTATTTCAAAGACGCACATACTGAAACACCGCCATTTGTGATAGTATATGAAGAAGTGCCGTACACTACGGGCATGCACATACATTTTGACAACATATACCTTGCAAGGATCAAAGAGGGCACTGCAAAGCTGAACGCGGCAGAGAGCACGGATATTGGTTGGTTCGGCAAAGGAGAGATAGACGAGCTTGGAACATATCCAAACGTGGCCGAATCGGTGAAGGCTGCGATAGACGCTATGAGTACAAAGTGACAAAGATGGTCAGGGTCGTAGCAGACTTACACGTTCATTCCAGATACGCGATGGCTTGCAGCGCAAGCATAAACATAAGGTCCATGGAGGCAACGGCTCTGCAGAAAGGGATAAACCTACTCGGCACGGGAGACTTTACCCACCCGGGCTGGCTGTCCGAGTTGAAGTCGGAACTTGAGAGCTGCGACAACGGCACGTACAAGGTAAAAGGCAGTGCTTCAAACGTGCGCTTCGTGCTAAGCACTGAAATAGCTACTACTCACAGCGTTGGAGACTACTCAAAGCGAATACATCACTGCGTCATGCTACCGGGCTTCGATGTAGTAGACTCTTTCATAAACGAAGTGAAAAGCAAGGGCAACCTGTCAGCTGACGGAAGGCCGATGCTCTCTATGTCCCCTTCGGAACTTGTCGACGCCGCTATGTCTGCAGACAGCAAAGCGTTCGTATACCCGGCGCACATGTGGACTCCTTTCTTTGGGGCCTTGGGGCAGTACGCAAACTTCAGCTCGCTGAAAGAGGTCTACGAAGACAGGGAAAAGGACATATACGCGGGTGAAACGGGTCTGAGCTCTGATCCGAAGATGAACTGGCGAGTATCAAACATGGACAGATATACGCTCCTGTCCAGCAGCGACATGCACTCGCTCGCCAAGATGGGCAGAGAAGCCAATGTTTTCGACCTCAACGATGGATTTTCATACAGCGATCTTATAAACGCGATAAAGGACAAAGACGGCAACCATTTCAGCAAGACCATAGAATTCTACCCAGAAGAGGGCAAGTATCACTACGACGGCCACAGGGATTGCCGCTTCTCGATCAATCCAGAGATTGAGAAGAGCAGGATATGCCCGGTCTGTGGCAAGCCTCTCGTGATAGGCGTGCTGCACAGGGTCAACGACCTGGCAGATAACCCTCCAGGTAGAAAGCCCGCGGGTGCGCATCCGTTCATAAATCTCGTTCCTCTTGCTGAGATCATCGCATACGTTATGAAGAAAGCCGACTACTCCACGGCCGTAAAAGCAAAATACGAAGAGCTCATCGGAAGGTTCGGCACAGAGTTCGAGGTGCTCTCGGAGGCAAAAATAGACGATATAGGCGCCGTGGCCGGGGACGAGATCGCGGAAGCGGTCTCAAACGTGAGGGAGAACAGAATAAGGATAGAACCGGGATACAACGGCGTGTTCGGTAGGCTGTACCTTCTCGGAGAAGACGCCAAGGAAAACAACCAGACTAAATCAAGGCAGAAATCACTTTTTGACAGATAATTCATGCTGGCCGGTCCTCCTGATCCTCGCCCTTCCAGTTAGGTCCGTCATCGCATCGATTATCTTCTGATAGTGCCTTATCGCGAATATCAGTACGAACAGCGCGGCCGCTATTATCACTTCTGCAAAAATGAGGTAATCGCTTATCACCAGCACAGACATCGAGAATTTGAAGCCCTTGAGTACGAGCAGCGTTGCTATAGCTACTAGGAAATCAAGCCCAACAGACGCGTAAGCGAGTTTTTCAAGTAATACATTTAGCCTTTTGACTCTCTCGACATCTCTTCCATACACTGCCAGTCGCCACTAATTTCATTATGTCAATAAATAAAAACATGGTGTACAGAGGTTATTTGTGGAACTGAGAGCCGGCGCAAATAAAACCGCTTGCTACCTTGCTATACCTATTTAAGGTTTGATATGTCATATAGTAAAGTGGTAAAATGGAGGTGCAAAGTAGCGAGGCGAGGCGATTTGCTGGAAGTACTGCTGCTGGAATAGACGTGCTCATAATAATAATACTCGGTGCTCTGGCAGTCTACTATACGGGCTATCTAAACGGAGGCATAATCACCTTCATAGTGCTGCTTATCGTGCTGTCGCTTTCCCTGAGAGTAGTCAAGGAGTGGGACAGGATGGCCGTGCTGAGGCTTGGAAAGTACACCGGCATGATAGGTCCAGGTCTCTATTTTATAATTCCGATTTTCGACAAGACTCCAGTTACCGTGGATCTCAGGGTCATAAGCACCGTGTTCAGCGCCGAAAAGACGCTTACTACGGACAACGTGCCCGTAGACGTTGACGCTATACTGTTCTGGCAGGTGAAGAATCCTGAGCAGTCGATACTGGCCGTCCAGAACTACATCAGTTCGGTACAGCTCGCTGCGCAGACCGCGCTCAGGGACATAATAGGGAAGGAGGAGCTGTCAACAATGCTCGCCGGAAGGGACATAATAGGCGACGACATAAAGAAGCTGATAGAGGAACGTGTATCAAGCTGGGGAATAAACGCGATATCCGTAGAGATAAGGGACGTTTCAATACCTATGGAGCTGCAGAACGCGATGGCAAAGGTAGCTACATCAGACAGGGAGAAGCAGGCGCGTGTAATACTGGCCGAGAGCGAATCGCTTGCCGCGGACAAGATGATAGAGGCGGCGAAGAAATACCATTCTGACGTATACGCGATGCAGCTTCGCGCCATGAACATGATGTACGAAGTTAGCCTCGCTGGCAAGAATCTGATGGTGTTCATACCTGTAGAGAGCAAAGGATTCAGCATACCAACCCCCGTGGGAACGCTCGGAATCGCTGACCTATCAAAGGTCACGAGCAACATTGTGGCCCAAGATACGAAGGAAGGCCCGCAGGATTCGGCTCAGCCCGCGCAGCCCAAACAGCCAAAGAAGAAGGGCGCGGCGAGCAATCTCTGAGATGAGTAAGTAATAAATATCTTCCAGAAGCATCTCTACACATCTTCCAGCAAGAAATAAAAAACCTAACTTGGATAAAAGTAGGAAGCTCAGCAAGCAATAGTGTTATACTAATTCCTAGAGTGTTTTATTATGAAAAGCGACATTAAAAACAAGCTAATCGCCATAGTGAGAGTGCGAGGACGCGTCAAGGTCAGGGGCAAAACCCAGGAGACGCTGGACAGGCTCAACCTGAAGAAGCCCAACAACTGCGTGGTAGTCAGGGCTACGGATTCTTACATAGGGATGATAAACAAGGCTAACGATTACATAGCATACGGAGAGGTAGACAACGCGATTCTGGACAAGATCCTGAAGAAGCGCGGAGTGCCGATCAGCGCCGATGAGCTCAGCAACTCCCCAGAAAAGATGGCGGAGCTTAAGCAGCACCTCCCGTTCAGGCTGAAGCCGCCGAGAAGGGGTTACAGCAAGATAAAGTTCAGCTACGTAAACCATGGCTCTCTGGGCTACATGGGCAAGGAGATAAACGGCCTTCTGGCCAGGATGATCTGATGGTAGTCAGGAAACAGAAGAGAAGCAGAAAGTATCTGGGCAGCAGGAGGTGGGGAGTTGGTAACATAAAGAACGCCAGGGGTGCTGGAGACCGTGGAGGTGTGGGCAAGGGTGGCAAGAAGCACAAGTTCACCTACGTCACGGCGAAAACCCCGGAGCTGATAGGAAAGCATGGTTTTCATGTCTTTGATCGCAAGAGGCGCTACGAGATTACGCTGAAGGAAATTGCACGCAAACTTGCTAAGCTGGAAGCCGACGGCAAGAGCGCGGACAGTATAGATCTTCCGGGCTACAAGGTCCTTAGCAACGGCGAGATAACCAGGAAGGTCAGGGTCAAGGCATACGCGTTTTCGAAGAAAGCCTCGGAAAAGATAAAAGCCGCCGGAGGAGAAGCCGTAACGGCTGCAGAATCCGAATGATTCCCGAGGAATCGCGGCGAGATGATAATGGACAGCAAACTCAACATCGCTTTTTATACCGATACATTCCTGCCGGCAGTAGACGGTGTAGTAACTTCGATACTCAACTCCAAAAAGGAGCTCGAGAGGAAGGGCAACACCGTATACATATTCGCCGTAGGAGACGAGAGGACAAAGCGCATGGTGAAGAGCCACAGCAACGTGATAGTGACGCGCGGTGTCAGGCTCAGGAAGTATCCGCAGTATAATCTCGCGCTTTTCCCATTCACAGCCTCGCTCAAGCTGCCGCGTGACATAGACGTGATACACGCTCACACTCCCTTCCTTATGGGGACAATGGCGCTGCTCCTTTCAAGACTGAACAGGGTGCCGCTGGTCGGATCGTTCCATACCCTTTTCGTAAACAAGGAAGTGATAAAGGAGTATACGATTCAGAACAAGCGCATGCAGAAGTTCCTGATAAGGCACGCGTGGAGCTACGCGAGATTCTTCTACGGAAGGTGCAACGCCGTAATAGCTCCGAGCAGGGCGATAAAGAAGATGCTGGAGAAGCACGGGATAAAGAACGTATACGTAGTCCCTAACGGAATAGATCTGGATAGGTTCAATTACAAAAAAGTAAGCGGTGCGTCGCTTAGGGCGAAGCTCCTCAGGAATAAGAAGGACAGGCTCGTGCTCTACGTGGGTAGGATGAGCAAGGAGAAAAATATAGAGGTGCTGCTAAAAGCCGCACGCAGGCTCAGCAACGAGAAGGTGGAGTTTGTACTGGGTGGTAGCGGACCTGCGTTGGATCACTACAAATCTCTCGCACGCGAACTTGGGGTAGACGATAAGGTTTCGTTCGTCGGGTTCATTCCAGATAGAAAACTCCCGGAATACTACGCAGCGAGCGATCTGCTATGCCTTCCATCGACTTTCGAGACCCAGGGTATAGTCGCGCTGGAGTCCATGGCCATGAACAGGCCGGTTGTCGGTGCCAACTACCTGGCGCTCAAGGAGATAATAATCAACGGAAAGAACGGGGAGAAGTTCTCTCCACACAACGATGCGAGTTGTGCAAGAAAAATAGAAAAGGTTATAAATCATTTGGATGCATATAGAGGAATGAGGCGAACCGCAGAAGAGTATTCCGATGCGCTCTCGACCGAGAAGCTGCTCAATGTTTATAAATCTATACAGAACAGTACAAGCAGCAATCACAATAGCGATCACAAAAGATACAATAATTTGTATTTGTAACCCTATTTATGCATTATATCCCAACATGGCGATTCACTGGAAGAGAAGGGGCAAAAGGAAGAGAAATCAACGATTAAAGAACAGGCGCCCAAAGCAAAGGCAGATGGCGGAGCGCGTCCGGAAAATGGAAGCAGCAACGCACAGGGTGCGAAGCCGTTCAAGACACTCAACGAGCTTATAGAGGAGTCCAACAATCCGGAATCAAAGGCGCTCAAGAAAGTGATAGACGACATCAGGGGAGAAAGAAGGAACATGATAAAGGAGTTCAAGTCGGCGGAGCGCTCGCTGAGCTACAAGGAAGAGGAATACCAAGCGCTTACGAAGCTGCTCGAGCCGCACAGGGATGAGATAGAGAAGAACAGGAAGGAGATAGGCAGGCTGAAGTATCTGAAGAGAAAGTACGAGTTCGCGATAGACACCGAAGCGTCATCGCTCGACAGGGAAAAGACGCTTATAAGGAAGATAAAGGAACTCGACGTACAGCTGAACGAGGCGCTCAGGTACGCCAGGCTCGACAGGAAGGTAGCAAACATAAAGAGCGACATAGAACAGTACAAGATAAGAGTGGCCGACACGGCAAAGAAGATACGTGATTACGACGCCAAACTCGATGAGTCGTACGCCAAGCTGCGTGACATGCTGAACATAAAGAAGGAGAAGAGGCCAAAGGGAGAGAAGAGGGAGAGACAGCCGCCAAAGCCGTTGCCCGAGATAAACATGGAAGACATCGCGGTGATAAAGCGGAAGGGCAGCGCCTAATTCCGGATACCCGCTGTTCCTGTAAAAGCCTTCCAAATATACGTCTAATAAAATAAAAATTACAGAAAACAATACCTCAAAAACAATAAAAATTATAATTATAATGAAAGTGATAAAATGGAAATTTCTTTTTTTGGTGGTGCGGGGGAAGTAGGTAGAAGCTGCATCATGGTGAAAAGCAAAGAGGCAAAGATTCTGCTCGATGCGGGCATTAAGCTCGGAGAGAAAGAGGAGCATCCTCAGATAAGCGCAGAAGAGATCAGGAGTGTAGACGGAGTATTCATAACGCACGCCCACCTGGACCACTGCGGCTACCTGCCGCACATATACAGCGCCGGTTACAGGGGTGATTTCTACGCCACAAAACCGACCATAGAGCTGGTGGACGTAATAGTGAACGATTACCTTAAGATCTCCAAGCCAAGCGGAGTAACAAAGGAGGGGCTAAGCGCATTTTCAAAGCACAAGAAGCTGGTGGACTATGGGAAGGAGTTTAGATTCAAGGACCTTACGATAAAGTTTGTCAACGCGGGCCATATACTCGGAAGCGCCCTAATCAGCGTAAGCGACGGCCGCGAGACTATACTATACACGGGAGACATAAACCTTGCGAAAACAAAGCTGTTGGAAGGGGCCGACCTCCGTGGTCTCAGGGCCGGAACTCTGATCATGGAGAGCACGTACGGTGCGAAGGAGGACGTCCTACCCAAGAGGGACGACATCGTGAATAAGTTCATAAACAGCATAAAGGAGACGCTCGTGATGGGCGGCAAGGTCATAATACCTACGTTTGCTGTTGGTAGGGGACAGGAAATACTGCTTCTCGTAGATGACTACCTCAACTCGGGCAGGATTCCAAAAGCTCACATATACGTTGACGGAATGATAAACAGGGCCATGCGCATACACAGGCACAACGTCATATTCTGCAGGGATGAACTTCAGAAGAGGATACTCATGAGCGACTTTGACCCGTTCAAGAGCCCGAACTTCTTCCCTGTCGAGAAGAAGGGAGCGAGGAACGGTATAGTAAACGAAGAGGGGAGCAACATAATCGTGACCACGAGCGGCATGCTGGTGGGCGGGCCCGTGCTCTTCTACCTGTCAAAGCTGGCGAAGAGCTCTGCCAACAAGCTGATACTCGTGGGCTACCAGGCCGAAGGGACGCTCGGCAGGGAGCTTAAGGACGGCGCCAAGACGGTAACGATCAATCACTCCAAGGTAAAGATAGAGCTGAAGGTCGAGTCATATAAGATGTCTGCTCACGCAGACAGGACGCAGCTCGAGTCCCTGCCCGGCAAGATCCAGGGGTTGAAGCGAATCTTCATAGTGCACGGCGAAAGGAGCAAGTCAGAATCCCTTAAGGAAGCGCTTGAAAACCGTTTCAATGTCGTGGTGCCAAACATAGGCGACAAATTTACTATTTAAAGCTTCCTCTACGGTTAGACAGTTGATCATAAGCTCAGCGATACAGCCACCGCAGCGAAAGTAATAAATAAAGATGGGGCACAAGTAAATACCTTTAGAAAGGTGCCCCAAATGCCGAAGAACAAGAAGGACAGCGAGAAGATAAAGCGCGAGCTGGCGGCAATGAGGGAAATGATGACTCTCAACAAGATTGTCATGAAGGACGACCTCGAGGGCGTTTTCGTTTCTAATCCTGCAAGGGAGTCCGAGACGGTGAGCGACGAGGTGGCGGATAAGATACTTAAGAATCTGGAGCAAAGCGACAAGAAGAGCGAGGCAAGTGCGCAGAGCATAATTAACAAGTTTGCGGCCGGAGGCGGTGAACCCGCAGATCATACCAACGCACCGACTGGATCCGGGAAGAGTCGAAGGCGCACTAATCGTTCTAAGAAGTCTCGCAGAACACTGAAAGTAAAGGTTAAAAAGGCGAGGAGGTAATATTATTTCTGTTTTTGGGCCCATGGCTCAGGAGTAGAGCGTCCGCTTTGCAAGAAGCTTTTTGAAAAATATGATCAAAAATCCAAAACAGCGGAAGGTCGCGGGTGCGAGTCCCGCTGGGTCCACTGGCGTTTTTATGAGCAGCATAGACGTATTGATAGAGATGCCCAAAGGTGAAAGCAGGCGCATACACCTCGGTAGAATGGGTGACGAAGGATGGATAGACCTCGGCCCGGTTAAAAAAATTATTCCCATAAATGATGGAATAATACCAATAGCCTACGGTTTTATTATGGGTACAAAAATGAAGGAAAAAGGATCAACTATGGAAGAAGAGTTGGACGCACTTGTTTATTCGAACAAGGCTTTCCAAATAGGAGAAGTGGTCAGAGCGCGTCCTATTGCATTGCTAACTTTGGAGAATGGCGATGATAAGGTGGTGTGCGTAGACTACAATATCCCAATCATCGGTTTCAATCAGATTCCAGAAAAAGATTTGATACTGAAGTATTTCGGCTACAAGTCAAAGATAACAAGGATCGGCACTGCTGGAGATGCAGAGAAACTTATCTCTGTGTATAAAACAGATGATCCCCTCCCGGTGCCCAAAGAAGTAAAGCTAAAAAGAATCGCATAGCCTGATTTTTATGAGCGCAATAATTTTTATAAGGCACGGCCAGAGCAAGGCTAACGTAACAAATACACTTTCGTCAGATATAGACGGATATCCGCTGACCGATGAAGGAGTGAAGCAGGTAGAGACGCTGGCGAAAACGATACCCGAAGGCGTGAAGATAGATTTGTTCTACACCAGTCCTATACTGCGTACCATGCAGACTGCCAAAATACTCGAAAAAAAGCTTGGAATGAAACCAATCGTAGAAGACAGACTTAGGGAATGGAACATGGGCGGCCTGAACAATATTACCTTTCCATCACAGGCCGACTTAGACGCGGCGATAGTGAATGAAGTTGATTTTGGATACAAGAATGATATGGAAAAATGGGATAGTCTGCAGGCACGTATGAGGAGTTTCGCACAGAGTACAAATGGAATTACTGTGGCAGTGACGCATCAGGGCCCCCTGGTTGCTCTGCTTGGAACTGTAGACGCGAGGTACGCGCATTTCAGCCCCAGTATTAAAATAGGAACGGCAACAGCTACTACAATAGATTTTGGCAGTATGAAAATACTTGAGGTAGGAAGTGCCAAATTTCCAACCATTTCGCGCGGGTGATAGTACCTAGCCGTACACAGAAACGATAAAAATATTTAAAGAATATAAAATGAAAACAAAACACGAGTTGATGCAATGTTTCCAAACATAGACCCTAGGAAGCTCAAGAGTATGATGGACCAGATGGGGATAAAGACCACAGACATAGAGGCTACAAAGGTTGTCATATACGGTCCGGATAAAAATATAGTAATCACTGATCCTCAGGTCGTGAGGACTGAGATGCAGGGCCAGATCCAGTTCCAGGTTAGCGGGAGTATAGAGGAAAAGGATGCGGAAAAGGTGTCCGAAGCCGCCCACGAAGACGCAACCATCGAAATAACCGATGACGACATAGACCTGGTCAAGGAGAAAACCGGGAAAAGCGAGGAAGAAGTTAGAGCCGCCCTAGAGAAATCCAACGGGGATATAGCGCGTGCAATACTAGATCTAGGAGACAAGGAATAGAAAATTATCTCCATCTATTTGTCTACCCTGTAGGCGTGCGCGTAAGGTATACCATCCACGATCTTTATATGCTCTTTATGTATTATTCTGCTTGATACGGCGAGATCCACCGATTTCCTGCCGACTATGTTGGCGGAGAATATATCCTGTTTGTACCTGCTATCAAGCTCCCCCTCCCCTATCAGCTCGCCTTTGTAGAATTCTGCGTAGTCCTTTATGTTTATTATTACCATACCTTCCTTTATTACCTCGTTTATCAGTTCTTCGTCGCACATAGCGAGTATGTTGCCGTTAGGCGTTTCGTGTATTTTTGCGTATATCAATCGATCAACCATACTTGTGCAAGAATATCGTGGCCAGAGCGTAAAGCGCACCGTACCATACAAGCCATAACCCCCCGGCGACGTTGTCGCTGACGAACACGGACACATAACCCAGTGCAAAGAGCAGGGACGAGAAGGTTATTTCGAACATCGTGTTGTAAAGCGATGCCATAAGGCTCCTCTTGCTGCTGTCATGGGATTTCTGCCAGTGCGGCTTTGGGTCGAGCTTGAGCAAAGCCGCTATTGCTGCCTTCAGCCTGACGAAGGCTAGCGCAAAGTTGAGCAGGAATATCATGAGGCCCTTTTTAACAGAGTTGAAGTATAGCTTTGTAATGACCACGGGTATGAAGAATGATAGTATGAAGGCGATCATACCAAACAGTTCCAGGACGAGTGTTATGTTATTCAGGTCAAAGTTCATCAGCCTGTTTATAGTTATTGTAGCGGGCATGAAGGCCGAGAACACTATCAGGACCGATACGAGCGTGAAGACTATCAGGATAACAGAGAGATAGTTGAGGCCGAAACCGTGCGCTATGTAGTCCATGCTAGAAAGGGCCGTGACGTTCTTGATCCTTCTCTTGCCCCTGAATTTTTTAGTGATGTACTGCAGGAACTGCGTGTCGCCGTAGTTGTATCTCCACTGCTGCTTAACCAGTGCGGTGAAGGTGGCGAGCGGCCTACCCAGTGCGTAAACCTTTGGGATGTAAAGGCTCCTGAAGTTCTTTTCGTCAGATTCGAAACTGAAGAACGTATCCTCTATAACATACTCGGGGAAGCCACCTATTTCATCTAGGGCGCTCCTCTTGACTATCCCACACGAACCCGCGAATATCGCTGTGTTGTGGAGCGCCCTTGCGGTCTGAATGAACCTGAAGAAGAAGGCGTTGAACAGATCAACAGAATCGGAGAAGAACGTGCCCTTCGCGGACCTTTTTTCGGTCTGCACGTAGGATAGCTTCTTGTCTTGGAAGTACGGGAGCAGATCGATTAGGAAATTCTTGTTTGTTAGATATTCGTCGCCATCGAATACCGCGATGAACTTCTCTTTCGATACCTTGAGCATGTCGTTTAACGCACCTCCCTTGTATCCCCTTCTGTTATTCCTGTGGAGATATACTATCCCGTGTTCCATGCTGTAACTGCGCAGCTCGTCAATAGTCTCTTGCACGTTGGAGTCGTCAAGCAGGTAGTATCTTATCCTATCCTTTGGGTAACCGAGGGTCATTAGCTTCGATAGTGTTCTCTTTACCGTTCTTGGATTTTCGTTGTAAACGGGCACGGCTACAGCTACGGTAGGAAATTCCTCCAAAGGTTTTAGCCCTCTCTTGATGCTGTTTAGATAGTTTGGATAGAAGTATGCCTTGTAGTACCAGTACGCCGCGAATATGTTGAAGAAACCGGATACGCCGGAGAGCAGCAGAAACGCAGAGGCGAGAACGTACATGTATATGCTCTTCGATATGACGAAAAGGTAGGCTGAGAACAGCAAGCCAGCAACAGCCAGAAGCACGAATAGGACAACGGTTACTATCCTCAGCGTATGCCTATTCGCAATAGTTTCCTGCATCGAATCAGCTCTAACGGAACATATGTATTAAGCGCCGTATTCTTAAATCTTTTCCGAGCTGCGGCGCATATCCCTTGATAAGTAAAAAATAAAAACACACGCCCAGGTTACTGTTTATTGTTTCAACAAGCACATTCGACGCACAACCAGTTCAGTTTTTATACTTATATAATCATATCTACACCGTGCCGGGATGGCGGAAACTGGTAACGCGCCGGTCTCGAGATCCGTATCCCGAGAGCTGATCCGTGATGCGAACAAGGCAACCGGTTCCCTCTGGGAATTTTGGGTTCAAATCCCAATCCCGGCGCTCAAAAAAGCGATACTATGCCTAATGTTATAGAGGTCAAAAACGTCTCGAAGAGCTTCAAGACTTACGAGACAAAGAAGAAAGGTTTTATGGCTTCGTTAAGGAGGAAATACTACATCAAAAAAGCACTTACCAATATTAGCCTAAACATACCCGAAGGCTCGATAACCGCGCTAATAGGCAGGAATGGTAGCGGCAAATCAACGCTCATCAAAATACTTACCGGAATACTTTATCCGGATTCTGGTACTGTAAGTGTTATGGGGTTAAACCCGTGGGAATACCGCATGAAGATTGCGAAAGAAATCGGCGTTGTGCTGGGTGCCCACGGCCAGCTTTACTGGAACCTGCCCGCCTACGACACTTTCAAGTTCATGAGCCATATTTACAGCATAGACCAGGGCGACTTCGAAAAGCGACTCAAACATTTCATCGGGATACTGAACCTGGAAAACGTCTACAAGAAGCCTGTCAGGACGATGTCGCTTGGAGAGCAGATGAAATGCAATTTCGTTGCATCGGTATTGCACATGCCTAAAATAGTATTTCTGGACGAACCGACAATAGGTGTAGATCTGTCCTCAAAGGCGGCGCTAAGAACTGCTATGCTCGAGATGAGGAAAGAGTACAAGACCACATTCCTTCTTACGACACACATAGTTGAGGACATATCAATAGCCGAAAGCATACTGATGCTCGAGAAAGGCAAATTAGTATTCGAAGGTAGCAGAAAAAAACTCGAGCACATATTTGGGGACAAAAGGATAGTGGAACTGCAATTTGATGAGAGTACGAATCCACGACTTGAGCATTACGGCAAGATACTATATCAGGGAAAGGGATATGCAAGTATAGAAGTAAAGCCAGGCCTACTGAAGGACAGGAAGTTCATAGAAATGCTCAGCAAAGACTACATTATCGATTATAAAGTATCCGAGCTCAGCCTCACTTCGATACTTAGCAAACTGTACGAAAATCTTGACAGGAAAATCGGCGGGAAACGTGAAACTCACTAGTTTGGTCGAACCGTACCTCGCGGTTTTTTCAATCGGTCTCAAGAATACTCTGGCCTACAAGACCGATTTCGTGCTATCCCTATTCTCAAGTTTCTTTCAGGCGGGACTCATGATCTTCATATGGACCGCTATATACGACTTCACCAACACCACAAGCATATTAGGCATAACGCTTTCTACAATGTATGTATACTTCTTCCTGCTTTACGCCTTCAGGGTCGTGATAAACTTTTCAGTTCCAGAAGTCATGCAGGAGGATATCCAAAATGGTTCCCTGGCCGTTGCGTATACCCGACCATTGAAGTATCCTATACAAGTATTCATGAGCGGACTGCCCGATGATGCTCTTTACGCGGGAATTATCACCATTCCGTTAATTATTGCGGCGCTTCTGCTTTCCCATGTACTCCTCACCCCATTGACGATTATGCTTGTAATATCAGAACTACTGATAGGATACACGATTGTAATACTGATAGGATTCATGATTGGTATGCTTGCCGTAAAGTTGACAAACATATACGGGATAATGAACTCAACCTGGAGCGTGATACTTTTGTTGGGAGGCGGAGTCCTGCCACTAACACTGTTTCCTAATGCAGTATATCAGATACTGATGCTTACTCCGTTTCCAATGTTGTTATACGTGCCGGCCGCCACATTCTTGGGGATGATTAGTACTAGCGTGGCGATAAGAAGTATGTTCACGGGACTGTTCTGGATAGCAGTACTGCTCTTGGTCACAATTATTGCGTGGAGGTCGGTTAGGAAAAAAATAACTTCTGCAGGCGGATGAATATGAAAGCCAACAACCTGTTTTATTTCATGCGTCTACTCCTATGGAGTAATTTCTACCAGGTTAGGTCCTTCTTCACGTACAGATTGCAGTCTTTGATATGGTTCATCTATTCAGGCTTCACTAGCCTATACGCCCTGATTACAATTACTATAATATACAACGTTTCAAAAGGAATAGCTGGCTGGGATTATTTTCAGATCCTCGCCCTGTCATCTACAATAACCATATTTATGAACCTAATCTATACACTTGTAAATCCGTGGTCATTGGTGCAGGAGATGCGGCATGGGAACTTGGATACATGGCTTATGCGTCCGTATGGTATAGTAACTATACTGCTTTCTACTTTCGGTTCCTTTACCTCGCTAGCTGGAGTAATAAGCGGTGTAGCTATATTCATATACGCGCTGTACCATGTAAGCTTTTCAGTGATGTCCCTGTTTGCCTTCCTGCTCCTATTCTCGCTAGGATCGGTTGCGATGGTGTTGTTCATTGTAATGCTTTCAATACTTTCGTACCACCTTTTCAGGAGCGCAAACTTTACGAGTAAACTGCTCGGCGTGCTTTCTTCTGCAGGCAGTTACCCTCTGGTCATCTACGGACCCATACTTGCAATGGTTTTCACTGTGGCCTTGCCGATAGGAATTGCATCTTACTACCCCACAGAAACTCTTTTTGGAAGGATAAATCCATCCCTATACCTGGCCATAATATTTCTAGAGGTAGTCGTTACCATGGTAAGCTACAAGGCGATAAACGTTATGATGAGGCATTACACGAGCGGAGGTGGGTAGCTGCTATTCTCTCCTACCTTAAATACTGATAGAGAAACGAGGAGTGAAAAGTATGCAGGGAGGGAGATTTGAACTCCCGAACCCGCTAAGGGAATGAGCCCTGAACCCATCGCATTTGACCAGGCTTTGCTATCCCTGCATTATTCGCTTGGATTAAGAACAGATACTTAAGAAGTTAGGAGGGGAAAGCTTTTTAATATTAAATGAGTATGCAGAATGTGTTACTATGCGTTACGCGAGAGAACACATCAGAAGGTACTGGGCTTTCTCATACAGGCGCGCCCTCGGCATTTCCATGCTCACCTTCGCAATAGCGCTCGCGATCGGAATGACTTTTACGGCCGTGCTATCGTCGTTTCTCTACGTAAATATAGCCGCCGAGTTCGCCTTCTGGCTGCTGCTGATAGTTATAACCACGATCGTCTTAGTTTCCAGCCTCATAAGCGCGCACATCTCAACTGTCAGGTATATGGACGAGTACGAGCACAAAATACACAGCAAATACACGGGCGCTTGGATCGTGGTTCTCGCCATAGGCGCAATAGCCTTCTTCCTTCCTGTGCTTTTCTTCAACAACTACATAGAGCCGTTGGTATTCCTTTTCAGCTTCGGCGGAGTCCTTTGGGTATTCTACCTATCGGTGCTGCTCATATTCAGGCATACGTACCACGAGATCGCCTTCAGCGCCCTCGCGCTCTGGGTTATATTCGCGGTCGGAATGTTCGCTCTCTACTCGAGCAACAACCTGTACGCCGTGGGCATACAGCAGTCTGCCAATATCGCACGCTTCAGCCTCTTCCTGTCCATGATATCGCTTATTACAATATTCGGCGTAACCGGAATGGCGCTTGTATTCAATTCGTCGAACGCGTTCGTCAGCGAGATAAAGTATTTGATGAATGCGATGGAGAGCGAGACCAAGCCACGTACCACGACACACAGGCGAGCACGCGCAAAGAGACACTGACACCCACTCTATGTCAAAACCCTCTTTCCCGAATAGGTAAATAAACGTTCAATTTGCTAAAGTATATATTTATTTCCTTTTACAAATAATAGAGATTTGAGACTAACTGCAAAGTTAGGCATGCGACTCTTTTATGGGATCCGCTCTCCGGTGAGCTGTTGGATTATGACTTTGATCTTGTAGCCAAGCACGAGCTGCTTGATGAGAAGACGACCAAGGAGGTGGCCAAGAAGCTACAGACTCCCATCGGAAAATTCCCGAAAATACTAAAGAGCGACCCACAGATCGTAAAGCTGAATCCAAAACTGGGCCAGCTTGTTGCGATACACAGGAACGACCTAACAGGAAAGTACGTATACTACCGCGTGGTAGTGGAGAGTGCATAATCTGTCTCTCATTCCTAGTGATATGATGAGCGATAACCACGACCTGCTTGCATCCTATCTCAGTACGAACTCGGTAGTCCAGCACCAGCTGGAGAGCTACAACCGGTTCGTGAGCTTGAGCATACCGAAGATCGTGGAGAGCAACGGGATTATAGAGCCCGACGTGGCTAATTTTGCAATAAAGCTTGGAAACGTTAGGCTCGAGCAGCCAAAGGTGATAGAGGCCGACAGCTCCATAAGGAGCATAATGCCTATAGAAGCCCTATCGAGGAACCTGACCTATTCCGCTGCAATGTATATAACCTACACGCCAATGATAAGCGACATAGAGAAGGTAGACAGCGCCGGCGAGATATTCATAGGCGAACTGCCGGTCATGGTGAAGAGCGACCTCTGCTACCTGAAGAACATGGGCAGGGAGCAGCTTATACGCAACGGAGAGGATCCAGACGATCCCGGAGGCTATTTCATAATAAGGGGGACGGAGCGCGTTCTGGTCGGAATAGAGGACCTGGCTCCTAACAGGGTAATAAGCTCAAAGGACGGCAATAACGTAGTATCAAAGATATTCTCAACAACGCTGAACTTCAAGAGCAGGTGCAGCGTGGAGAGGGACGAGTACGGAATATTCACGGTTTCGTTCCCCACCGTCACAAAGGGCGTCGACTTCATAATGGTGCTAAGGGCGCTCGGCCTTTCGATCAACGAGATGCTGGAGAGCACCGAGAATGAAGACGTAAGGAACGACATAATGGTAAATATAGAGATGAGCAAGTCCAAGGACATGGGGCCGAGCACAGCGCTGGAGGAGCTAGGCAGGATGTCTGCGCCGAACCAATCCAAGGCATACCAGGAGAAGAGGGCCGAAATGCAGCTCGACACCTACATACTGCCGCACATAAGCACGGACGCGAAGGACAGGAAGGCCAAGGGCTACTACCTGCTCAGGATGGCGGAAAGGGACTCGCTTGTCGCGTACGGCTACACGAGGCAGGACGACAAGGACCACTACGCCAACAAGCGCGTTAGGTTCGCAGGAGACCTGCTCGAGGACCTTTTCAACGAATCTTTCAAGTCATTCATCAAGGACGTCAAGTACCACGTAGAAAGAATAGCAGCAAGGGGAAGGAAGCTGTCGGTCAGGACGAGCATAAACCCCGACGCGCTTACCGAGAAGCTCCTTTACTCTATGGGAACGGGAGCGTGGCCCGGAGGATACACGGGGGTATCGCAGGTTCTTGACAGGGCCAACATGATCAGCACGCTTGCGCACCTGCGCAGGATAAAGTCGCCTCTGGCTAAGAAGCACGCGCACTTCAAGGCGAGGGACATCCACGGAACGCACATAGGAAAGATATGCCCGAGCGAGACTCCTGAAGGCGGTGAGGTCGGGCTGACCAGATACCTGTCGATGACAGCGAGGGTCTCGTATGGAGCAGAGGAGGAACAGCTCAAGGGGAAGCTCAAGGAGCTAAAGCTTTTATAGAGTGTTTGCATTGACCGAAGATAAGAAGGAGAACTGCCGCGTCTATCTCAACGGCAAGGAGCTTACAAGGGTAGCGGACGGCGCAGCGTTTGCAGAAGAAATCAGGAAGAACAGGAGACAGGGAGTTTTATCGGGAGAGGTCAACGTCTCGTTCCTGAAGAAGCTCAACGAGGTGCACATAAACACCGACAAGGGCAGGGTGAGAGTACCATACATAATAGTCGAGAATGGAGTCAGCAAGTTTACGCCGGAGCTTCGGTCCAAGGTGGCGAACAAGGAGGTAGATTTCAACTACCTGCTCAGGCGCGGCATAATAGAATACCTTGACGCCGAGGAGGAGGAGAATATACTTGCTGCTGTTGAGGAGAAGGACATAGGTCCGGAAACGACGCACATGCTTGTCGACCCCGCTTCCGTGCTAGGAATAACGATGGGGGTCAACGTATATCCGGAGCACAACCAGATGGGACGACACTCTATCAGCTCCAACTTCATGAAGCAGAGCCAGGGGCTCTACGCTTTCAATTTCGGCAACAGGTACGACGCTCGCGCGTTCCTGCTTTACTATCCGCAAACCCCGCTCGTCACGAGCGTGGCGTTCAGGACGCTTAATCTGAAGACGCACCCGAACGGCCAGAACTTCGTGGTGGCTCTGGCGACGTACTACGGCAACAACATGAAGGACGCCGTGATACTTAACAAGGCCGCAGTAGACCGCGGACTGGGCAGGAGCATATTCTACCGGACCTATTCTGACGAAGAGCGCAGATATCCGGGCGGCCAGAAGGACAAGATAAGGATACCGCAGCCATCCACCGAAGGCTTCCTCGGCGAGCACGCCTACTCGAAGCTCGGAGACGACGGAATAATAGAGAAGGAGACGCTCGTGGAGGAGGGCGACGTTCTGATAGGCAAAACATCTCCGCCAAGGTTCCTGGAGGAGCAGACCACTTTCGGAATAAGCGAGGAGAAGACCAGGGACAATTCGGTAACGCTCAGGATGGGAGAGGATGGAGTCATAGACAACGTTCTGATAAGCGAGACGTCTGGCGCTACAAAGATAGTCAAGGTTAGGGTGAGGCACATAGCCATACCGGAGCTCGGCGACAAGTTTGCGAGCAGGCACGGACAGAAGGGTGTTGTAGGGCTCATAGTCAACCAGGAGGACATGCCGTTCACGAAGGACGGGATAGTTCCCGACCTGCTGCTGAACCCGCACAGCCTTCCGAGCAGAATGACCGCGGGGCACATGCTTGAGATGCTCGGAGTCAAGGCCGCCTCGCTAGCGGGGAAGCCGTTCGACGGCACGGCGTTCTCATCCAACGGCTTCGACGAAATGGCGAAGTTCGGAGAGATACTAGAAGGCAACGGCTTCGACAAGTTCGGGGACGAGGAACTGTACGACGGCAGGAGTGGAAGGAAGTTCAGGGCGAAAATATTCACCGGCGTCGTATACTACAACAGACTGTACCACATGGCGATAACGCACATGCAGGTAAGGAGCAGGGGACCGGTGCAGATACTGACCCGCCAGCCCACGGAAGGAAAGGCGAGGGGAGGCGGAATGAGGTTCGGAGAGATGGAACGTGACGCCCTTGTCGGCAACGGAGCCAGCCTCCTGATAAAGGAGAGGATGCTCGACCAGAGCGACAAGACGATGATCTGGGTCTGCAAGAACTGCGGAGACATAGGATACTTCAACTACATAAAGAATACCCCGGTGTGCCCGAGCTGCGGAAGCAACAGCCTGGAGAGAGTAGAGATAAGCAACGCGTTCAAGCTGCTTCTCTACGAAATAAAGTCCCTCCACATAAAGACAAACATGAAGCTCAAGAGTGAATGATTATGCAGGCAGAATCAATAGACAACATAAAGTTCATGGTCGTGAGCCCGGCCGAGATAAAGAGGATCAGCGTAGCGAAGCTGATAATACCAGATACCTACAACGAGGACGGCTACCCGATAGACGGCGGAGTCATAGACCAGAGGCTGGGTGTAGTCGACCCGGGGTTCAGGTGCAAGACCTGCGGCGGAAGCGCGAAGACGTGCCCGGGCCACTTCGGCCACATAGAGCTCATAAGGCCGGTAGTGCATCCAGAATTTGCCAAGGCCATATACCTGATTCTGCAGTCTACGTGCGACAAGTGCCACAGGCTTCTCCTCAGCGACGAGCAGATGGAGAAGATGAAGGCCGAGATAACGGCCGAGTTCGAGGACAACGGCGAGCAGCAGGGCGCGAGGGGGACGAAGAAGCTGAAGGTTTCGAACAAGTGCCCGCACTGCGGAGCGAAGCAGCGCAAGCTGAAGTTCGAGAGGCCTACGATGTTCTACATAGACCAGGACAGGATAAAGCCCGACGAACTGATAGACTGGCTGTCCAAGATTCCTGACGACGACATAGCGCTCCTCGGGATGGATCCGAAGAGCTTCAGGCCGGAATGGCTCATGCTAACGAACCTGCTCGTGCCTCCCGTAAACGTAAGACCTTCGATAACCCTGGAGACCGGGGAGAGGAGCGAGGACGATCTCACCCACAAGCTAGTGGAGATAATGAGGATAAACAAGAAGCTGGAGCAGGACATAGACGCCGGAACTCCGCAGATAATAATAGACGACCTGTGGGAACTGCTTCAGTATCACGTTACTACCTACTTCAACAACGAGACGCCCGGAGTGCCTGTAGCGAGGCACAGGACATCGAGACCGCTCAAGACTCTTGCGCAGAGGCTAAAGGGCAAGGAGGGAAGGCTCAGATACAACCTGAGCGGAAAGAGGGTGAACTTCTCGGCGAGAACTGTGATAGTGCCTGACAGCAACCTTACGATAGACCAGGTTGGAGTACCAAGGGAGATAGCCGAGGTGCTTACGGTCCCGGCGTACGTGACCCAGTGGAACATAAACGCCATGCGCGCGAGCCTGTCCAGGACAGAGTATCCTATGGTTCTCAACGTCATAACGAAGGAAGGGCTCAGGAAGCGGGTTACCGAAGTAAACAGGCAGGAGCTTGTCGGGGAGATAGCGCCAGGATACGTGATCGACAGGCAGCTGCAGGATGGCGACATAGTGCTGTTCAACAGGCAGCCTACGCTGCACAGGATGTCAATCATGGCCCACAGGGTAAAGGTACTGCCAGGAAAGGTGCTCAGGCTCCATGTTGCAGTAACTACCCCATATGGTGCCGACTTCGACGGTGACGACATGAACCTTCACGTCCCGCAGTCACTGGAAGCGCAGGCTGAGGCGCGACTGCTGATGGCGCCCAGCAAGCAGATACTATCGCCGAGAGACGGTATGCCTATAATAGCCATGGAAGATGATGAACTAGTAGGGCTGTACTACCTGACAGGAGAGGATATCTACTTCGACAAGGATGACACGATATCAATACTTTCAAGATCTGAAATATTTGAGATGCCGAAGGCGGGGAGGAATGGAACGTACACAGGAAAGTCCATATTCTCGATGCTGCTGCCAAAAGATTTTAATCTCGAGGCAAAGACCCCGGAAGGTTCAGTGACTATAAAGAACGGAGAGCTCATTAAGGGTATAATAAGTGGGGACCTTATAGGGCCCTTCGAGAAATCCACGCTGCTGGTAAAGATATATAAGGAATATGGTCCCAAATTCACAACAGATTTCCTGCTTAAGATATCGAAGATGTCGCTCGCGGCAGCGTATCCTTTAGGATTCACGATAAGCCTGTCAGACTACCACAACCCCGAAGCGGTGGACAGGGAGAAGGACAGGATACTTAACGAAGCGAAGACGAAGGTGAAGGAACTTATAAACAACTTCAAGAGCGGCAAGCTGGAGGCATTGCCCGGCAACACGAAAAGTGAAACTCTCGAGCTTCTTGTAGGTGTGGCGTTGAGAGAGACGAGAAGCATAGCCAGCAAGATGCTGCAGAAAACCCTTACCGCATCCAACCACGTAAACCTTATGGCCAAGGTGGGTTCGAGAGGAAACATAATAAACTTCGTGCAGACGACCCTGTTCCTCGGTCAGCAGGACGTCAGAGGCAAGAGGCCGTCTAGAGGTTACAACAACAGAGTCCTGCCATTGTTCAAGAAGGGGTCGAGAGACCCGTACGCCCATGGATTCGTATTCTCAAGCTTCATAGAGGGACTAAAGCTCCCAGAGTACTACATGCACGGCATGGGGTCGAGGGACTCGGCGGTGTCAAAGCAGCTCGTAGTGCCCACGAGCGGATACATGTACAGGCGGGTCCTAAACGCCATGCAGGATTTCTACGTAGATACGAACCTCAGGGTGAGGGACGCCAGCGGTGCGCTGATTCAGACAATATACGGAGGAGACGGCATGGATACGATGTACGAGCTTATTGCAAACTTGAAGGAATGAGCACATGAAAGAGTATAGCATACAGCCGGGAGAAGCAGTTGGCGTTGTCGCGGCAGAATCGATAGGCGAACCGTCGACGCAGATGCTCCTGAGGGTGTTCCATTCTGCGGGAATATCTTCGGCCGTAGTCACTACGGGGCTTCCCAGGATACTCGAAATAATAGATGCAAGGAAGAAGCCAAAGTCGCCGATAATGCACATCAACCTTGTAAAGAGCATCGAGAAGAACTACGAGAAGGTCAGGGATATAAGGAAGAAGGTAGAAGAGGTGAAGGTCAGTGACCTGATAAAGGGATTCACCGAGAACCTCAAGTCCGGATCAATGACGCTGGATCTCGACAGGGAGAAGATGTCTCTGTACGAGATAAACGCCAGAAGTGTAATAAGCAAGATAGAGGCTTACGGCACCGACACGGAGCTTGTCGGGGATACGCTCAGGGTAAAGGTGAAGAAGAAAGAAGACCTTAGGTCTACAAGGGTATCGTTCGTGAACATAAGGGCGCTGTCCGTGGTCGGGGTACCTGGGATATTAAAAGCGATAGTGGAGCAGTCGGAAGACGGCTCTTTCTACATAACGACTGTCGGAAGCAACATAAAGGACGTGCTGGAGATAGAAGGAGTCGACAAAGAGAGGGTATTCAGCAACAACATAGCTGAAATAATGGACGCTTACGGTGTAGAGGCGGCGAGGAACGTAATAGCGAGGGACCTCTACTCTACTATAATAGCCGAGGGCTTCAACACAAGCTTCAGGCATCTTTCGCTCATCGCGGACGCTATGTGCTTCTATGGTACTGTAAAGGGAGTCGGAAGGCACGGCGTAGCGGGCCTTAAGGAATCCGTCTTCGCGAGGGCCGCGTTCGAGGAAACCGTCAAGCACTTCGTGAACGCCGCGATATTCAGCGAGAAGGACGAGCTGCGCGGAGTCGCGGAGAACATACTGATAGGCAAGCAGGTGCCTGTGGGAACCGGATTCGTGAAACTCGCGGTCAAGAAAGAGGATCTAAAGAAGATAAAGAACAGCGACAAAGCGAGGGAATAAAGATATATGTTTCACTCTATTTATTGTTTGGTGTATAAATGCCGCAGGAAAGACCGTTTGATTTGTTGAATAAAATGGTTGGCCAGAAGGTACTGGTGAGGTTGAAGAACAACACAGACATACGCGGGCAGATGGTCTCATTCGACGTCCACATGAACGTGGTAATAGACAACGCCGAAGAGCTCGAAGGAAGCGAACTAAAGACGAAGCTCGGCACCATACTGCTCAGGGGAGGCAACATACTGTTTCTATCTCCAGTATAAAGCTCCTGACTATACAATCGGGATACGGGGATGGTTACATAAAAGGCTTTAAAAAAAGAGGGGCAACGTTGCGCGGAACGTTACTGTTCCCCCTGTTCATACTTGTGATTGTGTCGTTCGTTTCCTATTCAATTTTTAGCAGCAGGTCAGTCGCCTGTTCTCTGCCAATGATACCGGTGGGATGCACGTGGGTGTCTACCGCTACAGCCTTGACTCCGTGTGCCGGGTATATTTCGTGTCCCGCAGCTCACAACACCTCTGTTACTACAAATACCAGTAGCGGGACATTCAATTATTTCAACCTCACCGGCAGCGGTTACAAAAACACTACTACTGGAAAGCTCGAATCGTTCAAGACTATTAATAATGTGAGCTCTGTGTACGTCGAGGCAAACAGGACATCAGCATCACCCGGACAACACACACTACTGAATGTTACGTTCCTCGGCACTTTTGACTGGGATCCCAAAGATCCGGCATCCGTATACTATCTCAGCTCCAAAGTCATAAACATTCACTATTTCGGTGTGGAACTGCAAAATCAGAGCGGCGCGCTGCTAGATCAGAGCAATGGGCCATGGTACTATTACGTAGGGCAGATAGGAGCGCCGCATACATATCAACCAGGCAATCCAAACAAAACGCTATCGGTGCGCTGGGTAATAACCCCTACCGGCAACGTGACAAACAAGACACTGAAGATATGCGGCGGCTATTTTGCGGCGTACACGAACACGACGCTTGACGGCGGCTGGGGTAACGCCTATAACAACCTTTCGATGGAGCAGGAAAG
>JAKAOQ010000040.1 GCA_021812105.1 Microcaldota archaeon | reverse complement strand
TGTGCAGGGGGAGGGATTTGAACCCACGAAGGCCCTAAGACCACAGGATCTTAAGTCCTGCGCAATTTTCTGTGGTGCTTTACCAGACCAGACTCTGCCACCCCTGCATGATCAAACGCGCATCATGCATACATCGACGGGCTCGTGTCGCTTACCACTTTCTTGTAGGTATCGTGCGTATCCTTTCCTTTCTTCATCAGGTCCTTTATCTTCGCTTCTACCTCTTTCGCCTCTTTCTCTAGGTCGGCTATGTCTATGCTTAGTTTCATCATCTTGTTGAGCGCTATTATGGCCAACTCCGCGTACTTCGGATCGATTATTTCGTTGCTTACCGGAACCAGTACGTCTATATCGTCCAACGAATCCATTGCGGCGTTGCTGAGCAGCAAAGCGCTTACGCCTATCGAAACCCCGTCGGATATCAGGCTCAGCCCAGAATCTTTGGCGAGCTTCTGCGTTTTTGGAGTTGAAGCGATAGCAAATGCTGTCGTTGAACTGGGAGCGTTCTGCGGTATTCCGCCTATAGAGACGACCATGCCGAACTTGTTCTTTTTTATGAAGCTGTAGACCGCATCCGAAAGCGCATAGATTGCGTTTACTGGTATGGCGAACTCTGCAAAAACGGTGCATACCTTGTATTTGTCGCTGTAATACATTCTGACCGGTTTCATCGGCGTGCCTCCGTGAACCGATACCAGAGGTGGAAACTCTTCGCTGTCTATGTATCCCACGTAGCTCAGCCCGAGCTTGTCTATTATGTAGCTGATGGCCATGGGCCCCACCAGTCCGGTCCCGGGGAAACCCTCGATGAAAGTGAATCCCTTGAAATCTGCGTCTTTTAGCATTTTTATCTCTATCATACCATCACTAGTTGAGTTTGTAAAAAAGCATTAATAATGGTTTGCGTGTGTTTTGCGTCAGCCTGGGGTTTAAAAATACCTATGATGTTTACTTATTCGACGATATCTCGACGATAGATATATAAATATGACGTGTATGTATTGGTATAGGTGAAAGTCATGGAAAGAATCGGAAAGGAGAGAATAGATAGAGAAGATGGATATCTCTACTTCATTGGAAAAGATGGATATGCGTGGAGAACCCCGATGAAGACCAACAGACGCGGAAGGAAGGCGAAGGTCGGAAGCGAGAAGATTTCCAGGCAGGAGGGCTACCTTTACTTTGTAGACAAATCTGGCTACATTGCAAGGGCGAAGATGAACAGGAGAGGAAGGAGATAATCCTAGCTTATTTCTTTTATTTATTTTTATTATTTTTAATCGGTGGAGGGAGAAGTGTTTTTATGTAAGGCTGCTTTTAGGTGTAGCCGTAAGGCCATCTGCTACGTTAAGGCAAAATGTGTAGTGTTTCCAATCTTCACCTTGTTTTTTCTTACGAACCCTGCATTGAGTTCCACGACGTATCTGGATGGGTGATTCGAGCTGTAGCTGGAAATATCTAAGCCGTGTATCGGTTTTGCTGATTCTACTATGTCTACAACCTTCTTTTTGCCGTCAAGCCACAGTATGTCTATATTGAATTTCATATTACGCATCCATATGGGATGCGCTCCGTCCCTTGGAAAAACAAACAGCATGCATTCGTTTTGCTTCAGCGACTTCATGAACATGAGGCCCGCGGTCATCTTCCTCGGAGTATCGGCCAGCAGCGCAGTCATCTTTTTCCTGGATATCGCGATTTGGCTCCTTTCAAATTTCAGTCCTCTGGAGAGGATCCAAAGTATGCACATCAAATCATTTTGTTATGGAAACGCTCTGCTCCCTCATGAACTGCTGAAGGTAGAACTTGCTGCCCGTACCCTTCCCGGTTAGGCCGCTGCCCTTCCAGCCGACAAACGTGTGCAGGCCAACTATGGCTCCGGTAGTGGCGCTTATGCTCCTGTTAATGTAGACGACTCCGGACTGTATACCGTTGGAGAACTCTTTTATTTCCTTTCTGTTCTTGCTGTACAGCCCCGAAGTAAGACCGAATTCCACGTCGTTCGACTTGATGAGAGCGTCGCCGAAGTCCTTGTAGGAGTCTACGAGCAGTATCGGTACGAACAACTCCCTGTGAAACAGCTCGTGGTCGTGCCTCAGCTCGGCTATGGTGGGCTCTACGTAGTACCCATTTAGTTCGGCGTGCACAGCGTTGCCGCCATACAGTATCCTGCCGGCCGACCTGATCCTTTCTACCGAGTCTGTGTAGCGCTTGTACGCGCTCTCGCTTATCAAAGGCCCTATATAGTTCTCCTTTTTCAGCGGATCGCCTATGCTGAACGAACGTACTTTTTCTATCAGCTTGCTCAGGAAAAGCTCCTTTATTGACACGTGGACATAGACCCTGGACAACGCGCTGCACTTCTGACCTGCGAATCCGAAAGCTGCGCTGGCCACTCCGGAGACTGCAGAATCTATATCGGCGTACTTTGATACTATTGCGGGGTTCTTTCCACCCATCTCTACCACAAAAACTTTCTGCATTCCGGCTCCGAATACCTTCGAAATCATTTTGAGTCCGGTATCGCGCGAGCCCGTGAACACTATGCCGCTCACGTCCTTGTTTACTACGAGTTCGTCCCCGACCTCGGATCCTGGACCAGTTATGTAATTGAATACACCATCGGGCAGTCCCGCTTCTTTGAGTAGCTTGCTTATGGTGAATCCGGTGAGCATGGTCATGTTGTCGGAGGACGAGGGTTTGAACACCACAGTGTTCCCTGTTATCATGGCGCCCACGCTCATGCCTATCGATATCGAGACCGGAAAGTTGAACGGCGCTATTACCCCGAATACGCCGTAGGGCTTTAGGCTTATCGCGACCTTCTCGGCGTCGGAGGGGGCGCCCTGAAAGCCCAGTTGAGATTTGGTAGCGCTTTCGGCGAGGGCCGTCTTGCGCGCATACCCCTTGTTGGACTCGAGTTCTTCGGCGTAGTACCTCATAAAGTCTATTGCCTCGTCTACTTCACCGATGGATTCGTACCTGGACTTGGCGTTCTCGTAGCTAAGTATGGCTGCCAGCCTGAACTTGTTCTTTGAGAATACATCGGCCGCATGCTTGAACAATGCAGCTCTATTCTTGTAGCCCGTTGAGCCCCACTCCTTGAAAGCACCCTGGGCAGCCGAGATGGCACGCCTGGCATCCTCCCTGGTACCTTTCTGAAAGTAGCCTATAACGGTGGAGTTGTCAATCGGGGACTTTTCCACCAGATTCTCCGTAGAATATACGTCCTTTCCGCCTATTATCATTGGATACTTTGATCCGAACTCTTTCTTCACGTTTTCAACTTCCCTGTCGAAAAGCGAGTCGAACTCTGCCTCCTTGCCATTCTCTAAAAATGTTTTGTATGTAAATTCATTCCTAAAATTATTCTTAGCCATAAAACCACCTGTTTGGATTTGCAAATAGAAATTCAGAAGTAATAGTATAATTGCGCAGTATAATTTTATATTTATGTTAATTTGCAGTGGCACACGGTAAAACGGTAGTGCCTTAATGTTGCTGGTTTGGATGCGGGTATTTTACACGGCGTTCTTTTGTGCCGCATAGCGTTTAAATACCTAACTCGGACTCTGAATATACGCGTAAATAGAGATTGCGCCGACGCACCGCGGCCACGTTCACGATATTGTGGCGCGCGATGACTATTCGTTATGTGATACAGAATGCCAAGAGAAAATACCGATGCCGGAGAAGTGGTCCAGACGGAAGAGAAGTATTCCGAGCTCTATGGGTTCAGGGATACCCTTAAGTACAAGTATAGGGCCCAGAAAGGGCTTTCGGAGGAAGTTGTAAGGGAGATATCGACGGTGAAGAACGAGCCAGAGTGGATGCTGCAGAAGAGACTTGATGCGTTTAAAGTATTTGAAAGCAAACCCGTACCAACGTGGGGCGCCGATCTAAGCGAGATAGATTTCGATGGTATATACTATTACATGAAGCCCGCAGACAAGAAAACAGACAACTGGGAAGACGTTCCTGAAGAGATAAAAAGAACGTTTGACAAGCTTGGGATACCCGAAGCGGAGAGGAAATTCTTTGCCGGAGGTGAGGCACAATACGATTCTGAGGTAGTATACAGCAACATAAGGAAGGACCTTGAAAAGCAGGGTGTTATATTTACCTCAACGGACAACGCCGTAAGGCAGTACCCGGAACTCGTGAAAAAATACTTCGGAATGATGGTTCCGCCCAGTGATAACAAGTTTGCAGCTCTGAATACAGCAGTATGGAGCGGGGGGTCTTTTATTTACGTACCAAAAGGTGTAAAATTAACGATGCCGCTAAGCGCATATTTCAGGATCAACGCGGAGAACATGGGACAGTTTGAAAGGACGCTCATAGTGGCTGATGAAGATGCTGATGTAACGTACATAGAGGGATGTACTGCACCCATATACAGAAGTGCATCGTTGCACGCCGCGGTAGTAGAGATAGTCGCGCACAAGAACGCACACGTAAGATACATAACGATTCAGAACTGGTCAAAGAACATATACAACCTGGTTACACAAAGAGCCTTCGCATACGAGAATGCGTATGTGGAATGGATCGACGCCAATATAGGCAGCAAAACAAACATGAAGTACCCGTCCATATTCCTAAAGGGGAGAGGAGCGAAGGGCGATGTTGTATCTATAGCAGTGGCAGGTGATGGACAAGTCCAGGACAGCGGAGGTAAGATTTATCATCTGGCGCCCGATACAACTTCGAAGATAATATCCAAGGGGGTATCAAAAGGCACAGGGCTTACTACTTACAGGGGGCTATTGCACATAGACAAAAATGCGATTAATTCAAAGGCTACCGTGAGATGCGACGCGCTGCTTCTTGACAAGGAATCAAAAACAAACACCTACCCATACAACGAGATATACGCCGATGATGCTGTGATAAGCCACGAGGCAAAGTTCGGTAAGATAGGGGAGGATGAACTTTTTTATCTCATGTCGAGAGGGCTAAGCGAGGAAGACGCGGTAACGCTTATCGTTCTAGGCTTTCTTGAGCCGCTTGTGAAAGTATTGCCGCTCGAGTACTCTCTGGAGCTGAAGAGGCTTATAAAATTGGATACCAGCAACTCTGTTGGTTAGGTGATGGATACGGAAGAAAGCGGCGCTTCAGGAAACGCGAATACTCCAGAGCTGTACAAGAGGTACAGATTGAACCTCGAAAAGGATATTGGGTTGCTGGATTTCTCAAAGAAAGGAGACGAATACTTTGAGGAATTTTCCGGCAATATAGCAGAAAGGTTGCACATAAATATTGACGCTGTGGTAGGGAAAAAAGGCTACATGCTGAATGATAGTTCCGTAAGGTTTGGAAAAGATTCGAAGAAGGGTAGTGCTGGGCACGTGATTTGGGAGGATGAGAAAGACTTGGTAGAGATCATTGAAAAATATACGGACAGGAAGGTTATCATAGAGTGCGGCGAAAACGAAAAGAGGAAGGTTGTGGTAGTATTCGCGAATATGGACCTACCGCTTGTAACCAAGATAGAAATTAAGGCTGCTCGTGGCTCCAAACTCGAGGTTATGGAGATATTTACGTCCAAAGCGTCCAGAAATTCCCTAAATCTCTCATTTAGCGGTATAGAAGTAGGTAGCGGAGCCGAAGTGGAAATAAATGCCTTGCACAATGAGGATGCAAATACCAACGCAGTACACTTCGGCAATGTTTCGATGAAAGAATCGGGCAGGATAAGGATAAACGAAGTTTACGAAGGTGGAAAGAACCTTGTAGCCCGGAATTATATAGACGCAGCCGGATACGGAGCACAGGCTGAGATAAACTCCACCCTTATAAGCTCGGGAGAGCAGAGGTTTGACGTTTTTAACACGCTCGTTAATTCGGTATCCGGTACGTCGTGCCTTGGTGAGACCAAATCTGTCCTCACGGGCAAAAGCATCAATTTTATCAAGGACATGGCCTTCATACCAAAAATGAGCTCAGGCTCCAGATCTTACATAAAGGAGAGGGCGATACTCATGAGCAAGGATGCAAGGGCAAGCCTTCTGCCCGACATGTCCATATACGAAAACGATGTAAAGGCGTCCCATTCGGCCGCGGCGGCACCGATAGATGCCGAGGCGGAATTCTACCTCATGTCCAGGGGTTTGACTCTTGACAAATCTGCAAACATGGTAGCGAGGGGGTTCCTTTCAGACATAATAAGTAAGATAGAGGACGGTGCGGCGAAAGCGATAATAATGTCGCATGTTAATGATAAATTGATGAATGGTAGGTTTGGAGAACTGCTTGAAAGCAACCTGAGCGGCGTGTGGGAAGAACACGCAAAGA
>JAKAOQ010000004.1 GCA_021812105.1 Microcaldota archaeon | reverse complement strand
ATAAGGTGCATTTGGATTCTTCACCGCGTTCAGCTAGCATTCTTAAGCGCGTATGAAATTGTCTCGTTGAGCGTCTCTGGTATGGATAGGTACTTGCAGTTAGTAACGAAAGCTGGTGCTGCGGTTGTAATGTTGTAGTACTGCGCCAGCTTCGACTGATAGTCGAGTTTAAGCGAAACGTTGTCCATGCACGCAGAGAAGCTGCCCATGTCTAGCCCGGAGCCTACGGCTACAGAATACAGAGTGGTGTTGCTTATCGGGTTGCCGAAGTACACCTTGCTCAGGTTGGCCACGAACGCCGGGAACCTCGGCTGCGCTGATGCGCACGCCAGATACTCTCCGAGAGCCTGGGTCGTATTCGCCCCGTACGTGCTGTAGAACGGGACGGAGTAACCGGCGAATATAAACATGTAAGAGACGTTTATCGAGCTGCCGAAACGCGAGCTCGCGTTTATACCTGCGCCTATGTCGCGCAGCGCCCCGGGAGCGTACGGATCTGTTATATAGTACACAGGTATAGGAGTCTTGTTCGCGCAGGCAGTCTTGCCGGAAAGGTCTATTGTACCAGGGGATATTACACGGTTCTGCGTTTTTAATATGGGGCCTATCATCTGCATGAAGGGCTCCGCCAGTGTGAGGTTAGAAGCGTAAAGTATCATGGATGTATTTACTACCTCCTTGGTGTAGGGATTGATGTAGGGTATGACAACAAGCCACTCGCTGCCGTTAAGCAGGTAGTAGGCTCTAGATTGGTTTACCAGCGAATAATAGGGAAGCAGCGACAGTGAAGAGTTGATCGTGGAATACCCGGCCAGAATCCTCTCGGCCGCGGATATCGCTTCGCTGGAGTTGTACTTCGGCGTGGCGCAGGTGTTGTTCACCACACCGTACTGGCAGTTGTGCGCCAGTATGCTCGGCTTGAAGTTAGAAAAGGAAAATGCAAGTGCTACGAGCACGATTACCAGTATTATCAGTGAGATGTGCAGGTAGTCGAGTCCGAACCTCTTTGACACGGGTTTTATCAGGAAAACGGCTCCGCTACCATCCCTCGTTCCTTCAGCACGCTTACCCGTTCTCTTGCCATCGTCTGCCATTCAAACACACCGTAAAGCTTTCAGCACTACGGGCCTGGTGGGATTTCCATCCTTTTTGGATATTGTCCAGAAAGATTTTTGAACCCACGACCTTCACCTTAGGAGGATGTCGCTCTATCCAAGCTGAGCTACAGGCCCTTGACATAATAAATTGCAACAAACAAATAATAATCTTACCTGACTTGCCGGCACGTTACATTTTTCCTATCGCTTCTATGCCGAGTAGTCCGAGCGCTTTCCTCATCGTTTCCTTGACTACATAGGTAAGCAGCAGCCTGGCGTCCCTTTCTTCTGCGTTGTGCGCCTTCATTACGGGAATCGCCTCGTAGAACGCAGCGAACGCGGCAGAAAGTGAGTTTAAGTATTCGACGATCATATTTGGTCGAAGCTCTAAAGCGGCTTTCTCGATTGTCTCGTCCAGTACAGCCGCACGCTTTATGAGCGCGAACTCCGGTTCAGAGTCAAAACCGTAGTCGTGATTGTCGGCCGTGCCGCTGATGTAAGCGGAGCGTATTCTGTCCACACCGACTCCGCCGGATTCCGCGGTCTCTATTATCCTTGACGCCCTGGCGTGCATGTACTGGCAGTATGGGCCCGAGTTGCCCTCGAAGTTGAGCGCCCTGCTCCACGAGAAAATTATCTTCTTTTCCGGAGAGGTCTTCAGGAACTCGAATATTATAGCTGACCTGGCCACCTCCTCTGATATCCTCGTTCTGTCTTCTTCTGACAGCTTGAACCTTTCTGTTATAAGTCCCCGGGCTTTCGTTTTCGCCTCGGAGAGTAAATCATCGGCGCTAAACCCGCTCCAGTTGCCGCTCCTTCCGGAAAGCCTGCCCTCCTCTAGCTCGACCTGGCCGTAAGCCAGGTGCACTATTCCCTCCGCCACGTCTTTACGGCCCATAGCGCTGAAAGCGAGGCGGAGCACCGACTGCGGATAACTCTGCGTAGCGTCTATCACGTTTATGGACTTGAGCGCGTTGTTGAATTTCCCGCTTCCTGGAGCACCGGAGCGCGACGTTGTATACAGGGGCGCACCGCCGGGCTGTGTGAGGAAGAGGCTGTAGTTGAAAGGGTCCTTTATCATACCAAACTTCCACATGTGGAAGGCTATATCCTTCGCCACGTATGTCGCCGTTCCGTCGCTCCTTATCAGCACCTTCGCGCTCTCCTTCAAGCCACGCAGATCTTCCGATACGTCGTTTATCTTTTCAAGATTCATTATTATGCAGTCCTTGTACTTCCCCTCTTTCGGCTTCTCGATCGCTCCGGAAGACGAGAGTATATCGAGCGCCTTCTGCAATAGGCCGGCGTTTACTATGTCGCTCTCCCACACCATCACGTCCTGATAGATCCCGAAGGAGAAAGCGGTTTCGTACTGCGCTTTCACGCACCTCTCCGAGAGATCGCGCAGCATCTTAGATTCCTCGCTGCCGTTGCGCTCTGCGCTGGAGAGCAGCTTCTTTATCTCTTCCTTGACCTTATCATCGGAAAGCCTCTTGTTCACTTCGACGTATTCCTCGCCAAGCCAGTGATCAAATTTCTTGTCCGGCTTCCTTCCAAGGTTGATGTATCCCCACAGGCTCTCCACCACCTGGAGGCCGAGGTCGTCTATGTAGTTCTGGCGCGTTACATCGTAGCCTATAGCGGCGTACATATTTGCAACCGTATTGCCGAGAAGCGCGTTCCTCAGGTGGCCGACGTGCCACGGCTTGTTGGGATTGACGCTTATGTATTCGACTATGGCGCGGCCCCTTTTGCGTGCGCCGCGGTCCTCTGGTGCAAGAGCATGGCCGATAACTTCGATCGCAAAATCCTTCCTCCTGAGATAAAAATTGACGAATCCGTTTTCCGCCGACACTTTTTCGATGCTGCCCTCCGGTTTGATGTTAGATGCGATTTTTTTAGATACATCCTCGGCACTCCCTCCGCCGTCCTTTGCTATCCTGAACGCCGCAGAAGAGGATATGTCACCTATGAGTTTGGATGGGGTTATGCTCTGCAGGAGATCTTCTCCGCCCACTTTTTTGTAACCCGAATGCTCGATCGCGCGTCCGAGAAGCGACGCTGCCAATGCTTTCATCTTGCTGTATGGATTATTGTTTTGCTCTGTGCGCTCCATCTATCCCAACTTCATTGAATCGTAAGTTTTCAGTACCTTTGGTATGGCGCCTATAACGTCCGTGGCGAGTATGTGGTTGCCGTTCTCTATGTACAGCAGGTCTGCTATCTTTGAGTGCAGGTATACTGCCGCGGCAGCGCTCTCGAATGCGTTCCTGTGCGAGGACGCAAATCCCGCTATTATTCCGGCCAGCACGTCTCCAGTCCCCATGGTGGCCAGGGCGGGAGTCTTTGATTCGTTTATCTTGAGCAGGTCGCCGTCTGTTATTATCGTTTCGTGTCCCTTAAGAGCGAGGATGCAGTTGTAATTCTTGGCAAAGTTTATTGCGGTGTTTATCTTGCTCTCAAGGCTGGCGGAGCTCAGATCTATTCCGGAAAGCGCCTTGAATTCCCCGTAGTGCGGGGTGAGTATTGAGTTCTTTCCGAATATGCCTTTGTTCTTGCTAAGCGCGCGTATGGCGAGTGCATCCACAACGACTATGTTGCCCCTGTCCCTTTCGCGCTTTACCAGGGAGGCGATAGGCTTGTAGCTTGTCTCCGCGTTTGCCATCCCTTCGCCGATCACAAGTGTGTTGTGCTTTATGCTCTCTATCAGGGGGAGATCCTCGCTGGAAAGTGTTTTGCCCTTCAGGCTCCTGATCGACAGATTTATCGACTGCTCGTCAAAAGTTTCGGTGATGCCCTTGGGATGTACAAGCGTGGCGTATCCCGCGCCGAGCCTTAACCCGGCCACGGCCGCATTTACCGCGTACGAAGCGAGCAGCGGCGCGGTTTTGAATTCCGGGCTCCCGCCGAGAACTAGGACGCTGCCGTGTGAGTACTTATCTGCATCTATCGCCCTGTGCTCCATGGCCAGCATTAGGTCACCGGGCCCCGTAACCAGCTCTGCCGATAGAGGCACGCCTATTTTTTCTATGGTAGTACTGGATATCAGGTGGCTCTTCTCTATGCCGAGCTTGAACTTGTGAAGTGTGAGGACGTGGTCGGCCTTTATGCTTGCCGTGTTCGGCATGCCCGTGTCTCCGTCTATTCCGGCCGGCGTGTCTATCGATGTGATGTGCTTCCCGGCTTCGTTTATGATTTTTATGGCACGTGCCAGTACACCGTATATCTTTCCCTTTAGGCCTATGCCTATCAGCGCTTCGATAAGCACATCGGCGCGCTTCGTGTAACTCTTCAGATCGTTGATGTTGGCTTCGGTAAACTCCTTTATCGGGGTCATTTCGGATAGTATGTCGTAGTTGAACATAGTAACAGGATTGTGTATTTGGCTCTCCGAGCCTATAAGCGCTACGGTGACGTCTATGTCTGGGGTTTCGAGGAGCCGCCTCGCTGCACACATCCCTATGGCTGCCTTGCCCCCCGTACCGCATACGAACAGTATCTTCTTCCTCCTGTGCGTCCTGCCAAGCGCGGCCGCTATCGCGTTTCCGGCGTTCTCTACGAGAAGCTTCTCATCAAACCCCATCGCCGCGGCGTTGGATTTTATAGCGTAGCTGTCCTTTATGCTCAGAACCTTCTTCGTGTAAATTGAAAACGCTTTTAAGCTTTGCATGAATAGATTAAAGCAGTATAAGTATTAAAAAGGTGTGGAGGTGTCGAGAGTATACAAGCATAACGACAAGCTTGTCGTTTACCTGCCGTTTGACGTAATCAAGCTTCTCGGCCTGAGAGAGGGAGACGAGATAGACTTCCTAAAGTACAACGAGAAGAGTTATATAGTGGTAAAAAAGAGCGACATCCTCAATAAGATATTGAGCGACGCACGCGGACAGCAGAGGCAGGGAGCGTGGCGCGGAAGCACGGCGATGACTGAGATCAACGATGACGAGATTAAAGTGCTGAAGAAGCTCGATACAATCAAATACGCAGAGAGGACCGTAGAGAAAATCGACAAGATGCTTTCGCCCCAGGAGAAGAAGGTGCTCAAGGACCTCGTAGAGAAGAAGGCCGTATACCTGTACAAGAAGGCAGGGGAGAGCGCAGAGAAATACGGGATATCGAACGGGGTGTACGACAGGTTCCTCTTTGGGAAGAGGGAGAAGGTTGCGGTACCAGAGGCCGCGAAAGGAGCAGAGAGGCCGCCTACGGTAAAGGAAGAGCCAAGACAGGTTTGGGAGGACAAACTGGATGATAAAAGGTACCTCGACCTCCTGGAAACCAACGGCTACATCGTGGTGAATAACCTTGCCGAAGCGGGAAACATATCCGTGCTCCTAGAGAGCAGCATAAAGTCCGGCAACGTGCTAGGGACGAGGGCGTTCAACAAGAAGTACTACATAGCCATGCGCAGCTTCATAAACAAGAACGCTACAAAGATAATAAGGGCTCTCGACAAGAAGGCCATGAGTACGCAGGAGATATCAAAACTGACAGGAATAGACGAGGACGGGGTGCGCAGCATACTCTACATACTCTCCGAAAGCGGGGATATAAGCGAGACAAAAAGGGACTTTTTCAAGATAGTCTGACCGCACGCTTGAACAATGCGTGGCGGCTCATCCTCCGAAGTGTATCCTGTCCAGTATCAGTATTATTATTACAAGCACTATTATTATCGCGAGCACAAATTTTGGGCTGAACTTCGGTCCCTTTGTCGGGGCGTCGTAAAAGTTCATCACCCCGGCTTGCGACTGTGGAGATTGAAGCGTCGGCATTGAAACACTATTTTCTATACCTCTAATCTTTCTACTATATTAGGCTTAAATACTTTTATGTTTATGTTATATCTGGCATTGCGTTCAGCGCATCCAAATGGTGGATATTATACCAAACAACCCCGCCGACAGCAAACGGTACACCTACGGGGATAACTGGGGGTCGGAAGATAAAGAGGATGCGGGCAACGAAGACGCCAGGAAGATAGAGATAGCTGGAGCTCTTACCTTCTGGACTATCATGATATTTATTGGTGTGATACTCAGCATCATATCACCGGTCCTGAACCACTACGGCGTGCCCAATACAGGGCTGCTCAACATGATATCACACTATATACTCTACATACCGGGAGCAATAATCATAGCGCTGATAGTCGCGGCGTACATAGGGGAGAAGGTGGGCGGCGCAGCAAGCAGAGTGAAAGAAGCGCTCGGCCTTGGACTGATCAACGCCATATACACGGCATTCATTTACGCTATAATAATAGCGATCCTGTATCTGATAATAAAGTACGCTGATCCGAGCATACTTCCAAACCTTGTTCTTAACAACTTCCTGGTCTATATGGTCGGACTGCCCGTTGCCATAGTGATAGTCGTGGTTCCGTTGCTCGCGGGTTTGGCGGCCGCACGCCACGGAGCAAAGTAGTATACCGGTCCTGGATAAAAGATATCGGTCCTTATTTTGGCTTTGATGAGCTTACGATCCGTATCACATCGCCGTCTTTCAGCACGTAGTCCTTACTCAGCTTTTTTTTGCTTATTGCGTCAACCGCATATATCATGCCCCTTGCCAGGTCCGTATGAATCTGCGCTGCGAGGTCGAGCGCCGTGGATCCGTTCCTCATTAGTATTGCGTCAGGAAGCACGTTTCCGAAGTGGTCCGTGTACTTGTTCTCGTCCTCAACGGGGTACACCACTATGCTTTCCAGCACCTCAAAAACTGTCCCGTTGATCAGCTCCTGTACGTTGGTTGTTTTGTGCTCCGCCAGAAACTCTTTTATGTAAGATATTGCATTTACCTGGTCTTCGCTAGGGTTTCCGACCGCCTCTACACCGCCATCGGGGTTTATTCTCATGAGTCCGTTTTTCTCAGCCTTTCTCATTGCGAGTTCTACAGCGGCGGAGCACGGGACACTCTTCTCGTGCACGTTGAATTTCTTATAGTTAGCAGACGCGTTCGGATCATCCAGCTTGTTGAAGGCGACTACTACGGGCTTTGATTCGGCCAGCAGCTCACGCGCAAATGCAATCCTGTCTCCGTGATCTGGAGCAAAGAAACTGCTCGGTAGGTTCGCCCTGTTCAGCGTAGTCTCAATCTGGTCCCGTTTTATCTTCATGCCGCTGAGCACTTCGTATATAGCGTCCACGCCGTCCTGCCTCTTTGATATCTGACCGGAATGCTTCTCGAGTATACCGCTTATCCACTCCTCGAGCTCGCGCTCCACCATCTCTACGTCCTTCGCCGGGTCGCAGCCTTCGCACGGATTCCCTTCTGGGTCCGTCTTCCCGCTGCCGTCTACGACGAGTATGAACGCATCAGCTGCGGCCAGGTCGTTGAGGAACTTGTTTCCCATGCCACGACCTTCGTGTGCACCTTCTACCAGCCCGGCCACATCTACTATGTTTATAGGTATGCGCCTGACTCCGTCTACGCAAGTGGAATTCTTGGGATTGCATTTCACGTGCAGCCTCTTCTCGGGACACTCCCGGCTCACGTACGTAACTCCAAAATTTGGATTTATGGTTGTGAATGGCCTGTTGGCTATCGGCACCTCGTGCATGGTCAGAGCAGAGAACAGGGTGCTCTTGCCCTTGTTCGGAGCCCCGATTATACCTATCATCATACCCTCACACTGTTGCGCATGGCGCATCGCACGCGCTATAACGTATAATTTAAGGCGGGCTATTAATAAACTATAGCTGATTACAGACAAACTCGCATAAAATCTAAATAGTTTGCCGGGGTTGTATATTGGTGTGTGGAAGGTGTATGCATGCCTAGCAAAAGCGTGGATAGGAAAGAGGAGTTAGAGCAAATCAAGGAGGAGGTAGAGATTGCTTTACGCACAAGAGAAACTTCTACAAGGACTTTCAGGTCTGGCGTAGCTTACGTGGCGAGAACGTACGATGGCAATACATTCCCAGGCGCAAATATAGAAACATACGGCCAGGATGGCGGCATACACGCAGAAAGAGCGGCGGTATACGGCGCGCTTATGAGGGGATACAACGGTACGGATTTCAAGAGGCTTACCGGAATATTCATCGACGCTGGGACGAAAAACTCACCGATTACTCCTCCGTGCATGTCGTGCATGGGAATGCTTTTGGAATTCGCGCACCCGTACATCAGCATAGTAAAAGCCAACAGCGACGGCGAGGTAGCGTACGAGGTCCAGTTAAAGGATCTGCTTACTATAGACCCTTTGATGAAGGTGTTTCCCACGATTGAAACTAGGCTCGGAAAGCCGAGGTCAAACATGAAGGCCAAGCTGCCGCTTAACCAAGAGTTGGAGGGATACTATATAGGTGACAAACCGTTTAGGCTTCTTGCAAACGATGTATATCATGTTGAAAAGGGCAGATACAGCATAAGCCATCTTTACGACACGGTATCAAAAGCGTGGTCTGCGGAGTCGAGCGCTGACGCGGCGAGATGGAGCGCAGAAAATCCTGCGTGGGGTCAGTGCGCCATCACCGCCCTGATAGTAAACGACCACTTTGGCGGAAAAATATTGAGGGTAGAGGTAAAGAACGTAGAGAACGTGCGTTCGCATTACTACAACCAACTGCCAGACTACGGTGTCGTTGATTTTACAAAGCAGCAATTTGACAGCACAGCGAAATTCGAAAATGAACAGGAGAGGACCAGGGAGTACATACTTTCGTATCCGGAGACGAAGAAGCGGTACGAGATTCTTTCGGGCGCGGTAGAGAAGGAGCACTAGTAGCTTCGCATCGCGTGCCGGCACGGATGACCCTTCATTACCTGAACAGCTTTATCCTTACTACCTTCTTATTGTTTATTTCGCGGAGCAGATAGTAGATGGCGAGGAGCATCATTATCATCGCCGCGCCTATGACGAGCGCTTCCCTCGGCATACCGATCATCAGCATCACGAGACCTATTACCGTCACGGCCGGAAGATACGGATAGAACGGGACGTGCAGCGACTCGCGCATGTCCCTCTTGTAGTGCACTATGGCGAAGCTTGTCAGCACATACGAGAAGAGAAGCCCGAAGTTGCTTATTGCCGCGATTATGTATATGTTGCCTGCGAAGAGGAAGACCACGGCTATCACGGCAGATATTATCACGCCGTTGACGGCAACATCGGTCTTCGAGTTGTACCTCCTTGCTATCTTCGGCAGAAGGTGGTTCTCGCCGATCTGGTAGAACAGCCTTGATGATGACAGCAACATGGCGATGGCGGCGGATGTAGTCGCTATCAGAGCCCCGATGCCCACCAGGATCGATAGCCAGCCTGGAGCCGAGGCGCTCTTTAGGGCGAACGTGAGCGGATCGGCGTTGATGGTGAACGAGCTGGCGGGAGCCAGGAACATAAGCGCCAGATCGACCAGCACGTAGAGCACAAGGCTTATCACTACCGAGTACACGATCGCACGCGCGGCCTTCCTTGCTCCGCCTTCTATCCTGTCGGTCAGCGATGATATGGCCTGGAATCCGGTATACGCAAAGAATATCGCTACGCTAGCGGCGAATATTGCACCTATACTATACTGAGAAGGTTTGGATGAAAAATGCCCAGCAATAAATGATGGATGCAGAAGGGCAAAGACAATGGCGAACGCTATGAACACTACGAGTATAGAAACCTTTATCGCAACCAGCCAGAAATCGCTTTTCGCGGCCTTCTTCATGCCGATTATGTTGAGCAGCGACAGCACGAATATCAGGCCCACAGCGAATGGAATTGAAAAGCTTGAGACCCTGATGCCTAGAAGACTCGCCAGATAGGATCCGAATCCTATGCTCACGGCCGAGACCGCGGTTGCAAAGCTGAAATAAAGCAGTATGCCGGTTATGAACCCGAGCTCGCTGCCAAAAGCACCGTAGACAAAAGAGTAGGAAGCACCCCTGGCCTTGGGCATCACGCCGCCGAGTATGCCGAGCTCCACCGCAACCAACAGGGCGACTATCCCGACCAGCACGAACGCGAGCAATGAGAAGGGACCGGCGAGGGCTATCGCGGTGCCGCTGAGAACAAATATACCCGCGCCTATTATCGCCGCGAGTCCCACGGCCACTGCAACAGACATGCGCAGCATTTTATCGGGCATCAGAACCATCTTGATTGTACGGCGTGCTGGTTTAATCTTGTTCTATCAACATTTTTATTAGTTTATAACATTATTATAAGGGAGGCGGGGCGAAAGTAACGTCGCGCTTGTTTGCTCCGGTTGTGATGAAATGATCGATTACGCTGAAATAGAAAAGAAATGGCAGAAGGTCTGGAGCGACGAGAAGGTGTACGAAGCCGAGCCCGACTCGAGGAAGCAGATAATGGTGACCGCCGCGCTGCCGTACGTGAACATGCCACAGCACATAGGGCACCTCAGAACCTATGCAACCGCAGACTTGTTCGCGAGGTATATGAGAGCAAGAGGGTTCAACGTCCTGTATCCGATGGCGTTCCACAAGACAGGGACGCCGATACTAGCCATAGCGAAGAGAGTGGACAGGAAAGACGAAGAGCTGATCAAGGAGCTCAAGCTATACAACGTTGACGATGCATCGATAGCAAAAATGTCTGATCCACTATTTATAGCAGACTATTTCGCTGGAGTCATGGAAAGAGGTATGCGCATGGCTGGCTACGGGATGGACTGGAGGAGGAAGTTTGACAGTCTTTATCCAACGTTCAGCAAACTCGTAGAGTGGCAGTTCTTCAAGCTCAAAGATATGGGGCTGCTAACACAGGGTTCTCATCCCGTGGGATGGTGCACGAACGACAACAACGTTGTTGGGCAGCACGATACTAAAGGCGATGTATGGCCAGAGATAGAGAAGCTGGTGGCGATAAAATTCAAGGATGCCGATTCGGATGTATACTTTCCGTGCGCAACGTTCAGGCCGGAGACGGTATATGGGGTAACGAACATATTCGTAAACAAGAGCATAGGTTACGTAATTGCAAAGATAGATGGCGAAAGGTATTACCTGTCAAAGGAGGCGGCGAGGCTTCTCTCTTACCAGAGGAAAGTAGATGTAGAAAGCGAGATAGGCGGAGAGGAGATGCTGAAGAAAACGGCGCTCGACCCCATAACGGGGAATCACCTTCCGGTGCTTCCTGGATTTTTCGTTAAGGGAGACGTGGGAACCGGAGTAGTCATGAGCGTACCTGCTCACGCCCCGTTTGACTACGCCGCGCTGGAAAGGTTGAAGGCTGAAGGGTATCCGATGCAGATAGGCGCTTACAAGAAGGTCATAGAGGTATCCCATTCCACTGGAAGTCCGGAGGCAGCGAACGAATCAAAGGATAACGCGATGGAACACCCCGAGATACCCGCGCTCGGATACCTGGAGCTTCTAAACGCTGATCCGAAAGCAGCCGATGACACGCTCGAGCTTGCTACCAAAATGATATACAGGGAGGAGTCGCACAGGGGGGTCATGCTCGAGGGGCCGTACAAGGGAAGGAGCGAAGCTGAAGCGCGTGACAGGCTCAAAGACGACATGGTAAAAGAGGGAAAAGCGATCAACATTTACATAATAGGTAACGAGGAACCGGTATTCTGCAGGTGTGGAGAGAGGGCGATTGTAAAGGTTGTAGACAACCAGTGGTTCATAGACTACGGCAACAAGGAGTGGAAAGACAAGACCAGGAAGCTGTTCGGAGGTATTGAATTTTATCCAGAAAAACTGAAGGGGACCTTCGGTTCACTTATAGATTGGCTTGATCTGCGCGCAGCCGAAAGGTCGCAGGGACTCGGGACCAAATTCCCGTTCAATCCTGAACACGTGATAGAATCGCTTTCGGACTCCACGATATACATGACGTTCTACACCTTTGACCACATACTGTTTGCGAACTCCGTGAAGCCGGAACAGCTAAAGCCGATTTTCTTCGACTACATATTCGACTATGAGAAGGACATCGGACGAGTGGCCGCGGAGACCGGAATAAACGAGGAGGTCGTGAAAAAGTGCAAGGAGAGCATAGACTACTGGTATACAAACACGTCAAGGCACTCCGCTCCGGACCTCATCCCGAATCACCTTACGATGTACATGTTCAACCATTCAGCGCTGTTGCCAGAAAGGTTCTGGCCGAAGCGCATTGTGGTAAACGGATTCGTGAAGATAGAGGGAGAAAAGATGAGCAAGAGCTTTGGAAATATAGTGCCGCTTATCGAAGGTGTTGCAAAGTACGGTGCCGATCCGCTGAGGTTTCTCGAAGTTACCAGCGCGGATCTTGATACCGAAACTGAATTCAACGTGGAAGCACTGAACGGGGTCTACTCGAGGAACGAGTTCCTGTACAATACCGTGATGTCGCTAGGAGGGATGCAGAGCGGAGAGCTCAAGCACATAGACTACTGGCTATACTCAATCCTCAACAGGAAGATAAAGAGCGCAACGGAGTACCTGGACAGTATGAGCCTTAGGAACGCCTATACCGGGATGTATTATGATTCGGTAAGCGAGATACAGTGGTATCTGGAGAGGGGCGGCAGCAACGGGCTTGTCCTGCACGATTTCATGGAAAGGCTGGCCGTCATGCTCTCTCTTGTAATGCCGCACTACTCTGAAGAGCTATGGCATATGCTGGGGAAGACGACTTTGATAGTAAAGGAGAGATGGCCCGAGGTGGACGAAGATATGATAAATTTGGGGGAGGAAGAAAGCGAGAGGGTAATAAGGAATACGATTGAGGACATAAAGCAGAGCGTGGAGCTCAGCTCAAAGATAGATGCGAACAGGGGAAAGAAGGTGAAGGGCGCCAAGATAATAATCGCAGAACCGTGGAAGGCGGGCGCATACAACGCGCTGGTAGAGAAGAAGAATGTCGGTGCAGTTATGAGCGATCCCGCGTTCGGCAAGGTTGGCAAGGAGAAGCTTTCGAAATATCTTTCACAGTTTGCCAGGAAGGTCAACGCCCTGGCGAAGATCGCGGTGATCGGCGACGACGTGATGCTAAAGAACTTCGTCGAGTCGAAGGCGTTCATAGAGAAAAAGCTTGGTTTTGGGATTGTGTTTGAGAAGGAGGCGGAATCGAAATCGGCGCGTGCGCCGAGGGCGCTGCCCGATAAACCCAGCATAGAAGTGGTCTGGGGATAGACAAGGATTTTGATGGAAAAGAAGAACGGAAAACTAACCGGCAGATATGATACCTTCGTTTTCGACTGGGACGGCACGCTCAACAGGATGGGCAGTATACTCTGGATGAAAGACCACGCCAAGATACTCTTCGGTCTATACGGGAGAACCGGATCGGGCCACGCGCCAAGCGGGCCGGTGGATATAAGGGGGAGGATAAGGGAGGAAGAGATCGGGTCTAGGTTCTTCTCCAGGCTGGTCGATATAAAGATGGTGTTCTCTAAGGTGAGAATGCAGGAGGGCGCGATCGAGGTGCTCAAACTCCTCAAGAATAAAGGCAAGAACGTAGCGCTTTTTTCAGACGCGGACAGCTACATCGTACTGAAGGGGGTCGGGCAGCACGACGTGGAGAAGTACTTCGACATAATAGTCAGCACCAAGATGTTCAAGGCACCGAAACCGCATCCGCTCGGGCTGCTGGAAATACTGAGGCTGCTTGGAGCAAAGAAGGACAGAACGCTGTACATAGGTGACACGCTCCTTGACTACCAGGCCGCCAAGAACGCGGGGGTGGATTTCTGCGCCGTGTGTGGGGGATTCGACAGCTACGCCACTTTCAGGAAGAGCGGTGTTAAGCGGATATTCAGGACAATAGAGGAATTGAAGAGAAGCCTGTAGTGTGTGGGTTAGCCTTATTAATGTTTTGGAAGCATATCTAATGCTAAAGTGGTAGTATGATAACAGGATTTACCATAAAGAAGGTAGAAGGAGCTATAGATTCCCAAGAGTCTTTAGTAAAGCAGATGTTTCCGAAGATGACCATAAACATCGACGGAGTGACTTCGGCAGATGACAAACTGAAGGTAGAGTATTCTTTCTTTGCGGACTATCTCGATGGTACAACGAAGGAGTCGAAGAGCGTCGGGCACATAAAGCTCTCTGGAGACATAGATGTAAAGGAGAGCAAGGAGGCCGTGAGCGCTATACTCAAGAAGTGGTCAGAGTCGAGCCAGCTTCCGGTTCCTCTAGCAGAGGAAATAATAAACGGGCTCAACTTCAGGTGCAGCGCTACTGGTACGCTCGTTGCGTATTCGCTTGGCCTGATACCACCAATGGTCATAAGCCCGACAAAGGTGCAGGAGAGCAAGCCGGCCAAGTGAGAGTGGCTGTTCTTTTTTCTTTCTCGTACCTTTTCCATTTTTGAATAGGAGCTCAGTCGGAGATATAAGGAATATATAGGTATCCTCGCCATATGCTCTGTAGGAGTTATTCTCTTTTTTAGGGTTTTAGGAGATGACAAAGTCTGAAAGCGGAAAGCTTAAACTGGAGGGTATGATTTTCGACGTAGACTACGCAGCGGCGGGAGATCGCGTCTACATAAGGCTGGCCTTCAAGGATCTGTCCGGTAAGGTTTACGAATTATTTGACAAGGACTTCATGCCCTATTTCTACCTCGTTCCCCAGTTCGGAGTAGATGAAGTTAACATAAAGGACGCTTACGTGATAGACAACGGCAAGACGATAAGCGCGGCATCGGTGCAGAAGGAGAGGAGGAAGCTCTCGGGCAAGGAGCTCGATGTCTACAAGGTATACGTGCAGAATCCGCTCTCTGTTCCGAAGCTCAGCGGGGCACTGAGGGGCAAGGGAACTGCTTATGAAAACGACATACCGTTTGCCAGGAGGTACATACTAGACAAGGCGATAGTGCCGTTCGCCGATTATGTGATCGCGGCGGAGAAGGATGCTGATGGCCGCCTTTGCATAGTAAGCATGGAACGCTACGAAAACAAGGAAAATGGCAACGGTTGGAGCAGGCTGAATTCTATGTGCTTCGACATAGAGACCTACAACCCGGCTGGCGCGTCCAGACCCGACAAGGACCCTATACTTATGATCAGCTACTCGTACAAAAAAGGTGACGGCGGAAGCGGGAAGGGCGTCATAACTTACAAGGATGTTGGAGCGGAGATCGTCGACCTAGCCAAGGACGAGAAGGATATGCTCATAAAATTCTCGAAGATGCTGGACGATCTTGAAATAGATGTTTTGTCTGGATACGCGTCGACCAACTTCGACATAAGGTATATGCTCGACAGGGCGAAGACGATAAATCTAGAACTAGATCTCGGGAGGTTTGCTGGAGAGACCAGACTGGAGAAGCACGGTATGATAGACAAGGTAAAGCTTGCCGGTAGGATGCACGTAGATATGTTCAACGTGTCCAAATTCATATCCGTGGTTGGGGCTTCGGCCAACATACTTAGGCTGAGCAGCTTCAAGCTCAAGGACGTTTACGAAGCGATAAGCACAGAAAAAAAGGTTATGGTTGACAAGCCGAACATATGGCAGATGTGGGATGAGGGAGGAGAAAAATTGAGGGAGCTGACATATTACAACCTGAACGACGCCGACGCGCTGAGGACAGTTTATGATACTTTCACCCCGATAATATTCGAGCTCGCCACGATCACGGGGGACATCGCGGGCGACGTTGCCGTATCAACGACCAGTCAGCTCGTAGAGTTCATGCTGATGAGATACGCTTACGAGTTCGGAGAGATGATCCCGAACAAGCCGGGGGAGGGGCAGATAGTGAGCAGGGCTAGCAACCCGATAGAAGGCGCTTTCGTAAAGACACCACAGCCAGGAATATATGACAGACTAGTCATGTTCGACTTCAGGGGGCTGTATCCCTCGATAATAATATCACACAACATAGACGTATCTGCTATATGCACCGATTGCAAGGATTACTATGAATCGCCAACCGGAACCAAATTCAGGAAAGACGGCGTATATATTACACCTTCAATACTCAAGCTGCTGACGATGGAGAGGAGCGAGGTCAAGAAGCTCTACAAGAAGGATCCCGACAACATAGTACTAGGATCAAGGTCCCAGGCGCTGAAGATACTCGCCAACGCTTTCTATGGATATCTCGGCTACGCCAGGGCGAGATGGTACTCGAGGGAGTGCGCCGCCAGCGTAACGGCTTACGGCAGATTCTACATAAACGACTCTATAGAAAAGGCGGAAAAGAGCGGCTTCAGGGTTCTGTATGGGGACACGGATAGCATACTCCTGCTCCTGGGGGACAAGACCAAGGAGGACGCGTTCGCTTTTATCAAGGGGCTCAATTCAAAGCTTCCTGAAGGGATGGAGATGGAGCTCGAGGATTTTTACAGCAGGGGGCTGTTCGTAGGTAGGAAGGTAGAGAACACCATAGTCGGCGCAAAGAAGAAGTACGCGCTGCTTTCCGAATCCGGCAGGATAAAGATAAAGGGATTTGAGCTCGTAAGGAGGGACTGGTCGAAGATCGCGCAGGACACGCAGAAGAAAGTCCTGGAGGTTATACTCAGGGAGGGAAGCGCCGAGAAGGCGGCGAACATAGTCAAGGATGTGGTTAAGAATCTTAAGGAGGGCAAGATCCCGCTCGACGAGCTCGTGATAAGGACGCAGCTCAGAAAGGGGATATACAGCTACGACCTGAAGTCTCCGGAGATAGCTGCGGCGAGAAAAGCGGTCGAGAGCGGGCTCAGGAAGAAGGAGGAGCTTGAGCAGGGAGTGATAGGTTATATAATAACGAACAGCGGAAAGAGCATATCTGATGCTGCACAGCTGTACGGCATCGCCAAGGACTACAACGCCGACTATTATATAAACCACCAGGTGCTACCGGCTACGATGCGGATACTCAAAGAGCTAAATTTTGACGAGAGTGAGTTGAAGGGCGACGGCAAACAGAAGAAGTTATGAGGTGCGTGTATGGAAGAGAATGACCAGATTGCTGACAAGGAAGAGGTACTGAAGATTGCAGAGGGAGTAGGAAGCGTATCACACAAGATGCTTGAGTACGCAAGGGAGAGGGTGAAACCGGGAGCGAAGCTGCTCGATGTTGCAAACGCTATAGAGGCGTTTGCGAAGGAGCAGGGCTACGGGTTGGCGTTCCCCGTCAACCTGTCGATAAACGAATACGCTGCGCACTACACCCCGTCATCCGAAGACAAAAGGATGTTCGGCGAAAAGGATGTGGTGAAGATAGACCTGGGAGCCGAGAAGGATGGAGTACTAGGAGACTGCGCCATAACCCTAGATCTTTCCGGAGAGAACGGAAAGCTCATTGAAGCGTCGGAAGAGGCTCTGCAGAACGCGATAAGCACGGTAAAGGCTGGCGTCAAGCTGGGTGATATAGGCAAGGTTATAGAGGATACGATAAAGAGCAAGGGCTACGTGCCGATAAAGAACCTTGGCGGGCACGGAGTGAGAGTGAACGACCTCCACTCCGACCCATTCATACCTAACTACGGCAACGGAGACGAAACGGTGCTGAATGAAGGAGATATAATCGCGCTCGAACCTTTCGCGACAAACGGCAAGGGATACGTGGTGAACAGCGACTTTTACGAGATATATGGATACGTCGGAGAAGCCGCGACCAGGAACGGCGATGCAAGAATCATGCTAAAAGAGATAGAAAAGAGCTATCGAAACAATCCTTTTGCTGTAAGATGGCTCTCTGAACTGTTCAGCTCGAGTTTCTCGCTGTACAGCGCCGTAAGGGAGTTGCTGAGGGTTGGAGCGATAGAAGTGTATCCGGCGCTTGCCGAGTCTGGAAAGGGTTTGGTCTCGCAGTTCGAACACGAGATGGTGGTCGAGAAGGACGGCTGCAGGGTACTTACGAAATAGTTTCAGTCGCCGCACACGCTGTATCCGCACTTGGGGCACGTGAAGCACCCTCCCCCTGATATCATCACCGTGCCGCAGTCTGGGCACTTTACCTCTTTCTCAGGTATGATTATGTAGTTGCTCGCTCCGGCCTTTATCTCCCCTATCGTCATTACTTCCTTCTCCTTCTTTTCCTTTTCTATGTGCTTCTGCTTAACGCTGGCGAAGCTGCTGCCGACAACCTGCTGCCTTGACAGGGGCTGCAGCACCTGCACGCTCTTGCTCTGGTCCCTGTAGATCGTTATGCCCTTGCATCCGAGATTGTAGGCCTGGAGGTACGCACTCTCCACGTCCTGCGGGGTTGCGCCGGTCGGGAGGTTTATGGTCTTTGAAACAGCGTTGTCGACATACTTCTGGAAAGCTGCCTGCATCTTGACGTGCCATTCCGGAGACACATCGAAAGCGGTGACGAAGAGCTTCCTGACGTCTTCCGGTATCTCCTCGACGTCCTGTATCGTGGTCCTGCCAGCGAGGCTGCTCATAAGCTCGTCGGAGTAGAAGCCCTGTTCTAGAGCGAACCTCTCGAACTCGTTATTTATCTCTACCAGGTTTGAGCCCAGGCTCTCCTGGACGTTGCGCATGTATACTACCGAGAATATTGGTTCAATTCCCTGCGAAGTCCCTCCGGATATTATGCTGATTGTCCCAGTTGGAGCTATCGTAGTGACCGTAGAATTCCTCAGCGGCTTGTGGCCGAGCTTGTACCATATACTATTCTTGAACTCCGGGAACTCGCCCTTCTCTGCGGCGAGAGCCTCGCTCGCTTTCCTGCCCTCTCTGCTTATGAACGACATTACCTCCTCTGCGAGGAGCAGCGCCTCGTTGCTGTTGTACCTTATACCGAGCTTTATGAGCAGGTCTGCCCATCCCATGATTCCAAGGCCTATTCGCCTTATGCTCTTAGATACCTCCTCTATCTGCTTGAGCGGATAATGGTTTGCATCTATCACGTTGTCCAGGAACCTTACGCCCAGCCACGTTATGCGCTTCAGCTCGTCCCAATCAACGTCAAAATGGTGGTCTATCCTCTTTACCATGTTTGCAAGATTTATAGAACCCAGATTGCAAGAGTCGAAAGGATAGAGCGGCTGTTCGCCACACGGGTTTGTTGACTCGATCGGACCGTACGAAGGAACTGGATTTGAGAACGTTGAATTCATCCTGTCCAGAAATACAAGTCCGGGGTCTCCGGTCTTCCACGCCATCGTGACTATGAGATTCCACACGGCCCTGGCGTTGAGGTACCTAACCGCCTTGCCGTTTCTGGGATTTATCAGCGGGTAATCTGTGTCATCCCGCACAGCCCTCATAAACGTGTCCGTTACCCCGACGGATATGTTGAAATTTCTCATCACTCCTTCCCTTTCTTTTAGCACTATGAAGTCTAGTATATCGGGGTGGTCGACGCGGAGTATACCCATGTTTGCCCCTCTTCTCTTTCCACCCTGCTTGATCTGCTCTGTTGCGGCATCGAATACCTTCATGAAGGATATCGGACCGGAAGCTACGCCTCCCGTGCTTTTCACCATATCGTTTGCCGGCCTCAACCTGGAAAAAGAGAATCCTGTTCCGCCGCCGGATTGGTGTATGAGCGCGGCGTACTTTACTGCGTCGAATATCTCGGTCAGCGAATCGCTTACCGGAAGCACGAAGCACGCGCTGAGCTGACCAAGCGAAGTCCCAGCATTCATCAGCGTCGGAGAGTTGGGCATGAACCTGAACGATATCATCATATCGTAGAACTGCTTCTCCAGCTCCTTTATCTCATCATCGTTCTTTCCGTATCCCCTTTCAACTTCAGCGAGCGCGTGAGAGACTCTTGTGAAGAGCCGCTTTGGCGTCTCGATCACTTTTCCGTTTGCGTCTTTTATCAGATACCTCGCAGCAAGAACCGTTATGGAATTTATCGGCAGCTTGAGGTCATCTTCTGAAATTCCAAGGCTCGTCTTTGCACGCCTTATATCGGCCCTCTTGCTCCTGAACAGTATGTACGACTTAGCTACCGCTTTTTCCTTTTCCATCAGGATACCCTCAAGGATGTCCTGTATCTCTTCGACGTTTATTTCGTCTTTTCCAGTCTCTTCTATCTTTTTCACAACTGTGCTGCATATCGTGTTTGCTAAATTAAGATTCTCGGCATCGTCCCTGTCCGGATATACGTCGGAAAAAGCGCCGAACAGCGCGTGCAGTATCTTCTCCTTATCGAACTCCTTCTTTTCCCCGTTTCTTTTTATAACAAAATGCGCCATGGTCACCAACCCCCACTCAGAGTCGCTAATAGATTCAATGGCAAGGTTTTTTAAATCAATTATGTGGCATTTAGATTGTAGTATAATTTTGCAAATGGTATAGCACTAAATTCCTGCGCGTGGCTTGAATAAATGCTTTGCCGTGCTCTTCGTCGAAAGAAAAATCGCAGAATGTTGAAAAAATTCTTACGGCACCAACCTGTTGATCATCCTTGGGAAGGGTATCGCGTCCCTTATGTGGTCGAGATTCAGCATCCACTTCAGAATGCGCTCGACCCCCAATCCGAACCCCGCGTGAGGCACAGAGCCGTATCTTCTCAGGTCCAGGTACCATTTATAGTTGTCTATATTCATCTTCATCTCTTTCATCCTCTCGAGAAGCGGTTCCAGACGCCATTCCCTCTCGCTTCCTCCAATTATCTCTCCGTGGCCGTGCGGCGCCAGCATGTCTGCGCACAGTACAGTCCTTGGATCCTTTGGATTTATCGGCATGTAAAAGGCCTTCAGCTCCTTGGGCATGTTGTACACGAATATCGGTTTGTCCTCGTCCTCGGTAAGCAGCCGCTCTTCGTCTACCCCGAAATCTTCGCCCCACTTCTTGGTAGATCCCTTCTGTTGCAACAGTTCTATTGCTGAATCATAGCTTATGCGCTTGAACGGGGGCTTTATCCTCAGCAGGCTTTCGGGATCGACGTTGAAGAACTTGAGTATGCCATCGTTCTCCTTTGCCATCCTGTTCGCCACGCTGCTCACAAGCTTCTCCTGCAGTTTCATGTTGGTTGCGTTGTTGAAGTACGCCATCTCCGGCTCGAGATGCCAGTACTCGGCAAGGTGCTTCACCGTCCTAGACTTCTCAGCCCTGAATGACGGCGCGAACGAGTAAACTTTTTCCAATGAGTATATCATCGCCTCGGCGTAGAGCTGCGACGACTCGGTCAGATAGGCCTTGCGGTCGAAATATTCCAGTTTGAAGAGGTTAGCTCCGGTCTCACCGCCAGAAACGGTTATAATCGGGGGAGTTATTTCGTAGAAACTCTGTTTGTCAAGAAATTCGCGAAGATATCTGAACAGGTATGAACGCGCCTTCATCGCACTTATCATGCGCTGGCTCCTCAACCAAAGATGCCTCACGTCCAACAGGAATTCGGCGCTCTGGTACTCGGTGATAGGAAACTGCTCACCCGAATGCACGAGCAGGACATCGCTCGCTTCCATTTCTACCCCGTTTGGCGCCCTGTCGTCCTTTTTCACAACCCCCCTCAAGAGTAGGCTAGATTCCAGATAAGCCTTGTCGAGTACAGACCAGAGCTTTTCACCTATAACGCTCTTATCAACCACGCACTGGACGACGCCGGTCCTGTCCCTCACGGTAATGAATATTTTGCCGCCCACCGTCCTCTTCCTATGTATCCACCCCCTTATTGTTTCTTCTGTCCCAGTACGGGTTATCGCTTTTGATACCGGAGTAGGTTTGGTGTAAGCCTTCAGCATGCTATCCACGAATAGATTTGTTACCACGCATATAAATCTTTTCTTCAACGTGCGTATTTGGGGCGTTTGAACAAAACGCTGCGACTAACCCCGTACGGAGGCGCTATCATCAAGATGATTTTATAACCGTCTGAGTATTTATCGAAATTGCAGGGTAAAACAAGGTAGCGTGCTCTACTGTGCTCTGCTATGCTTTACTATAGGACCGTCCCTATTCCGGCAAACTTGCCCCTGGAATAGAGAACGAACCTGCCGAGTTCCCTTGTTTCATCAAATTTCTCAACTGGCACCTTTGATTCGAGGGAGATCGTGGCATCAGCCGCGTTTAGCGGCTCGATTGCTTTTTTGCTGCTCGCCTCGCCAGTAGTGGTGTCTATATATCTGTTCACCTTGATCGACTTGACTGGGAGGTCTATTCCGTTGAACTTTATGCTGAAATCTTTCCCGAGCATTTCGGTAAGGAATATGCGAGCTGTTATAGTGGATTTTGGTATTGGGCAGTACAGAAAACCGCAGATTATACTGCCGCGCGCTTCTCCGCTTATCTTCTTATCAAGCTGCAACGCCACAGGCTCTCCGGCTACGGCCTTCTTCACCCTCTTTCCGTTCACGATGATACCTTTTATCTTTATCCTTTCGTTCTGTGGTATAGTGCAGATATCATTCTCGCCCTCCCTGAGCGTTCCCCTTACTAGCTTTCCTACTATCAGGTCCTTCTTTCCGTCTAGGAAACCCTGCAGTATTACGCGTACTGGACCGGAAGAATCGTTGCTCTCGTCCGCAGACATCGCATAGAGCGTCTCTATCAGAGGCTCGCCCTTGTACCATTTCATGTTGCCGCTTTTGCTAACTATGCCCTCTCCCCTGTACGCTGAGATCGGCACGAATTTAACCGCGTCCTCTCCAAACCCTATTTTATTTATGAAGGGCAGCAGCCCATCCCTCATCTCCGAGAACCTCGCTTCTTTGTAGCGCACAGTGTCCATCTTGTTTACCGCCACCACAAGATTCCGTATTCCGAGCATCCTGGCTATGTAGAGGTGCCTTTTTGTCTGGTCCCTTATGCCTTCGTCCTTCTTCGCGGAAACCAGTAGCAGTGCGGTTGACGCGTAAGACGCACCGCTTATCATGTTCTTTATCAGCTCTTCGTGGCCCGGGACATCTATGAATGAAAACGCTACGTCCCTGTAGGGTATCTCTGCCCTGGTTATGTCTATGGTAAGCCCCCCCGTCCTCTCCTCGTGGAAGCTGTCCAGTATGAAAGCCGGCTCGAAGCTTTTGTGAAGCTTCTTGCTGTATACTTTTGCCTCTCTTATCCTCGCCTTGGTTACCGAGTTGGTCAGCATCAGCATGCTGCCTATCAGGGTGGACTTGCCATGGTCCTTGTGTCCGAGCATGGTTATGTTCCTAACTATCATAGAACCACTCCTTGCTTCTACATGTAGCCCAGGGACCTCAGCCTCTGCATCACGTATTCGTTTTCCTTGTCCATGCTCCTGCCAGACCTCTCCTCAGTCTTAGTTATCTTGAGCTCTTTTACTATATCCTTGACACTCTTGGCGTCCGATTTGACTGGGACCGTGCAGTGCGTGCATCCGAGGCTTCTGTACCTGAATCCGTTCCTTGAGAAGTACAGCGGGTTTACGGGCACTTTCTCCTGCTGTATATAGCGCCATATGTCTATCTCATTCCAGTCGAGCAACGGATGTATCCTTACGTGTCCCTTCGTAGCCTTGGAAGCGTAGTCGTCCCACAGCTCCGCGGGCTGGTTCTTGTAGTCCCACCTGAACTTTTCGTCGCGCGGAGACATGTACCTCTCCTTGCTCCTTATTCCGTGCTCGTCCCTCCTTATCGAGACTATTAGGGCATCGAAGTTATACTCTTTCATTACTTTCTTCAAAGCCTCTGGCTTGTTCCGGCCACAGCACGCCGAGCCTATCGGGTCCGGCTTTATCTCGCTGTAGGCAACTATTAGATCCAGATTCCACTTCTTGGAAAGATACTCCCTAAAAGCGTACGTTTCCGGGAAGTCTATCCTGTTGTCTATGTGAATTACGGGAAAAGGCACCTTGCCCAGGAACGCCTTCCTCGCCAGGGCGAGCATAGTGGTTGAATCCTTGCCCATGGACCAAAGCGCCGCAACGTTGCTGAACTTTTGCTTGGCTTCTCTGAGTATGTATATGCTTTTCTCTTCAAGCGTCTTGAGGTTTTGTTCGATCATGCTATCCACTCTTTGTAGTCCTTGTTGGTGTTAAGCAGTCCTTCAAGGTATATCGATGCCCCCTGCATCTTGCCGCCAACTTTCATGCTCGCCGGTATCCTGAACATCGGTGCGTATTTGGAATCGTACACCATCACGTACGCGCTGCTCAGGTCTGAAAGCTTTTTCAGTTTCTTCGGGTAGAAGACCTTGTAGTATTTGGCCCTGCTTTTAAGCACTTCTTTGTGGAATTTTTCCCAGTGCGCAGCGTCCGGATGCTTCTTTAGCTCTTCCGCTATTGTGAATATTTTATCGGTCATGCAACCAGATATTAATTATGTATAATTAGATTTAAAAACCTTTATGTTGCATAGTAACTTGAAGGTGTTTATCTTGAAAGTAAAAAGGGATAAAAAGCAAGAGTTCACTTCGGTATCCATACCGACGAGGCTTTTCAAGAAGGTAGAGGATCATATAAGCGGGACGGGCTTCCCTTCTGTATCGGGCTATGTGGCATTCATACTGCGCCTTGTGCTTAGCGAGAACAGCAGGGAGGAGAGAACCAAGCTAGACTATGAGGCGAGTTTGATAAAGAAGAAGCTCGAGGCGCTCGGATACTGAGCGCCCGTGGCGGTGGTGAATATGGCGAAGAAGAAAACGGATCTTGACGACGCTATGAACTCCATAAACGAGTTGGAGGAAAGGGAATCAAAGGAAAGAGCGGGAGAGGGTGCGGTTTCAGGTACAGCGGCGAGCGGCGGCTACACCAACAAGATCGAGATAGGAGAGGTAGAGCAATATTTCAGCAAGATAGGCGTAGCAGCGGTGAGGCTCAAATCGCATCTTAGCGTAGGAGACATAATAGAAGTAGGCAGCGAAGAGGAGCACGTGAGGCAAAGGGTATCAAGCATGCAGATAGACAGGAAGGATGTAGAGGAAGCGTTCGAGGGCGACGACGTGGGCATAAAGATGAGGCATCCTGTATCGGTAGGTGAGAGTATTTTTAGGGTAGAAGTATAATACTGGCTTTGAATCGGTATAAAGGGCCGTTCGGTATTATCTCGCGCTGGACTCCAGGAATTCTATTATCTCTTTCGCGTGGCCCCTGGGATTTACCTTGCTGTATACTTTGGCTACCTTTCCTTTTTTGTCTATCACGTACGTGTTCCTCAACGTGCCCATTCCGAAAATACCCCTGTCCCCGTAGGCCCCGTACGCTTTAATCACCTTGCTTTCGGGATCAGAAAGAAGCAGGAATGAGAGCTCGTACTTATCCTTGAACTTGCCATGGGACTCCAAGCCGTCCTTGCTCACACCGACAACCTTGGCACCGAGTTTTTCTATCTTCTCCAGGTTATTGTTGAAATCGTTTGCTTCTATAGTGCACCCAGGAGTATTATCCTTAGGATAAAAATATAATATAAGGTATTTTCCCTTGAATTCTGAAAGAGAATGCGATTTTCCATCAGAACCCTCTAGCCTGAAATCCGGCGCAACGCTATTTTCTTCTACCATTTTTCCACCAGTTATATAACCCTGTGTAAGAGTATGTAGGCCTTTTCATCATGATTGACACGGACCTACTTTGTGCCCTTTGATTCAAGTGCTATATCGGCCAGCAGCGCCTCCATCTGTATCCTTTCGTTCGCACCCTCTACTATCCTAAAATTAGCCTCTCCAATCATTTTTATTACTTTCAGTTTCATTTGTTCAGGTATGTTCATGTTTTGCACTTCGCGGTAGCACTGAGTCAGTATATCCTCGGCCCCCATGCCGTGGTTTACCATCAGGCCGTTAAGTTCACTCCTTGCTTCCTCGAACGAACCGCCGGTAGCGAGCCTGAGCATTGTTGCGATCTCCTTGGGCCTTGCTCGCGCGGCTATGTCGTATATGCTTGATTCTGTAATCCTGTCGTGCTGCAGGGCAGCGCTCTGCAGGGTGTTTGCCAGCTTCCTGAGGTCGCCCTCGCTCACGTATATTAGCGCTTCGACAGCCTTGTCATCGATCTTCAGCCCCTCGCCCTTGGCTATCCTGTCTATGTAGTCCCTCACGTCCTGGTCACTAAGAGGCTTGAACCTGAACACTACGCACCTGCTCTGTATCGGGTCTATTATCTTGTTCGCATAGTTGGCGCTCAGTATGAAGCGCGTCTCCTTTGAGTATTTTTCCATGGTCCTTCTCAACGCGTGCTGCGCGTCAGCGGTCAGCGCGTCTGCCTCGTCAAGGAATATTATTTTGATCGGCACGTCGGCAATTGCTATGGTCTTGGCGAACTCCTTTATCTCGCCCCTTATGACGTCTATGCCCCTCGCGTCGCTGGCGTTAACCTCCTTGAGCACGCCCTCCACTTTTCCCTTGTAGAGGTCATTCGCGAGCGCTATCGCGCAGGTGGTCTTGCCTATTCCAGCGCTGCCCGCGAATATCATGTTTGGGAAGTTGCCGCGCTCTACGAAAGCCTTCAGCCTTTTTACTATTATAGTCTGGCCGATGACTTCAGAGAGTGCTTTGGGTCTGTATTTTTCGGTCCACGGCATGTCGAGTGTCTGCAAGCAATCACGCTAGAGCATCAGTACAACTAGTTCCTCCGATTGATTAAAACTGTAAATATATTTATTAGTTTACCTGTAAGTAGATAGCACACGGGGAGCTACGCTAACCTGGCAGACTGTAAGCCTTGGGCGCTTACGATCGGAGTTCAAATCTCCGGCTCCCCGGTCCTATTTATGGGGTTATATATAGAGCCGACATTTTGCACCCCCTTTTCTAACATAGTTTTAGCATGGGAAATTCTACGCGATATCCTTGTGGGGTATTTGCGTAAGTAATTTATACGAGCTTAACTAATTGTGTTGATGGTTATATGCGTAATGCAAAGCTTGAAAAGTGCATCAAAGATATTAAAAAGTTAAATTGTTTTTATAAAGAATACAATAAAAAATTCAATAAAAGGTATCCATTTTATAGGCCTTCCGAGCAAGAAGTTGTTGCCTATCAGATACTTCCATTGTTATTTTCATTAGGCCTCTCAAAGGAGCAAATCGCAGTACAATATCCTACAAACTATAGCAATGCAAAGAATCATGCTGATATCATCGTTTATGAAGAGAAATTTAATGAAGGACTTAGGGGTAATGAAGCTAAAGATTCTGTGAAAGAAATTAACAGTAAAATACTTACAATAATAGAAGCTAAAAACCCAAGTATACTAGATAGTAATAAGGAGCACGATAAGGAGTACGAATCAAAGCGTCTCTATAAAGAGGCTAAGAAATATTTACAAGATGACATGCTTTGTAAATCTATTATAGTAACAGACGGCTTGAGATATTATGCATACGACCCGAAAAACGATAAACAAATTGCCAAAATCGATCCTAAAAGAGATAAATTAGAATACGGAGAAATATGCACGTTCTTTAGAGAAGTCGGCTTAAAACCTTAAACAACTTCTTTAGCGTTTTCCTTTTTAACATTATCTTCTTTCCTTCTTTTATCTTTTTCTTCAACCTGAACATCTGCATTTTCGATAATCCGATGCGTTTAACGTCTTTCGTTGTCATATTCCTGATAACATCTGTTATCTTTTGCTCTGTTTTGTTGTCATATACAACGTAATCGTTATCTGAAACACCGATAACCTCGCTTTATTCAAGGTTATTTGATTCTTTGCCTATATGTTCAATGTCATTAATAACGATTTGTTTCCTTCTTAGCTCTCCTATATCTCCATCGTACTTGTTATCATTATGATCCATGTAGCTAAAGAGGAATTCTGATTAAGGGGGAGTTTTACGAGGGAAAACGGCCGAAAATCAGGTCAAAGGAAGGCATTTTACTCCCTACGAGATACCCAAAAACTCCTTACGATGGGGTTTTTGCCTTTACTTTACTACCTGGACCTGTTTTTGGCCTAAAACTAGTGTTCCATGTTTATGATAATGTATGTATCAAATACCTAATTGCTTATCTAATGGAGGATTTGAGAAATAGGCTCTTACTTTAAAGCCACTTGCACTGAGTTCTATCATTTCGAAGTTTTTGCGCTCAAGCAGCTTGAATTCTGGTTTAGTTAAGTATGTTGCTTTGAATGCCTCATAATTAGGAACTGTGAAATCTGCATCACCTCTTTCCGGTCTAGTCTGGTCTGGTATGCGGATTTTGAGCAATTTTAGTTTTCCTGATATTGTATCAATCGGTTTGATTTGAAAAAGCGGGCCAGTTGGCGTGTTATCCACTACTTTACCAATTTTGCTAGCCACTTCAATTAGTTCATTATATTCACTTTGGCTATGAGAGAATATTGCAGAATAGTTGACTAACGCAGTTTGCTCCTGCGTATACTTATCTTTCAATTCTTTTGCTTGTCTTACGATCTCTTTTATTAAGGCCCCTAATTCGACGGCTTCCATCATTGAGTTTGTGCAATCAGCTATAAAAACATATAGTATTTGGCTATTGTTGACCGGAAAGTCTGTTTTTGTAAGGTAGTCTATCTTCTAGCCTTAGTAATCTGAGTTTTATTCGTTTATTGATTTGTTTTTGTTTAGACCTTACCGCTTGTATCGCTACCTTTGACCTATCAAATCCATAAACGTCAGAACCATTTTTGCAAGGCCAGAAAAATATAAATATATAATAACGTCCAGTAGTAGCTGGTGCCTCATATAAATTAAGATGTGGTAACGATCAAATGGTTGATATGGTATGGGTATTACGATTGCAAGGACTCAGGAAATATCCGTGTTGCTGAATCGGCACACGTTGCAAAGGCTTAACGAACGCTTGTTTCATGACAATAAGTTTGAGGAATTCAGCGTAAAGCTGAACGGCATCGGCAAAGGCGTACTCACAAAAAAGGAAGATGAAACAGACACCTACTACCTCACGCTCTACAGCTTGCCGCCCAATTTCATCTTTATCATTAGAAAATCCGGCTATGGAGCGA
>JAKAOQ010000039.1 GCA_021812105.1 Microcaldota archaeon | reverse complement strand
ATTGTGTACGTCTACATCGCACTTCCTGAACGCGTCTCCCACAAAAAGTTTTACCCTGGCCTTGAGCTCTCCTTCAGGAACTTTCTGATTCAGTGCCTCGTTGATCTCGCGGTTCGCGGTTTCGAAGCAGTTTATGAGGCGTTCGGTAACGACCGCTGGGTCAGCATATTCTCTTTTCCCTCCCAAAACAACCACTATATTATGATGTTTGTATGGATAGCAATTTAAACGCTGTGCGGCAATTCGCGAAGGGCCGGTAATTTTGTGCTGACTCTATTTGCATACATTTTTATTGATTATGTGATAATTGAAACTGGTTGGATGGAAGGATATGCCGAAACGCCGTGTCTCGTATGCGGAGCAAGGATGGTAATACTTCAAGCCTGTCATCTTCGCTGCCCAAATTGTGGTGCTGTTATGGACTGTTCAGATAAGGGGATAGTATGGTAGTAGCCGAACACGCACGTACCAAGGGTATTCTCCAGTATGTCTAGGCTGGCGCTAAGGATAAAAGGATAGATATTCAAACAATTTTGGTGCAAATCGTGGCAGACAACAATGTGCCTGGCTCCCGGGGTGCCGAATCCACAGATGCTGAAAGGGGTGAGGATTCGGGGATTTTCTCTCAACTTCGGTCCATGCTTGAATTCTTTTACATAAAGGAGGTTCCCTCATACGGCAACAACTTCTTTTTCACTATAGGCATATACCTGATCGAGCTGTTCGGCATACTCGCGGTAACCGGGATGATAATGCTCGTCTTCGGTCCGTACTGGTGGAATCTGACGGCTGCCGGGACGTTCATGAGAAGCGTGCATCTGTGGGCGGCCGAAGCGTTCGTTACTCTAATGCTCGTACATATGTTTGTCAACCTGTCCACTTCTGCCTTCAAGAGAAAGAAGCTCGTGTGGGTTCTCGGCTCTGTAATACTCTTCGTTGTCTTCCTTGAGTACGCTTTCGGGATAGGCCTGCGCGGTGATTTCGTATCACAGTGGAACGCGAAAGCGGGGGCGGACCTGTGGAACGGAATGGGCCTTGGCTATTGGGTAAACCCCCTGAATTTTGGTGCTGTACTGGGTTGGCACGTCGCCATAGTGCCGCTGCTGCTCGTCGCGCTGATATTCACTCACTATATGATGGTAAAGAGCAAGGGCCTCAGCAAGCCTTACAGAAATGACATACCATACAGTATGGTTCCGGCAAACCACAGGCAGATGTACAGGCGCATGGTGTACGTGCTTGCCATCGTACTTTTGTTCGCGGTGCTGTTCAGGGCACCGTACATTCCTCCACTCACGATACAGAGCGTTGCGGCGAACAGCCCAAGCGTAATGGCGCTAACGCTGCTTAACGAATTCAACTATAGCTCACCTACAGCAACATACCTGGACACTATAGACCCGTACACATTCAGCACCAGGGCCGTATTCGTAACAATACCTTATGAAGCTTACGTTAAACTGTCCGGATCTCCAAACTACGAGAACGTTTATCTAGCCGAGCCGAAGAGTTCGCGGATCAACGAATATTCACAGGCGTACACATACTTCTCTGACAACGGCAGCGTTGCAGGCGGTGTAAACAGTACAGATCCGCTTATAGCAGTGACTTCTCAGCTTGTTCTTATGGCGCAGGCGGGAGTGTATCAGCCAGTACTTCAGAACGAGGCGAGCAGCGGCCTGGACAATACATACGTAATAAACTTTCTGAATGATTCGGGCGCGCTGCCCGAAGAAGCAGAAAAATACGGTTTAGCTGCACCGATGTGGCTTGGAATATCCAAGGCTGGTAGTAGCCTCTGGCCACCTGGCAGCTACTGGGCCGCCCCCTACGGCGCCCTGGAAATGCTCACGAGCGGGATACGCTGGTGGGGCGATCTAGAGAACGGGATCGTAGCTGTAGCTATATTCATCGTGTTTATGGCGCTTCCGTACATACCGGGTCTAAGAGAGCTTCCAGACAGGATGGGCCTCTACAAGCTGTTCTGGAACAGATACACTGTTCCTGAGCTCAAGAGCAATAAGAGAAAGGCTAAAGAAAAACCAGGTTAGGGGACAGGACAGTTACGGACGCAGCCCTCGATGATAACCGTATGATTATTAAGCGTTTTTAAAGCAGTGTATATAAGGTATGATACGGTGTGATAGATGAAGGAGCGGCTTACGATAACTCTAGATAAGGACATTCTCCAAAGCCTTGATGCTACGATAGACGGGGTTACCATAAGGAATAGGTCGCACGCGATAGAGAGGCTTCTTGACATGGCTTTGATGCACTCGAACCCCAGAAAAGCGGTACTCCTGGCAGGAGGCCCGTTCGTTTCCTTTCACGGCAAGCAGATACCAAAACCGATGGTGCCCATAAATGGTAGGCCAATTATAGACTACGTGGTAAGAGAGTTGAAAAGGAACAAGATAACGGATATAATAATTGTATCATCAGAAACAGGAATGATAAGCGAGTACTTCGCGAACGAGAACAAACTTGGTGTAAAGATAAGTTACGTAGTGGAAGACACGAGAAAGGGCACGGAGGGTGCGCTATACATTGCAAAGGGTCTGCTCGGTAGGGATCCTTTCTTTGTCATGAACTCTGACTGCATATTCAAAATCAACCTCGAAGACGTGTACAAGCAGCACGTTGCCACAAACGCGGTTGCTACAATGGTACTCGTTACGCAAGAGGTAACACACAAATTTGGCCTCACCAAAGTAACAGGGTTAAAGGTAACCAGTTTTGTGGAAAAGCCGAAAGTCGAGAATACAGATGTCAAGCTTATAAACGCGGGCATATACCTGTTCAATCCTGCCATTCTATCGAAGATAAGATTGGGAACCAAACCGGTAATGTTCGAAACTGACTTATTCCCGAAGATGGCAGAGGAGGGAATACTCTACAGCTACGTCTTCTCCGGCTTGTGGGCCAAGCTGGACATGTGGAACCTGGAAAACTCGGTAACCAGGCTTTCGAAAGTCGCTTCTGAAGGGCTCAAGAACGGCGGCTGAGTAGGATACGTTCTGATGCGGCATTTTAGACTAATGAGAGGTTGGAGCAGTTAAATATTCCCAGAGCTTGTCTATTCCTTCGTCCAGACTGTACTTAGCCTTGAAACCCAGCACCTTCTCCGCCTTCGTGGTATCGGCTTCTGTGTGGTCCACGTAGTTGACTATAGGATTCGGCATGTACTTCGCCTCAACGTCCTTCCCGAGGTGCTCGTTTAACTTATTTATCATCTCGTTTATAGTGAAGCTCTCGCCCCTGCCCACGTTCAGCACGTTGAATCCCTTCAGAGACGTTGCCATGTTGAACGCCCTTACTACGTCGTCCACGTACGTGAAATCCCTGGTCTGGTTGCCATTACCGTATACTAGGGGGCTTTCTCCATTTTCTATGCTTTTCATGAATTGCGTTACCAAGTTGGCGTATTTGCCTTTCTTCTCATCGCGTGGTCCGTATACGGCAAACAGCCTGAGCGCAGTAGCGTTGAGTCCATGTTGTTCGCTGTAGACGTTCGCCAGGCGTTCCACGGCAAACCTTGCCTCGGTATAGAAATCCTTGGCCAGCGGAACTAAACCTTCGTGATGCGGTGGCTGGTAGCCATTGTAGAGCGAAGAAGATGAAGCGAACACAACAGGTGTATTCCTTTCTGACGCAAACTTGAATATGTTGATTGCATCTCCTACTACGCGCGTGACGAGGCTATTGTCTTCCCTGTACATAGGCGTAGAAGAGAACATTCCAAGGTGAAAAACCAAATCTGGATCGAAGTGAGTCACGGCTATGTCACCCGCTTCCCCCCTGTGGAACTTCGCGCCGAGTTTCATGGACTCCTTAACGTTCTCCATAGAACCGGTGTGCAGATTGTCTATTATAAGCACATCGTTATCGGCACACAGTGGGTTCACTATGCTACTTCCTATGAATCCAGCACCGCCGGTAACGATTATTTTCTTAGCCATTTGTATCCCCGCAAACAACAATTGTACATGTAAAACATATGTGAATAAAGTTTATAAAGCTTTGTATGATACAATCATATTATTGCACACAACCAACATTCATGATCCAAGATTATACTAAATCAAACCTGTTTTGGAGTTCTAGTTAATAACATATGTATATACTAAAAGCTGGTTCAAAAAAAGTGTGTATGATGCTATCATATCATAACATATAAATATTATTAGTGAATCTGGAAGTAGCAGGCGCGATTGGTATCGTGTAAGTATGTTTGCATGCGGCATAGACTGAAATGTAAGAGCTTCATTACTGCCCCCACCAAGTCCTGCTCGTGATCAGACCTAGGATTTCAGCATTTCCAGTACCTGCGCTGTGCTTCTAACCAACCCTATTCTCGGAAATATAAATTTTACCGACGCTTCGTGCTCCTCGTTCGACTGCGAGCTCATAGCGTCTTCTACAAGTACCAGGTTATAGCCGTGCTGGTAGGCTTCCCGCGCCGTAGTTTCGACCCCTATGTTCGTGGATATACCACACAGCACCACGGTGTCTATGCGCCTCCTCCTTAGCTGAAGATCAAGTTCCGTGCCGTAGAAGGCTCCCCACTGTCTTTTTGTTATTATAATGTCGTTTGGGGTCGGTTTGATCTCGTCTATGAAATCAGCCCAATCATTAGGACGCTCACCGCCCCAAGTTGAGGTGTTGTCTACTATAGGTTGTAACATGTCCTTGCCGTCAGTACCAGTTACATGGACGAGGAAGACCTTGGAACCCACTTTCCTGAAAGCTGGCACCAGAGATGCAACGTTCTTTATTACGGTTTCTGAATCGTGTGGCTTAAGATTTCTGCTGTAGGCTGCTATGCCTTTCTGCATGTCTATCACTACGAGCGCGGTCCTTTCAGGTTTGAGTTCCACATCTGTCATAGAATAACACCAATAGTTGTTCTGCGTCAATCAATTTATATTTTTATAGAAGTAATGCAGGTAAGAACAAAAGGAAAAGAAGAAAAAGAAAAATAAAAACGGTAAAGATATCCGATTGGTTCAGCCCTTCATGAGCTTCGCGTCTACGAAGAGCCATATCAGGTCCGCTATCAGTATTATCACACCGACAGCCAGGAACGTGCTAATGGCTCTTGCTGCGTATGTCCAATAGATGTCCAAGACTAGGATTATCAATCCCATCAGAATTCCTAGGTATCCCAGTGTTTTGCTGGCCATAGAATCAGAGTCATTATCCTGCACGCCTTTTTAAGCATTTCTGCCTTATACGTGGTAGGACGTAGCGCATTATGTACGCGTAAACATCGTTACTCCCTAAGCAGGCTCTGGAGTGGTTTGACCATTGCCTCTACGCACTTGGCCCCCACTATTTTTAGAAGCCGGGGTCCTGAAGTACTGTCGATCTTCGTGCTTATCTCTTTTTCATCGATAATACGCAGCGCCTGTTCAGCCTTGCGCAATCCGCTATCATCTATGTCCATGAATATGAATACTTTGCTGTAGTTGTTCAGTTCCGAACCGTCAGCCCGCAGGCGTTCAAACGTAATAGATCTTATAGAAAACTCCTTTGCGGCTTCCACGTCGAGTTTCCCCTCCACTACAGCTATGCTACTGGCATCGCTCATATCATATACTATGTTAGCGGCGGTCTTCGCCCTGCTCACCTCCTTTCTCAATCTCGCATTATAAGGCAATGCAAAAACCAACAATAGTGAATATTGAATAAGCCTAGCAAATAATAAAGATTTTTCCTAAATACGTAACCCTACAATTGCTTCCCTACTGCGTCTTAGAGTATCTATCGTAATGCTTTCGTATAAGTTGGACGTAGAGGCCAACGTATACGGGTAAGTGCTCCAAACCTCTGCGTCGATCTGCGACATAAGGCTTTCGTATAGGGGCAAATCCTTGCTAACCATCGATTTTACGGTTTTCTCTGCCGCCAAAAGAGTTTCGGCGAGCAGATCGTCAAATTCAGCCATGGCACTTTTGAGGCCATCTCTGCCTTTTTTGGATATTGCTTCAGATGCTGCCCCTATAAGCCTCTGGGGCAGCTGCCTATCGCGGTCCCCTGCTATTTCAAACTGCATATATTTTGACTTTATCTGGATATGAAATTCTGAGTGTGGTATATGGAGCACCCCGTCCCGACCGGCGAGATACGTTTCTCCATCAAGCCTATCGTTCGTTACAGAGATTGTAAGGGTAGACATATTTCTGAAATGCGATCTTTTGCTTATCTCTACACTCAAATGACTATCGTCGTGCAGCGTGGCGGTAACGTGCAGCAATTCTGCACTGCCTAGAATCGAAGATCTGCGCTTTATTATATCTATATTGCTGTTGACATTCGCTTCAAGTCCCACGTTCTTGTTCATCGCTTCGCCAATTCCACTTCGTTTTCGAAATATAAATAGTTTGCTTGCGCCTAAAATCCAAACAGATTATGGCGAAAATACAGAATAAATCGTCTATTGACGAATTCAATGACGCCATTTAAATATCTCATATTTTATCACTATACAAAACGTGTGTTATTATGACAAACATTGAGATTGATGCGAGTTATAAGAGA
>JAKAOQ010000003.1 GCA_021812105.1 Microcaldota archaeon | reverse complement strand
CTATAGTATTCGGGATCCTGGCTTTCCTGTACAGCTACAGGATGAAGGACATGCTGCTGCTCGGCAACGCATACATCGCGTTCTCCATGGCCATCCCATTCATATACGGCAATTACGTAGTTTCCGGAGTGCTGAGCCCTAACATAGTAATAATAAGCCTCGTAATATTCTTCGGCGGTCTAGCGCGCGAGATACACGGCATGATAAGGGACTACTCTGGAGACATGAAGGCCAGGCGCACCAGGAACCTGGTGTTCTATACGGGCAAAAGGCCTGCCACGTGGATCGCATTCTTTCTGTATCTAGCGGCGATTGCGCTCAGCCTGTTCATGTTCTTCTATCTTAAGCCATTCGCCCACAACCTGGTCTACCTCGTCCCTATAATCGCTGTTGACGCAGCGCTGCTCTACGTAGCTCTGGGTTATCTTGTCCGCAAGCCGAGCGCTTCTTTTATACGCGCCTCAAGGAATATAAGCCTCGGCGCTATGGCCCTGGCCCTGCTTGTATACCTCGCCTCGGCGTTGGTGTACGTGGCGTGAGCAGGAATAGAACGCAAGAACAAATCACTGCGGGCCCCTGTCTTCAAGCTTCGCTTCGAACTCCTCTTCCGTAGCCTTGAACTCCTCGTTGCTCTTTATGTCTCCCCTGGCCTTGAGGACCTCCCTGGTAAGCAAGAAATATGCGAACGCAAGCGCCTTCCTGCCCCTGTTGTTGACCGGGACTACCAGGTCTACGAACTTGGTGGAGTTGTCTGTATCGCAAAGCGCTATTATGGGTATGTTGACAGTGCTGGCCTCCCTGACCGCCTGCTTCTCGTTCCTAGTGTCGCTTATCACTACGAGCTTCGGCTCCGTGAACCCCTCCTTGTGCGGGTTTGTGAAGATTCCAGGCGCCACCCTCCCCTTTATGAACCTGGCTCCTATCATCTGCGTGAACTTCTCTACCGCGGTCAGAGCGTACAGCCTCGATGCGGTCACTATGACCTCCTTCGGGTCGTATTTCGCTATCATATTCGCGGCCGCCTTCAGCCTCTCGTCTATCGTCTTGAGGTCCAGGAGATACAGGCCGTCCTCCCTGGTCTTGTATATGAACTTCTTCATGCCCGGGCTCTTGGTCCTCGTGGCGATGTTCATTCCCATCTTCAGGTAGTCGTCCTTGTTCGTTATAAAGCTTTCTTCTTCAGCCATAAATTCACTCCTTGTTAATTTTTGGGGCCGCCGAGATTTTCAGACCAAGCGCGGCCATTTGAACTCGGGTCGCTGCCACCCCAAGGCAGTAGCCTACCAAGCTAGCAGACGGCCCCACTGAGCATCACTTTCTTCCAATTTCTATGAATTCATCTATCAGCTCTACGTTGCTCAGGAACATCCTCCTGCAGCAGTACCTCTTGACTCCAAGGTCGTCGAGCACCTTGCCAGCGTCCTCTTTGTCCTTGTTCACGCGCTTGTCGTACTCGGCCCACTTGTCAGCCAATACGGCACCGCACGTGAAACACCTTACCGGCATCATCATGTTATCATCTCAATCTTCAGCATCATCTGTAGCTCGTCTGGAATCTCGCCCTCGCCTTCGGCCCCCTGAACTTCTTGGGTTCTACCCTCCTCGGGTCGTCGACCAGCATGGACCTGTCGTGCCTTAGGTACTCCTTCCTTATCGTGTCGCTGTCAGCGTATTTGGCTATGCCTTTCGCTATCGCGGTGCGTACAGCCTGCGCCTGCGCGCTCCTGCCTCCCCCACTGACGTTTACGCTTATGTCAAGCTCCCTCGCCATTTCCTTGGCCAGGCTTAGCGCGTTGACCGGCTCCAGCATTATGCTCCTGAGCTCCCTCGGCTCAACGAGGCTCACGTCAACACTGTTTACGATTATCCTGCCAGAGCCCTTCTTGAGGACTGCGCGCGCAACGGCCCTCTTTCTCTTGCTGGACACGAACACTCTCTTCTCCTTCTTCACAGCCTTCCTGGTGCTGCTCCTGGGGCGTTTTGCCGCCGTTTTCTGCGCCTGCTCGGCTGGCGCGGCAGCTACCTGCCCGCGCTGCTCCTCAGCCGTCTTTGCCGCGTTCGTACCAGCATTCGTAATGTCCGTATTAGTGCTCTGTCCCTGCATCGTTACACCTTTTCGTATCCGAGCCTGTTAGATAATTCCTTCATGGTTATGTAGCCCGTGTACATGCTCCTCGGATCCTTCGATTCTATCTCAATAAACTTTGCGCCCTTAAACATATCGGGGGTTCCGATGAACACGCGCAGGTTCCTGTACGCGCTCTTTCCCCTGGGTTTCCTGTACGGCAGCATGCCGCGTATAATCCTTTTAAGCAGAAGGTCTGACCTTCTCGGCCAGTATGGTGAGTGGTCCGGGTTGACCTTGTTCTTCAGGTTGACCCTCGTCCTGTAGTTGTCCACTATACCCTTCTTATCACCGCTTATTATGGCTTCCTCCGCGTTGACTATCGCAACCTTCTTTCCCTGGAGCACCTTCTTTGCAGCTACGCTCGCCAGCCTGCCCGCTACCTTGCCCCTGGCGTCAAAAACCTCATAGTCTGAAACGTTATCCATGCGCTACACTTCTATACAATTATTTTGACCTTCTTAGACCCGAGAGACTCCTTTATGTCAAGCATCTTCGCTCCGGCCTTTTCGAGCGACTTCGCAGCGCCCTTCGAGTATTCTATCGCGGCTATGTTGAGCCTGTGGCCTATTGCGCCTTCAGATAGCACCTTCCCCGGCACTATAACGTTGTCACCCTCCTTCGTGAGCTTGTCGAGCTTGTACAGGTTGACGCTGACCCTGCGCCTCGCCGGAACGTCTATCAGCTTGAGGATCTTCCTAGATATTCCGTCATCCTTCTTGCTCCTTACGTTCTCCTTTAGCGTGTCGATGATGCTCCTTATATCGCTTCTTTCAACCGAACTCATTTAATCACGTGCGGGGGGCGAGATTTGAACTCGCGCAGTCACTAAAGACACAGGAGCCTCAGTCCTGCGCATTTGGCCAAGCTCTGCCACCCCCGCGTTTGCTTCATTTGACTTTTTTTGCAACTTCCTTGATCCCTTCAATTAATTCGTTGCAAGCCTTATTAATAATTTCTTTGGGTGGCATCTGGCCGAAGCTTTCAACGTAAAACTCAAAAGAATCATCACCTTTCTGCTCGTACGTAATGAGCCCTGGTTGGAACTTGGAGTGGCTGTGCGCCCTGCCCATCACCGCCTTGCCTTCCAGCCTGAGCCTCTGTTCCGCAGCGAGCTTGATTACCGGTATCTCGCCGTTGGCGACCTTTACGCTCTTGTCAGAGCTTTCGAGCTCCTTAGAGTATACGGTCTTTGGCCCCGTAGCGTCAAGCGTGAACAGTATCTCGTCCTTCTCATCGTAGCCTTTTGTGGGGGTAGTTATGGGCACCAGGCCTATCCTATGCGCTATATACTCGTCGAACATAGAGCTCGTGTTCTCGTAGAAAGTTATCCTGTCTATCGCGAATGTCTGCACGGCGTTTATGGCCGTCCTCCTGAGCGCGTTGGCGTAGGAGACGCTCTCGCCGCTGAGCGTGAATCTGCAGACCTTGTCATTTTCCTCTAGGATCTTAATCTCCATTCATTCACTCGTGGCACCATGCCTGATTCCTTAGTTTAGCCTGAAAATCTTAAGAAGCGCGGGTAAACTAGACCTTATACAGACAGAGCCTCTATTGAAGATTTTGTCATACAAAAGAATATATACTTTCCTCTAAGGACACCGGCCCAATTTTAGTGGCAGAGATGTGGTGACCCTGTGGGGTTGTCGCTTCTGGTACGCTCTTGGTATATAGTACGATACGGTAGTGTTAAGGCTGCATTCACAGCGGAAGCTTTGGCGTAAATGTAACGTTCATCGGCCGCACCTGCTCTTTAGTATCAAATACTGCTAATCCGCACGCGTCATAGTTTGTCTCCTACGTGACCTATCCGCACGCATCCGTGTACCGTAAATGCTTTTAAATATAACATTTCAGATATACACATGCCGCGATTGAAGGGGGAAAAATCAGATTCTATAAAAAAGACGCTGCTGTTGGCGGTGCCTATAACCATGCTGATCTGGCTGTTTATGATATACTCTTATTCCACTTACTCGGCGCAGCAAATCAACCTGCCCAAGTATGTCGCCTATTTCAACGGATACTACACACCACCTAGTTATATATTGTCCCAGACGAACATCACCATAAACAGAAGTTTTACAATATCGTTCTGGATGTACCCAACGCGCGTGGGCAATGGTATACCAGGATCGTCTTACTCTGAAGATATGATTGACGTAAACAACAATACCGGAGAGCTGTCCCAGATATATCTAGAATGGAGGGGCAACGGCTACTTCAATCTGAACATATGCGAGATGAACGGCAGCTATCCTGCCAATTGCAGCGAAGAATTCAGTATGGAGAACTGGGCGAATCAATGGGTGCATATAGCAGAGACCTATAACAACGGAACAATCTTAGTGTACGCGAACGGTAGGCCGATATTTTACAGCAAAGGTGCAGCGAGTGGGTCGGGTGTGGCGTGGGGTCCAGCTGTGAGCAATCTGGTAATATCTAATGCGAAGGTGTACATCTCGTACTACATACCTTACTCGGTGTACGCATACGACTCCGAATTCGCCGGATACATGTCGAACGTGCAGATATACGGAGACGCGCTGAATTCTTCAGAAGTATCGGTCCTGTACCGCAGCGGTATAGCCGGATACCCTCTGAGTTCAGAAGATCTGCTCGGATGGTGGCCTCTTGATGGCAACGCCAACTCGTTTGTGCCAAAGACATACACAGGTGTAATTTTCGGTAACGTGTCTTTCGTAACACCACCAAGGTGATAAACAGACGCACAGTCTAACCCGCGGAGTGCAGCACCTAAGCATATATAGTTTGTCTAAGAATCAGATACAGGAGGCAGGATAGTATGTCATTCAACGAAGCCTTTTTTGGGGCATACAAATCAGAAAATTTCGGCCAGTCTCTATTCATTCGCAACTATAAGGAAAGACAGCACATATCTGTTTCGAAGACCGAGGAGCACGAAGACATAACCTATATGGGCCTAGGCGAATTTTCCGAATATACTTACGCAGGCCTAATCGGTAAAAGATACCTGGGATTCAAAAGCATCGTCTACGACCTCATTTTTACGGTTTATGACGTAAACTCAGAAAGTGCGTTTGCCGCGAGACTTTACAAGAAGGACCAAGGGCAACACAGGCGGCTGATGGAAAAGCTTGGCCGTTATTTGAAATCGAAAAATAAGCCGAACTTTGAGGCAAGACTTATCGGACTGCAGGACGGCGAAGATTATCAGTACGCAGAAGAAATAATCAAGGTTCTCGACAAGCAGAAGATATCATTTTACGAGATTGATCTGTTTGGCAGCGAAGTGAGGCATGTAGCAATCGACATGCGTATCGGTACTACGTACAACATACTGCTGCTCAACAGGGTGTACAGGCCAGGAGAACTCGCAAACACTTTAACAGAGGAACAGTTCTCCAGAAACATAGGGGATCAGGCCCCACCGTAATAAATTCAGCTGGTCACTCCTCGAGTTTCTTTTAGCGGATCGAGATGCCTAAATCAAATTACATAAAAAAGTACTGGGCCGTTCTTTCAATAATCCTGATTATTGCTGTATTCCTCTTCCTGGTATTCTACAAATTCTACGCTACAGAGGGACCGGATGAAAATTTTTACAGCATACTTTCATACGCTTTCATGACGCGAGGGTTCAGTGGTTTAGGTTATGGGGTGGACGCGCTCAAGCTGATAATAATCGCTGGAACCGCCCTGATGTTCAAACTGTTCGGGGTAAGCGCTTTTAGCGAAGTCCTGTTCGATGCAGTCATGTACGGTTCCGGGATATTCATGCTGTTCCTGCTTGGCCGCAAGCTTCATGGCACCCAAGCCGGTGTCCTTTCTGCGCTGTTCTACTCTACCCTCCCTCTCGGAATATACCAGGTGGCAAGAGAAGGAGACGATGCCATAATGGCGACATTTGCAATACTCGCAATGCTGTTGTTCGTGTACGCTCTGAAAAGCAAAGACCAGAAGAAAAATTACCTGATGTTCCTCATTGCGGGTTTTACTGCGATAATAGGCGCGTTGGTAGTGTCGGAGACCATGCTCATCCTCTTGCCAATGTTGTTGGCCCTTGCATACCTTACGCTGAAAAGGCCACACAAGCAATACTATCTCAAAAGCACCATATTTATCCTGGCGGGGGCGGTCCTGGCGATAGTGGTACTGATCGGTATAGGCTTCCTCGCGTACGGAGCGCCAATGCACATAATCCAAGGCATGTCATCAAACTATTCCGGAATCAATAAGGTCTCGTTTTTTTATGGGTTTTATATGTACCTAGTATACATGTTCCCAATAGGGACCGCACCGGTTCCCATTTCAGGCATAACGTATCTGGTTGAAACCGGAGGCTATTTTTACATTGTCATAGTTATGTCGCTTGTAGCCCTGCTATACCGGGACCGCAGAGTCGCCCTGCCCATGCTATGGTTGGTATCATTAATACTATACCTTTCATTCGGCACCGAGAACCCCACCCACTACCTTCAAATCGATTGGGGGGTACCGTACCTACGATACCTTATGATTGTCATGCCCGCAGTCTCACTAATATTTGGCATGGCTTTTTCCGATCTATTCTCCAAGAAAGCTAGCAGTGCAAGAAACCATTCACGTGCGAGGCATGTGGTAAGAAGTTTCCCTACAAAGCGCACAAAAATGATAGTTCTGGTAACGCTTCTTGGCGCCCTGATGGTGAGTAATATCCTCTTCATCTACATAATAAAAATGTCAATGTACAACTACGCATACTCCCTTTACAACCTCGGCAAGTTTGTTGATACTCTCCCTGTAGGGTCTTCCATAGTCCTAGAGCCGTTTGTCATAAATCAAAACGAATTTCTGTTCTTGTTCGAACCCTATACAGATTATCTCTATCAATTTGTTACCACTCTGAACCAAACCAACTGTACTACAATGAGCAAGTATAACTACATAGTAACGCTGCAGAACGACACGATACAGCAGAGCTGCAACCTGGACGCGGTTTACATACAGAAGCCCTCGCCTTCGTACCTGCGCAAATATGACATATTTGGGCAGCCGTACTCTATGGCCTCGGACAACAACACCTTGATAGGGGATAGTTCTAATTTTACTTACGCCATATACAAGATCCAGCATTAGCCAGTTTAAAGCAAATCGCAGCCCTGAAGCTCTGTGTGCACTACACCCTCCTTAGTGGAGTCGCTCCTCTTCAAAACTATCCTATCACATACAAAAGATCCTAACTCGTTGGTGTGGGACACTGCAAAATCCTCAAGCTCGCCGTCCAACGAATCAGAGTATCCATTGACTCTAGCAACTGTAAGATGCGGTACAAAATCCCTGCGCTCCCACTCTATGCCGGGATCTTTGACCAGGTCGCGAAGTTCATAATATATCTCTCGTATCCGATCTGCGCCTTCCGCTACCCTTATGAACACAACCTTTGGCCTTTTACTATCAAAGAAGCCTACTCCTCGAAGCGATATCGTGAATCTGGGTTTCCTCAACATGCCCATAGCCGCTTTCACTTCTTCTATCTGGTTATAATTCAGATTTTCGAAGAAATGCAGTGTTATATGCAATGCTGTATCATCTACCGGCCTAACTCCTATTACAGATCTAAGCGCCTGCATCTCCTTTACTATCCTGCTCTTTAGGGCATATGGGACGTCTATCGCAGTGAAAACCCTCACCATTTATACACACCTCATAAAGTCCAGTTGAGGTCATTCATGTGCCGTTTTGGCTGATGCGGTACACCTGCATAATGTCGTACACCGAAGCAACTGTAAAATTACCCAAATATGTGGCTGTGCAGTTACTCCCAAGCCACTTAGTAATAATGGCGCGGTTTTGCGTTTGCGCCAATCCTAATATATAATTGTTCACCAAAAAAGAATTCTTGGGCGGAGACTTGCATATGCTTGAAAAGTTATCTGTGCTGGGCCAGACCAGGGCACCTATAACCTTGAATCTGTACGTATCATTATACTTCGAGTAGAACTGCAGTGCGCTGAACATGGTAAAATCTTCATTATTTGTCACTCCCGTTCCAGAACTGATGTAGAACGTAATCGGACCGTTGCCGGATAACCCTACAGCAAGTGCAACGACCTTTTGGTATGACAAACCCTCTTCATATATGACGCTATTCAGGATGTGCAGGCCGAGGTAGATGGGCACCTGTGCCGTAGCCAGAATCAAGAATATCACCAAGGTCATGTATCTTCCGGCACGCGGAGTTGTCAGGCCCTTCATGGCGTCTAAAATTTCGAACAGCAGATAGGCGCATAGAAGCGATAGGAAGGGAGCAATAATCGCCAGATACCTAAATACGAATAGGATTGTGTTGTATGAAGAATCTGCACCCGAGCCCGGGCTTAATAGAAACGCTACAGAGTTGGGTCCAAAAATAAAATACAGTATGCTTATTGCCACGACTATGAACAGATATACCATTTTGCTGTTTCTTCTGAGTACGGCCACTACGCCTCCTACGATGGCCAGGTCGAAAAAGATACCAGGAGAAGACTGTTCGTTCATTAAGGCGGCTTTTGATACCGTATAAGGTGAAAACATAACTACTATGTCGTGCCACACGCTGTAATAATTTGGTATGTTTATATAGTTTTTAAATACGAAAAGCGGGCTTTGCTCTAAGAAATAGTAGACAACGGATTCGGAGATTATTATGGCAGCGACACCGATCGCGAAAAATAATAGACGTTCTGGAGTCACCACGTTTTTTGTTCTTGTCTTGTTCCCGATCCTGAACCTGCGTACATGTTTTTCAAGGAAATAAACCATAACCAGGGATAAAAACGATGCAAGTATGAGGAGGTACCCTTCGGTTTTTATATATATCAAAGACGCCGTAGCGAGCCCGAACAGCACAGGGAATACCCTGTTGTGTGTGTTTTTGAGCATCTTCAGGAAGAGGTACACGGAAAGCGCTGCCATCATGCCAAGCGGTATGTCGAGCAGGATCCTGAACACGTAAGGGGAGATGAACGGGAACGTAGCGCCTATGTAAGCGGCGGTGGCCCCAAACCAGTTACCCCTTTTTCCACCAAGTTCTTTGCCGCACAAAAATATTAGAAACACCATCATGACGTAGTCTACAAAACTGCCTGCAACTCCCTGGAGTCCTCCATATCCAAAAACGTAAAAGAATGCGGATATTTGAAATATTCCAAGCAATCCGAAGGCAAACTTGCTTAGGGCGAAGCTCGCCTTCCCCATTATCACCTCCCTCGCCAGAGCGGCATACGTTACGTCGTCGTAGGACGGGTTGGGTCCAGAGTACAAATACACAGATAACGCTATCCCTATTATGAGCACCAGTGCAAAAAGCACGATTGCCTCGGAGCGACTTTCGTTTCGGAAAAATACCACCATACTATCCATCTCCGCAAGTAACTCTGTCATTTACAGAGTATCATTACAAAACATATAGATTTATCTACTGCGACTCAACGTTGCACCACACGAAGGTTTTAAGTCCTTCCTATATAATAAAATATATGCGGACGAAATATGTTGTGGTACTCGGATCCTTATTGAGCGGTCTTGGGAAGGGGATCGTCACATCTTCTATAACAAAGATACTCTCGTTCTACGGTTACAACGCCATGCCTATGAAATTCGACGGTTACCTGAACTACGATTGCGGCACCATGAATCCGTTTAGGCATGGAGAAGTGTTCGTGCTCGATGACAAAAGCGAAGTTGATATGGATTTTGGCAACTACGAACGTTTCCTTGGTCGCGATATTACTGGTGATTTTTCCCTGACAGGGGGCAAGATATTCAGCACCATAATATCGCGCGAGCGACGCGGGGATTTCCTCGGGAACGATGTGCAGTTCATACCGCACGTTACCGACTACGTAATTAACAAGATAGAGGAAACATCGAAAAACCACGACCTTGACGTGATGATTATAGAAGTAGGGGGAACAGTCGGTGATATAGAGAGCAGCTATTTCATCGAAGCGATGCGTCAGCTTGCGTTGAGGCACGAGACAGTTTTTGTTGACCTCACATATGTTCCAAAGCTAGATGTGGTGGGAGAGCAGAAGACCAAACCGACACAGCTGGCTATAAGAAGCATTATGCAATCCGGAATAACACCAAATTTCATAATCTGCAGAAGCGCCGATCAGCTCGATGAGGACGTCAAGACAAAGATCGCAAATTTTGCAAACATACCACGGGAAAATGTCTTTGACGATCACGATCTCGGCAGCATATACGAGCTCCCCTACCATCTCATGCTGCAGGGGTTTGACAAAAAACTTCTTGGTTCTCTGGGACTTCAACGTTCAAAGTTCGGCAGGAAGAAGTACAACGCATGGTCAAAAAGGGTGGAGAGGGTATCGCACCGTTGGAGCAAAAGCATTATCGTGTCGATAGTAGGCAAGTATACGAACCTTCACGATGCGTACATCAGCCTAAAAGAATCACTGGTCCACGCCGCAGCGGAGGAGGGGGTTAACCTCTCGATAAGATGGGTAGAGTCAGAAGAGCTCGAAAATGCTGGCGCGGGCAAGATCGTTAGTTTGCTTGGCGGCAGCAATGGGCTAATAGTTCCCGGAGGTTTCGGATCGCGCGGCATAGAAGGTATGATAAAAGCGATAGAATATTCCAGGACAAACGGGATTCCATATCTCGGGTTGTGCCTAGGGATGCAGCTCATGTCAGTGGAGTTTGCTAGGAATGTATGTGGTATGAAAGGAGCCAACTCCACCGAATTCAACAGAAACACGAGATACAAGATAATCAGGTTAATGGACGATCAGAAGACTATAAAATACAAAGGCGGAACGATGCGCCTGGGACTTTGGCCTGCAAAGATAAAGCATGGCACGGCTTCATACAGAGCCTACGGCAAAGGGTTGGTATATGAAAGGCACAGGCACAGGTACGAATTCAACAACGCCTACAGGGGTAGGCTTGAGAAAGCAGGATTAAAGATAAGCGCCACCACGCCAAACAACATGCTGGTTGAAATGGTAGAATGGAAGGAATCGTTTGGCATAGGTACACAAGCCCATCCCGAGCTTAGATCAAAGCTGGAGGCTCCATCACCCCTGTTCATCTCCTTTATCAGGGCGGCGGAGGCGCACGGAGCTTTGGCGTGACCGCGGCCCTCAGCCTCTTGTGAACAAACTCGCGTAGCTCAGGATCCCATTTACCGCGGCTCCAACGATCGGCACGTCTCCAGCCGTCCTCTTTATTATCTCCACGTCTTTCCTCTTTAGCGCGCCGACCAGCGACAACACGGGCGGGTATATCAGCAACACTAGGGCAGCAGAAACTATCAGCACAGGTATGAACGCGTCCTTCAGCACAAGCATGGCCATCACAACAAAAGCAAAACTTATCACGTTTGCGAGCAGCACCCTTCCGACCTTCCAGAAATCAACGTTTACGTACAGCACCCTGCTCAGTCCGTAAGCGTAAAGCACATCTCCTACTATCGGAGCGACAACGAACATGAGCAGAGCGAGACCTACGCCCTTCAGCACCGGTACCAGAAACGGCAAAAGCACGAACTGCACAGCCGCAGTTGCCGCGGAGTATTTCAAAACACTGTTTACCCTCTTCGCGCTAATCATCAGGTTGTACGCGTACGTGGAGAACAGGCCTATCAGTATACCGAACGCCATTATGGATATGTACACGGGCGCGAGCTTGTATACGCCGCTGAATACCGTATACGAAAAAGGCGTAGAGAGTATCCCCACAAAGAATAGCAGCGGCGCTATCAGCACGAAGGCGAGGTATAGCGAGTAGTTGTAGAATCTTGAGATCTCCCCGTGGCTCTTGTTGAGGCTAATCGCAGTGGAATACATGGTGATCAATGACACGCTTATCGATCCCGTTATCAGGTCTATCATCGACCCGGTTCTTGACGCTACGCCGAAGTTGCCTACAACTATAGAGGTAGCGAACAGCCCTAGGACCACGAGCGAGATGCTGCTTACGGCTGCGCCCATTATATTGGATATCCCTACGGGCAGGGAGAACTTCAAGAGCTCCCGTATCTTTTGCACCGAGACCGACACCCCGGAGCTTCTGGAAGTGAAACCGCGTATCGCCATCAAAGCGCTTACGATACCGAACCCGTATCCGGCAACCAACCCTATTATGGGAGCAGCGGCTCCGAATCCGAGTACAGCGAGTGCTATGCTCACCGAAGACTGAGCCGCGGCTTCCACGGTCGCGGTAACAGCTATCCCCTTATTCTTGCCAAACCCTATAAGCGCCGAGTAAGAGTCGCCGTAAAGTATCGAAAGCAGTATCAAGAACGATGCTATCTCTATAAGTCCAGAGTATGCAGCACTGTGGAATATGTACGTAGAGAATACGCCAGAAAGCGCGAACGTGAGTATCGTAAGTATGCCTCCAAACAGCAGAAGCATCGCGTAGCCGTTTGCCAGCAATTCTTTTATCTTCAGGTGCTCGTTTCTGCTCATGTACTCCGGTATAAACTTATTGAAGCTCACCCCTATCCCAAGGTCTCCGACAGAGCCAAATATACCTATGATCGCTATCGCAAGCGTGTATATGCCATAGGTGCTCGGACCGAGGAGCCTCGCCACGATTATGAACGATGCGCCGGCGAGCACGAACACTATCACCTTTCCGAGCAGGACAGAAGTCGCAACCTTGGCGGTGCGCGCCCCTATCTCCGTGTTCTGCATGCTCTGTGTTCCTACCTCACCAACCAAAGCGGATTCCATCAGATTCACTTCAATGTAGATTCTACAACCTCCAGCATGCGCCTGAAGCGCAGTTTTGACTTCCCAGCCTCCCTGTCATGGAATGTAGCGTAGGGCAATTCACCGACTCTGGTGCTGTTCTTGTCAAGCATCCTCATCGTATCGAGTAGCACCTTATAACCTTTATAAACAAAACCCTTCCTATTCTTTTTTATGGTGCCCCTGAAAAGGTCTCCCCCTATCCCGAAGAACCCTGACATCATGTCGTTGCACGTTATTTTACCGCGTATCACGAACACGAAGAACGAGAAATATGATATGCCCTTAGAGAGCACCCTCCTGAAAAACCCCCACTTCCTGACCGTAGTTCTGACACCTACGCAAAGGTCGCAGGATTCTAGGCTATCCGATATTCGGCCCACTAGTTCTACCGGATGCTGCATGTCCGCGTCCATTACTACTATCTTATCCGTTTTTGTAAGAAGCGCGGCGTCCACAACACTCGCGGTTAGGCCCTTGACCGGGTTTTTCTTTCTGTCCAACAGCATGATTCGTCTGTCGTTCCTGGAAACCCTCCTAACTACGCCTGCGGTTCCATCTTCCGATCCATCGTCGCTCACGATTACATATGAGTTATAGTACAGCTTCCTGATTGCGCTTAGTATCCTGCCTACGTTCTCTACCTCGTTCAGCGTAGGTATGATGATCGTCAGATCTGAGAAGTCTCTACCCTTTTTTACCATCTATCCCACGAGCGTATGAAAAGACTTAACAAATATTATCTGCATCTAATTATAAAACATATGCTATAAACATCTCACCACCTGTCGATGATAAACAATGAAGAACTCTATAAAGATAATAGTGGACAACAGGGAGCGCAATACCGCGATAAACGAATACCTAAGCAGCAGGGCCGTAGTAGAGTTCAGGACGCTGAATGTAGGTGACTACATAGTGTCGGACAGGATAGCGGTTGAACGCAAGACGGTAGGTGATTTCCAGAGCTCTATACTGAACGGGAGGATCTTCGACCAGGTTCAAAGGCTTGCGGAGCACTACCCACGCCCTATAATAATAATGGAGGGCGACCAGAAAGATTTCATGCTGGGCAGAAAGGTTTTTGTAGGCGCGATAGTCGCGCTGTATGTAGACTACAACGTCTCGGTTATTTTTTCAAAAGGCCCTACCGAAACTGCAGAACTGATTGTAAGTATAGCGGAGCATGAACAGGATGATGAGAAGCGCGAACCTTCAATAAAGGGAGGAGCCAGGGCTTATACAACGAGCGACTTCCAGCGCTTCATGATAGGCAATATGCCAGGTGTAGGGCCCAAGCTTGCAAAATCGCTGCTCAGCCACTTCGGCAACGTTAGGAACATAGCAAACGCCAGCGAAGAGGAGTTGATGAAAGTTGAGAAGATAGGGGCGAAGAAGGCAAAAGGAATACGCAGGGTAATGGATGAAAAGTTTGACCAAGGCCATACCTAATCAGCGAGCCTGGAAGAAACCATCCTGCTGAGAAGCATGGCGTCAGTGTCTTTTCCAGTCCCGATCCCAAGACGCCTGGCCGCCGATGCCTTCTGGTCTCTTGACGGTTTGAACACGCGTTCTCTCCTGATATGCTTTCTTGCATTGGAGTAAGCGGCTCCAGTAGCAAACAGGAGCACATCGTCGGGGTTCCTAGCCCCAACTCGTTCTATAGCGGCTTTGACCTGCCTGGTCATGGCGGCAAAAAGCAGCATCTCTGTGCTTATACTTTTGGCTATGTTGGAACCTTCTGCGAAAGACAGCTTCGCATTAAGGTAGGCACCTAGAACGTGATTCTCGTCAACCACCCTCCCCGGATCAAAAAGCTGCACCACTCCTTTTGTTTTATCTTTTTTTGAAATATTAAGGAAATCGTCTAGGCTTATGGTCAAAGACGCCCTTTTTATTACAATATCTGCAACATTTAGACTTATGTTATTCATATCAAAACCTGGCACGAATTCGCGAAGTACCAAACGCCGCTACGAAATCAAGAACCAAATACCAATTGAATATTATAAATAGTTTGCCAAAATATAATAGAGGGGTGCTGGGATGCAATTCCTGCAATGGATATTCAACCTGTTCAATTTTACCAACGGTCAGACTTCCTATCTTTACTACGACATAATTATCTTCTCACTGCTCATGGTGTTCCTGGCAGTCAACGCGGGGCAGATAAGAAAATATTCGAGAGCGGGGAGAACCTACGCGCTCGCCCTGTTGCTGCTGCTGCTCGCGTTCCTGCTCGCTGAGCTGCTGTTCGTAACACCTACGCACCTTCTATATAACGACGAGACGATCTACGCCAGCATTGCAAAAACCATACTAACCAACCACATCCTGGGCATTTGCAGCTTTTCGAGCGCGAATTACTGCGTTCCAGGCACGGCTGGACTGTTCCATCAGCCCGGTGAATGGCCCCTCATGCTGGCGATGGCCTTCTCGATCTTCGGGGTAAGCTTCTCGGTAGGCTTTGACCTTGCGCTTTTGCTGTCGGTGTTGGGCGTGGCGCTTGTATTCTACATCGCCCAGTTGCTCTTCAAGGATAGCAGGGTATCTTTACTGGCGGCAGGCATCTTTGCATTCACCCCGCTGTACATGACATTCTCCAGGTCCACGATAGTAGACCTGCCCGCTGCCGTGTTCGGGCTGCTTGCCATATTTTCGCTGCTGATCTACATCCGCGAGAGAACTTTGCTAACCGGGCTCCTTACGGCTTCGGCCATAGCCGTGACGATGAGTATAAAGGTCGATGCGGTGATAATCCTACCTATAGTTCTTGCAGTGCTGCTGCTTGACAGTGAAACTTTCAAGAAGAAATGGTCTTCTAGAAATATGTTCATCCTTGTGGGAGTTGTTGTAATCACCATCGTGCTCTTGTTTCCAGAATTCGTGTTCCTCAAGAACGCGCCGACCATTACCGGTGCCGGTGCTTTCGGAAACGCTCCGGGCCAGCCGCTGTTCAGTTTGAACTACCTAATCGGCAACTTCACCCAGAACACGCTGTTCTGGTTCGGAAAGTACTCGTACACCTCGCTGTTGTTCAACGGAGTAAGGTACCCGTACAACGTGGAGTTTCCGGCCAGCTATACTGTTTTCGCGATCGTCGGCCTTGCGTTTCTGATAGCAAAAAGGAAGTTCAGGCTCGTTGGTTTGGTATCTGCATGGTTCCTTATAATATTTGTATTCTACACGTCCTATTACGGCGGCAGCGTGCTCTATAGTTCTGGGGACGATGTACGCTACTTCCTCCTCGCCTTCATACCAGTGTCCATGTTTGCAGCGTTTGGACTTACGAACGCTTACGACTACATCCTGGGCGCTTGGCGAAATGCATTTTCTGTAAAACGCCATCGCATTAAGAAGCGCGCGGCATCCCGGCACACGGGAACTGGCGGGACGCTGCTGATGGTGGTGCTGGTAGCGCTGCTGTTTTCAAACGCTTTTGCGCAGTTCGTCAACATAGTGCACGCGCCTCCCTCCCACATACTTCCGTTTGCGGCCGAAAGATATGACGAAAGGCTCATAGACGCTACGTACCAGCAGATACCCAAAAGCTGCATGGTAGTTACCTTCCAGCCGCCTCTCTGGTACGTCCTGGGACGGGCGAACATCTATACAACCTGGATAAACTATCCTGAGTACGAGAGCACGTTCAACAACATGTCGAAAGGCTGCGTATACTTCGACAGGTCGATCGATTGCTACTTGAACTACGGCGGCGTTGACACGCAGCTCGAGTGCGAGAACTTCACCTCTACGCACACACTGATACCGGTAAACATAACTTTCTTCAACAACGACACGTGGTACAACGTGACCATGGGTATATACGCGGTCGTGCCGGGGAACAGCTCTGCAGCCCGGTAAACGGCGCGGGCTTCACCTTTTGTAATAGATGTTCCCCGAATAGGCGAGATAGTAGTACTTACCCGCCACGAGGCTGTTGTTGTATACGTTATCGTAGAGGGTCAGGTTGCACTCTGACGGGTTGAAGGCCCAGCTCTCGTTGATGTTCCACAGGTTCAGCGAGTTTATGTAGTCCAGCGCGGCCGCATCGGGTATTATGAGATACGTGTTGTTTGGTATCGAGGAACATGTCGGCCAGAACGTTGTGAATTCCTCGCCGCTGCCGTACTGCCCGAAGCTCTTCATCGCCGGGAATCCCATGTAGTATATCATGTAGTACGGGGTAAGCGCGGATCCGTACACGTTTGCGCTACCGAGGTCTGTGACGTTGAGCAGGGCGCTAGCCATGATTTTGGAGAACATCGTAGTGTTGTGATTTAGCACGTAGTCGTAGTAATCTATGGTTACCGAAGTAACTAAAAGGAACACGACCAGCACCGCCACTACGGCGGCCCAGAGCAGCCTTTTCTTTTTGAAGAATCTGTCACCGATATCAGAGAGCCCGACTCCCAGTATAAGCATCAGCGGAGCGGCCACTATCACGGTAAATCTCATAAGCTTGTATATCGGGAAGTAGTGCGTGATGCTCATTGTGCCAAACTCCATGTACGCCACGAGGAACGCCGCCCATCCAAGGAGGAAGTAGTACCTCCTGTCTCTTGTGGCCAGCAGGTATACACCTACAAGCACGACCAGGTAACTGAAAAATCCAACGTCGTTCAGGTTAAGCTGCTGGAAGTTGAATACCTGGTTGTAGAGAGAGCCCAGGCTGCTGAACGAGTACGGGAAGTAGCCATTGATGTAGAACGTAAGGCTCGGATTGGTATAGTATATTTCATCGAGGCCTCCGGCCGCGCTGTAGTAGCTGTTCGTAAGGTTGAATTCATAGAACGGGTTGGAAGATTGGGCTACGTGAAGGTTCACGAAGCCGAGTATTATGACCGCGGTAACGAGACCAAGGAAGTAGAGCCAGTATTCGTAGTGCGGGCCCTTCCCCTTTCCTCTCCTTAAAAGTCCATAGACGAAATCTACCGCGATGTACACGGTGAAGAACAGCACGTAAAGGTACGCCAATGGGTTTATAAGCGCTCCGGCGAACGTAAAGATTCCGGAAAGCACGTAGAGCCAGCGATTCCTGTATTTTCTGGCGTACATGAATAGCAGTACTGACAGAGACAGGAACATCGCCATGGGCAGCATGGGGTTTGGCTCTGTGTTGAAACGTATGACGGCAGGGTATATCGCGAAAAGGAGGGCGCTGAGCAGTCCTGCACCGTAGCTCTTGATCTCCTTGCCGAGCAGGAACACCAGGAATATAGTCACGAGGTAGCTGATGAGGGCGTAGAATCCCGCACCTAGATCCGTGTACCCGAACAGCTTTACAAATAGCGCCATGGGGTAGAGGAGCATGAGCCTTAGCGAGAATATGTCAGCGTTTACCTTGAAAGTATTGCCGAGTATGTTCGGCATGAACCCCGCGTACGCGAAATCGTCCCCATAGAAGCTCATCCCCTTGAAAACCAGCGAGGACAGCACGGTCCCTAAAATCAGTATGAGCACGAGGAGCATGTAGGCTCTCTTTTTCGTGATACCTTTGTCTTTCGTGCGATTTGGCATAGTGTCACTGGCTCGGATTCGTCAGCCTGCTTATCGGGATCGTCACAACGCTGCCGTTCAGGCTCGTAAGTATAATCTTGTTCTTAGCTATCGTGATCTCGTTCGACAGGTGGTGCATGCCCGTGTTGAGCTCGTTGACCAATGCACCGTCGCCCGCGTTCAGGACGTAAAGTATACCTACGTCGTTCATTATGTACAGGTAACCGTCGTGTATGTTGGGGTTGCTCTCGCACTGCCCGGTGTTGAACATCCAGCGGATCGCCCCGTCAGTAGCGTTGACCGCGAAGAGCACGCCGAGGAAGTTGGAATCCGCGTACGCCGTTCCGTTGTACATAGTTATTGCCGTCATCGTGGGTTCTGTCAGCGGTTCGCCCCCAACCGCGTAGTATGTGCTGGGCGTTATAACCGGCAGCTTTGTGGTCTCGTACTCCTCATCTACCTTCCAGATTACTTTTCCGTCGCTCGCGTTCATGCCTATGAGCGTGGGGTAGTCGTACATGCTGTGATTCAGGTAGCCGGTAATTATTATACCCTTGTAGTAGCCGGGGGAAACATCGTTCAGGCCGCTCCCGGCTTCTGGAAATTTATGGGTCCATTTTATGGTTCCGGATGTAAAGTTTATCGAATAAAATATGAAGTCGCCGGTTATATTGTCAGAGGTGAACTCGTTTGTGGTCCCGGCGCCGAAGTACACGGTCCCGTTAACAAGCAGCGGAGACGACATCGTATCGGGCAGGTCTGTAAAGTTGCTGTAAATCACGTTGCCCGTGCTGACGTTCGCCATCAGGTACCCTCCCATACTCGGAAGGAAAAATCTCCCACCTGCGTATGCCGGAGTAAGCATCGAAGGTGCAGAGAGGTTGGACTTCCACAGTATTGCACCATTGCTCATATTGATGGCGTAGACCGCGTCGACCATATTGTTGAACTTGGTGAAGTTTGGAGGTGGTATCTCCTCGTTGTTGCTCATCGAAACGATCAGCATGTTATCTATAGTTACGGGTTGCCCTATAAACTGGTTCGGGAAGTAGTCCCGCCACACTACGTTGCCCGTGTACGCGTCTATCGCCGCGAGGGATCCGGGCGTAGCCTTGTAGTCTGCTATGAGCTGGTCGTGGTACGGTCCGGCGGTTGTGACAAAAAGCACGCCCCTGTACACGGTTACCGGCCCCATTATAGTATCGTTCAGGCTGACGTTTATATTTCCTATATTCTTATCAACATAGTACGTATGGTTTATTCCTCCATCGTATTGGTGTACAAGGCCTGCACTCCCCCAGCTATAGTTCAGTATCTGGCCTGTCTGCGGGGCGGTACCCGTCGTGCGTGTTAAAGCGTGCGAGGCTGTTGCCGCGACGAGCAATACTACCATAACTACTACTGCGATAAGCACGAGCTTATTCCAGTGCATCCCTTGGTGTCTCTTACCTCTCTTTCTACTATGTCCTGCCATGACAACATCGTTCAAGCTATGTAGTTAATTTTATAAAGAAAAATCTTAAAGGGTGCCGTATCGCTGCCCAAGAAGCTCGAGACCTGTTCAGCGGTGCAGTTGTTCCCGAGCCAGCCGTACATGTTGCCGCGCTCGTGGCTGGTTGCATACGGGCTTTCCGTGCTTCCTATATCGAGCAGGTACGCGTTGTTTCCAACGGTGTCGTTGCACGCGCGCGATCCATCAACTACTACGGTGCTGTTTGAGTAGTACGCCACGGACGCCACGGAATAGAGCCTAAAGCTTTTGCTGAAAGAAACCGAGAAGTTGGTATAGTACAGCCCGTCAAGGAGCAGCCCGTCTTCTGGAGCGTTTACATAAACGGACACGTTCTGGCCTCGTGTCGCGTTACCGATGTATGCGGCGGCTGAAACGAATTCGTTCCTCGATCCGTAAATCCAGGACGCGTAATACGTAAACATTTTGTATACTGGGATGTAAGAGAGCTCCATAGCTACTATCAGCAGCACGAACGCGGCCATCACCAAGGTCTTGTTCCTAAGCACTGCTTTAGCGGCCCGGTACATGTGGTACATGGCGTAGCCGCCCAGCACAGCGAGAGGCATAGCTATGATCGCAAAGAACCTGGAAACGGTCGGCACGGGCACGTACCCGTGGATGGTGGAGGTGCCGAATATGAGGTACGCGAAGATGGCCCAGTTGAAAAATGAAAGGTAGTTTATGTTGCTGTTCTTCCTGTAAATTCCTATCGCCGTGCCGATCACAGCCAGGATAGCTATCGGCCCAAGGCTGAACAGCTCAAAATTGCTATTCAGCCCCAGGCCCGAGTACGAATAGTACGGTTTCACAAGCAGGTACACCTCTTGAAGCGGGGGCAGCACGGCCGGACTGGTGCCGTAGTTTATGAACGGGAAGAGAGGATTGCCGGCGCTCAGATAAAAGACGAGCATGTAAAGAAAGAGGCCTATCGCGATGCACAGGAATGTTATGCCAAGGTTGCCGAGCAGCGCGTATCTCGCTTTTGACGCTTTCACGTGCCCGCGCCCCGACTTGTATTTGTGGGTCAAGAAAGCGCCCCTATACGCGATCAAGTTTGCAATTATGAAAAGCGCCAGGTAAAGGAAGGCGACGTTCTTTACATAAATAGTATAAGCAGCGGCTACTCCAGAGGCCACGGCAAGGATCCTGGTGCCGCGCCGTACGCTGAGCAGGAAAAGAGAGATCGAGAGCGCTACGGCCAGGCCTATGTTTATGTCTGGTAGCGCCCTGGTGATATACATGGTAAGAAATGGGGCGGTGGCTACGAGGACCGTTCCTATCGCGGCGAAGGTCCTTCCGTAGAGCCTGCGTGCAACCATCATCGCAATAAACATGAGCAGCGCGTATTCGACTACCGACGGCAATATCGCGGAGTAGGTGTTGTATCCGAACAGCGCAAACGATACCGCTATCGGAGCCAGGTTTAGGAAAGAGTAGCTGAAGGCGTTGACCATAAAGGTCAGGTTGCCAGATAGAAGCTGGTAGGCGTAGAACACGTAGAACGTATCGTCGTAGTACGGGTCAAGTCCTGAGAACACGCAGAACGCAGCTGCTATCCCGCCCGCCACTATAGCGAGAAACAAAAGAAGCGTTAGCGTGTCAAGCCCAGAAGAGTCAAAGAAACCCCTGCCCTTTAGCACAGAACCATCACACGACCCATTTAACAACAATCAGGAGATGCATTATTTGATGCAAGGATAATAATAAAAAACTAACCAACAAACTCTAATAGATTTGCATGGGGCCTATCCATTTTACCATAACAGTTTCCACGATCATATTGCTGTCGTTGCTAATCTCCCCCGTTCTGTCGAGCTCCGCTTCTGCCACAGGTTGCGCATACTCGATAAATAGCTCTGGTGAAAACTATACTCTGGGAGCGAGCCAATGCGGATCGTACTATGTCACGATACCAGCCGGAGTCAGCTACGCCAACATACTGTGCAGCGGCTCTCCCCCTCTTGCCAACATCAGCGTGGGCGCCGGTTCGCGCTCAGACGCGTTCTACAACTGCTCCTTCTCTGGAAGTTCAAAGGTGACCCTGCAGGACGGTTCAAGCGTATACATAATCGGTTCGCAGAGCAGGCCCAAAATATCCGAGAGCCTGAATTCCAGCGTAACCATCGGATACTATCTGCGCGTCAACGTTCTGGAGCCGTACGGGTACAACTCGTCTCTTTTCGGAGACCGCGTGGCCGGATTCGGATACATATATCCTACGATAAACGGCACAAAGGCGGTAGGGCAGACGGAGCTGATGCCAAACTATTCGAGCACCAAATTCATAAACTCCACGATAAAGAACCTCAGCATGATAGTGCCTTTCGGAGCGTACAACCAGTCGCAGACGCAGATCTACAAGAACGTCACGAACCTCAGCTACGGAAGGATAATAGGTAGCAGGACGTACAAGCTCGCAGCGTACACTATTTACGATAACAGGACCGTAAACTACAACCCCTACTCGCTGGTGTACTCGTTCTTCGCCTACGACCAGCTGATATTCTTCAACTTCAACATAAGCAGCAACATGAACCTTACGCCCATCTACGTGCAGCCCATCTTCCCGACGTTCAACTACTACACTATACCTGACAACGGCAAGCACAACATAACGATACGATGGTTGGTTGCGGTGCCGCCACAGGACACTAACTGGAACTTCACCACCTTCCTGTACAGGTACAACGCCGACGATTCCTTCACCGTGAATCCCCTGTCCGGACCGCTCGGCAAGGACGCAACGGTTGTAAAGGCACTCGGCTATCCAAATTCGAGCTACGAATACACAATGGACAACGGCACGAGAATGTACGCGATAAACTACAACGCAAACGTGCCCATCGCCAAGAACTCCAGCATCACGATCAGCATCGGCAACGCCGGTAGGAACATAAGCTACATTCAGGACTCCACCACGCCAAGCTTCGGCTTCGGACTCAGCTTTTGCGCCAGTCTGGCGAATACTACTCTCCTTACCTCAAACCTGTCTTTTCCTGGCTATTACCACTCGGTTCCGGTTGTGCTTCCAGTATCCAGGCAGGGCCCGTACCTGGTAAACGCCCCGTGCAACACAACCGCCTACGTAATCGGCAAGAACATATACCTCAACTGCTCTGGAGCGGTTTTCAACGACCAGATGTACGGCATAGAGTTCAAGGGCGCGAAGAACGTGACCGTAAACGGGTGCAGGATATACGGCAACGGGGTCTTCTTCGACAATTCTTCTGACATTCGCCTGCTCAACACCACGATAAACGTCTCTGAATACAATGACTCGTTCGCGATAATGTCGGCCAACTCGCAGAATATCTCGCTGAGCAACATCACGGTATCGCGCGGATTCAAGAGACCGTTGACTGAATACAACAGCACGCTCTACATGTCAAACGTATACTTCAATTCTACAGCGCGGTACACGACTACAACCACGTTCATAACTACTACGATACCGCAGACTACAGGAACGGGGTCGAACGGCAGGAACGACGCGATACTGTACGCGGCTACGGTAGTTATAGTGCTGGTCTACACAGCGTTGCTGCTCTATTCAAGGAGGCATCATCGCAGTGGGGCAGCAAAGGGTCGCGCGAGGCGCGCAAGGTAGACGGCCGCATTCCATATATCTGATAAACAATCTCCGAAAAACCACACATACGCCATACTTGCATAGCAATATAAATATTTTGTGCGCAACAATAAAGTAGGTAAAATGGGATCAAAGAGCAGTTCCAGGTCTCCCAAGAGCAGGAGTCACAGCACTGACGCCAGGCGCATACAAGCAAAAGAGGCCATCAAAGACATAGAACGCACTAAGGAATCCGGTCAGAGCGCCCTCGAATACCTAGTTACTTACGGTTGGGCCGTGCTGCTGATAGCGGTCATCGCATCGCTTCTTTATCTTTATCTTGGTGTGCCGCACATAATAGTTCCCTCTTCATGTTCATTCATATCCAACGTGTACTGCAACGATCTTGTAGTCGGATCGAACGCTACAACGCACGCTACCACGTTGGCGGTATTCCTTACAAACACGCAGCCGTATCCTATACTCAATCCGAAACTTTACGTCAGCATGAACAACGCCAATACTACGGAGTACCCGTGCAGACCGTCCTACGTGCTTTCCGGGGGCGCTATAATATGCCAGGTAACCCTTCCAGTACAGGCCTCGCTCGGACAGTTCCTCTCCGGTAAAGTGTACCTGAGTGCTTCATACTGCGGCCTGAATTCCAATACAAGCAAGCAGGGCTGCCAGAACGCACCAACACAGGTTTACCAGGGCAGCTTCACGGCGCACACGGCGCCCCTAATTTCGACAAACAGTACCATTACGCTAAAACCTAAGAACTTGACGCAGTCAGCGCTTTCCAACGTAAAGGACCCGCTTTATGCAGTGGTCAAGCTGCTCGGCTACCCGCTAAGCGGAGCAACGGTCAACTTTACCGCGACATACGCGTCAAACGGCACGAACGCCGTGCCTCCTTTCTCCATAAGCCCGCAGGTAACCACTACAAACACCACCGGAACTGCACTAAGCTACATCTGGGGTTCGACGGTCGCAAGGGTCAAGGTAACCGCAATGTACGCCGGCTACAACGCAAACGTATACATAAACTTCACTCCGCCTATAGCGATTACGTTCCTGCCTTCTTCAAACGTTGAGTCACTACTATCCTCGAGCTCCTCTACGCTGGTCACTATAGACGGAACCGGATACGATTACTCGCAGCTTTCTACTACTACCTTCCTCTGGAACATCAATAGCCTGCACCACATCAACTTTACACCGCTAATATACATCAATTCTGGCGAGAGGATCGTATTCAAGAATACTACAATAAACGGAGTGACGTATACTACGTCCACAATAAATTACACGGCTACAAAGAACACCACAATAAATGTGAACTACTACACCCAGTACTACCTTACCGAGCTCGCCAATCCGAGCGCGGCCGGGGCAGTCAGCCCGGGGAGCGGCTGGTACAACGCCTCTTCAGGAATAACTATATCTGAAAGCGCCGTTGCACCGTACCTATTCAAGAACTGGACGTGCACCGGCAACGGCTGCTACAGCGGTACCGCGACGAGCAGCTCCATAACTATCAACAACGCGATAGGTGAGACGGCCAACTACTACTCAACCACTACTTCAACAACCACGACGACTACTACTACAACAACATCAACGACCTCTACAGTGAGCACGAATGCCGCCACGAACACAGCTACCAATACGGCAACGAACACAGCAACAAACACCGCAACGGGTACAGCCACGAACACAGCTACCAATACGGCAACGAACACCGCAACCAACACCGCAACGGGTACAGCCACGAACACAGCCACCAATACGGCAACGAACACCGCAACCAACACCGCAACGAACACAGCAACGAACACAGCAACAAACACTGCAACGAGCGCAGATACACAAACAGCTACCAACACAGCCACGAACACCGCAACCAACGATGGAACCAACGCAGCCACGAACACAGCAACAGGCGGCAATGCCACAAACGCAGGCACAAACACCGCCTCAAACACCGCCTCAAACGCCGCTTCAAACACCGCAACGAACACCGCAACGAGCACCGCAACCAATCAGGCTACGGCATCGTTTGTTGCCGGAACTCCTATCCTCCTCGCCAACGGGACAGTGGTCAGCATCAACGACCTCAAGGAGGGAGACGTTATGCTCTCGTACAACGTTCAGACGCACCAGTTCTACCCGAACATAGTGCAGAAACTGGTCAGCTATAACGTTTATACTGAATACATAATCAACGGAAACGTAGGGACAGACTCCGCAGAGAAGTTCTACACTTATGTTCCATCGACCGGAGCGTATGGTTGGGTGTTCGCCAACAACCTTACGGTAGGGGACGAGATATACAGCCCAGTAAACAACACTTACATCAAGGTGTCCTCAATACAGGTCGTCCAGAAACCGAACGGCCTGGTAGTATACGACCCGATAGGCACATCGAGCAACGACTTCGTTGCCGCGGGAACGCTCGCTGACAGCACCGCTACACCAGGTTCAAACGGCGGTACAAACGGTTCTTCAAACGGTTCCTCTAACGGCTCTTCTAACGGTTCTTCAAACGGTTCCTCTAACGGCTCTTCAAACGGTTCCTCTAACGGCTCTTCAAACGGCTCTTCAAACGGTTCCTCTAACGGCTCTTCAAACGGCTCTTCAAACGGCTCTTCAAACGGTTCCTCTAACGGTGCTACAAAATCGACAAACGGCAGCACCACTTCAATCTCGTTTGTTGCCGGAACTCCGATACTGATGGCAAACGGAACAGAAGTGTACATCAACAACGTGCACGCGGGCGACGTCCTGCTCTCTTACAACGTTCAGACGCGCCAGTTCTACCCTGACGTGGTGCAGGAGATAATCAGCTACAAGGTATATCAGGAATACGTGATCAACGGTGTAATAGGTACGGACTCGCAGGAGAGCTTCTATGTCTATAACCCGTCTACCGGAAAGAGTGGATGGCTCATGGCCAAGGACCTTGCCGTAGGCGATGAGATATACAACCCGATAAGCGGAACCTACACAACCATATCCACGATCGACATAATACCCGTGCCTAACGGAGTAACGGTGTACGACCTGTTCACCACCTCTGGCAACAACTTCCTGGCAAATGGTGTGCTGAGCGGCGCGGATTCAATATCTTCCTGATATTTTAAAGGTGAGTTCATACCAAATCAAGATAATGTCGTCAAGGAAAAACTGCCCACAAGGGGAAGGGAGTACATAATCGTAGCGGTGGTGGTAGTTGTGGCAGTAATCATCCTTGCGTCCGCGTATTTCTATACCCATAACCATTCACAGCCGGCCGGCATCACACAGCCAGTGCAGCTGTCAAACAGCATAAACAGCTTCCTCATTTCTTTTGGGCCTTCAAGCTCTTTTCCACTACTGAACGTCACTACAAATTCTGATGTTTATGTTAATATGGTAAACAGCAGCTGTGTAGCGCTGCTCACAACGGCTTACTACCTGGGCAGGAATTTCTCTATAACGCATCCAGTGAACTTCGGAACTCTAAGCACTACCGAGCCATTCTTCGAATACACCTCTATAGAGGTGTACAACAGCACGATAGTTCAACAGGCAGAGAGCAGGTTCTACTCCAACAGGGGTTTCTGCGATACTAAAATATTCTCTCTGGTCATATCAAACAGCACGTACAGCTCCACGCCCGTTACCGTGGACGGCAACCCTGCGTACATACTGAGATTCTCCAACCTTACTCCCGCCGGGATACGCTACGCGATAGCCAACTATACCGGAAGTGCACCCAGCAACATCGACTACTACATGGTCGTCTCGATGTACAAGGGTGTGGACGTTGAGGTAGGGGACGAAGGATTCTCGCAGACCATGAACGTATCGAGGCTCATCCTCCTGGAAGGCAAGATACTGCAAAAAGTGGAGGGCCTGACGGGTTAACCAGTTGATGTCCTATGGCGAGAAGAAGCAAACGCTCTAGAAAAAACAGGAAGTCAGGCTGGACGCCGTATATCGCCGTCCTGGTCGTGCTCGTGATCTTCATAACTGGCGCCTATTACGCTGCAACGTTCATCACAAGCCGCGCCGCACAAGAATTCAGGGTATACGGCACTACCTACTTTATTACTAAAAGCACGTGCTCGAACTTCACCTTCTACGCAAACTCAAACATCACATCGATCTGCACAACAATACTGAACATCTCGTCCCGCTCAAACGTGTCCGTGCCATACTACATAATACTGAACAAGTACTCATTCCTGAACGTTTCCGATGCGTCCTCGTTCCTGCAGGCGCTGAGGAGCGACCTAAACACCAGTCCCTGGTACAGCAACATACCCAACGCCTACTACAACAGCAGCGTCGTATACACGACCGTAGTCTATCCTGACTACAAGAACACAAATACTTCGGCAGAGGTGCTGGCGCTCTACGTGCAGAACAACGACGTAGTGCTGAGCGCCTCTACGTCCAACCTCACCAACAACGCCAATACAGCAACGATGAAAAGCTACGCCAACTACCTGCTTTTCAACTACAAGAACAGGATAGAGAACCTTAAATAAAGCCGCGATCGTTGCCGCTCCTTCTTTTCATAAAGAATCTAAAATAGAAATGTATGAAGGAGATGCGCGGAATCTGGATATCCTGGAATGCGACACGATTGATTTATAGCACTAGGATATCTCTTAAGTACTGCGTGCTCTAGGGCTTTTCAGTGTGCCAATAGCCACTTCCACACAGGTATAAACTCGATCGTCTTGTTTGCCATCCTCTCCTTACCTTCATAATCCTTGGTTATTACCCTGAGATTATTACAGCGCAATTCACCACCGGCACTCTTTAAGTTTTCTATCTCTCTGGATTTTATTTCAGATCTAGATGAAGCATAAGTTACTTGGATTAACTGCATTACCTTATTCTCTCTTTTTATTACAAAATCTACCTCCCTCTGCTGATGATCCTTCCAATAGTAGACCTCTTCATCTTTGTGTTCTTGCTGCCTCCTCCGTAGCTCTATAGCTACTGCGGTTTCCATCAGCCTTGCTATATTCTCGTCGCTCCTGAATCCCAAAACACTTACAATTCCTGTGTCTATCGCGTATACTTTTTTCGGAGCTATTGCGATATCTTTCAGTTTGAATGAAAAGCGTTCTATCTTAAAGATGAGATACGCCTCTTCCATGTACCTTACCCAGTTAGTAACAGTTATAACGCTTTTTGACCGTGAAATATTGCGTAATGACGAATATGTGAATTCTTGCGATGAATTGCTTACAAGGTATTTTGCCACCTGTCTTAGCGCATCGACATGCTTTATGCCGTGCCTCTGCGCTATATCCCTTGCTATTATATCGTTGTATATTCCGTCTATAGCCGCTCTGCCATACTTGAAGAATTCCGGAAAACCTCCATTTTTAAGATATTCATCTAGCATGTTGTTTATGGCCGCACGCTCCTTGGTTGTAAGCACATCTCCGAATTGTGCGCCTTTATACTTTATGTACTCCGTGAAACTGAACGGGAAAAGCGTTATGTCTATATGCCTTCCCGTCATGTAGGTCGCTAACTCTCCGCTAAGCAGTTTTGAATTAGACCCAGTAATTATAACGCGTTTGGTCTCCCTGAGTCTGCTTGCGAAAAGCTCCCATCCTTTAACGCTTTGTATCTCATCAAAAACGAAATCGTGGAGATTGCTCCCGTACAGTTCGTAGAATGCCTGCAGTACCGTGTTTAGGTCGCTACGCGTCAGTCCTATAAGGCGTTCATCATCAAAATCTATGTACCCGAACGTTCCGCCGCGAAAAAGCTGCGATGCAAGGGTAGACTTGCCACAGCGTCTTACTCCTAGTATGAATAATGCAATGTTCGGAGCCAGATAATTGCCCGCTTTTATCTCTCTCGGTATTATGTGCTCTTTTTTCCTCCTTTCCTCAATTTCCTCTGCTTGTTCTGCTATGATTGTCTTGATGGTACCTTTATCCACGCTATCGCCTTTAAAGAACCATAACCCTATAATATTCAATGCAATATTCAATGGTACTTATACTATAGTATACTATATGATATTTATAAAAAGCTTTGCATTATAATATATGACTTTAAAAAGGTTTTTAGAAGCTACGCTGAGTATGTTTCAGAAACCAAAAAAAGAACGGAGAAGAGACTTACAAAATCAGGCTTTAGTAACGGTATGTTCACAGATCGCCGAAGCTCTCTGCTTGCGCACCCGTCCTATCAAAGTCGTCTATTACGACCGCCCTAGTGCCTC
>JAKAOQ010000038.1 GCA_021812105.1 Microcaldota archaeon | reverse complement strand
CAAAAAAAGAACGGAGAAGAGACTTACAAAATCAGGCTTTAGTAACGGTATGTTCACAGATCGCCGAAGCTCTCTGCTTGCGCACCCGTCCTATCAAAGTCGTCTATTACGACCGCCCTAGTGCCTCGTTTCGGGTACAGCTTCGTCCTTAGATGCTTTCAGGACTTATCCTTTTGGCGCGTGGCTACCCGGCAATGCAATCACAACCGGTTCACTAGAGGCGCCGATTCCATGTTCCTCTCGTAATAGTGGAATCTTATCCTCTGGCACTAACACTCCTAGTAGATATTACCGCACTGCCTCACGGCGTACTGAACTCAGCTCATGTAGGTTTTTAATGGACGAGCAGTCCAACCCTTGGTGGCTTCTGCACCACCAGGATAACCTAAGCCCATATCGATGTATCAAACCGCCAGGTCGATGTGAACTCTCACCGGCGACGAATCGGTTACCTCCAGAGTAACTTGTTTGACAGCTTGGAGCCCTATTAAAAGAGCTACCAACGTTCGTTAAGCCCCTCTTTCGAGTCTGCATGCTTCGCTTTTCGGCATACAGTCAGCCCTGCATTTACCTTTTAGCTTACCGCTTGTTTCCCAAACAAGCTAAGCAGAGCTTTGGTCACTTTCGTTTCCTTATCAAAAGCAACCGTCCAGTCTAACTACCCACCTGCAGCTGTCCTATCGCTAGTTAGCTGCGAGACGAGCCAGGATTGGTGTTACATTGTCGCTCCGCGCGCGCCGCAGCGCGCGCATCGATGCTCCCAATTACGCTATGCGTGGCCCATATCACAACAACTACAGGATGTAGTAAAGCTTCATGGAGACTTCATTTCCCACTAAGAGATCGCGGCATATTCACCGCGCAGTAAGTTCACCGGATCCAAGGTTGGGACAGTGGGACAATCGTTACGCCCTTCATGCAATTCACCTATTAAGTGACGGCTACTATGCTACCTCAAGAGAGTCAGAGTTACTCCCGCTCTTTGCCAGCGCTTATTCCCTTTGAAACGGGTGTTCACGTATTGGCGGTGAGCAGGCGTCACCCACTATTCTAAGCGTTTCCGCTTTGCAGTGAGTTGTGTCTTTGATAAACAGTCGTTGTCCCCTTGTCAATGATATCTGCATATCCCATACGCAGACATGACTTCTCGAAAACTTACGTCACCAACTTGCCGATTTCCCTAACCTTAGTTATTCCGAAACACCTCGGCTTTTTAAGCCAGCACCACCTGTACTGGTTCTAGGTACGGATCATCATGATCATTGCAGATTCCCTTTTCACTGGCCCAGGAAATCAGTCCAACAGTTCATTTAGCTGCTTCTCCTCATAACGAGACTCCGCAGCCCGTTGCACTTTCTTTCGGACCTGTCCCCAGACGTCAGAAATCTGCCTTGTGTTGCCACGCTTACATGATGAGGGCTGGAATATTAACCAGCTACCCTTTTGCCGCTCTGTTATTGGCATGCGGCTTAGGACCGCCTAACCCTCCGCTGACGAGCGTATGCGAAGGAAACCGTGTGCTTAAGGTGTATGGGATTCTCACCCATATTAGATATTACTAATACCAGGATTTTCTCAACGGCGTGGTCCATACGAACTTTCGAACGTACTTCGCTCCACGTCGCACGCCCTCTTACCCGTGCTTTCGCACGCTGGGGTCTCGGTACCTAGTTTAGCCCCGTATATCTTCGGCAATGAATGCCTCTACTGGTACGCTATTACGCGTTTTTTAAAGGGTGGCCGCTTCTGAGCCTACCTCCCAGCTGTCTAAGGCAAACACCTCCTTTGATACACTTAACTAGGATTTGGGGACCTTAGCCCCAGTCTCTGTCTTTGCAGTCTCGCGACACTAGCTTACCCAATGCCGCCGACTCCCGGGGTCTACGCAGCATATGCATTCGGAGTTTGACAATTGGGAAGGGCCTTTCGACCCCGCGCCCAATGATCGGTGGCTCTACCGCATATGCGAGCTCGCCCGAGGCTATCCTAAAGATACTTCAGAGGGGACCCGCTATTGCCATGTTCGATAGGTATATCGCCGCTACCCGTAACTCACCCAACAGGACATGCCATGACAGGATGCGGACCTCCACCAGGCGTTAGCCTAGCTTCGTCCTGGTCACGAGTAGATCACAATGGCTTCGGGTCGAATAAGAGTGACTCAGGCATTTTCATACCCTGCGCCTCGCAATGCTGCGCGCTCTCGCTTTCGCTACGCCTTTCGGCTCGCCACTCCTATGCACTCCCTGGCTCTTGCTTCAAGAAGAATGATAAAACGCTGGTTCCTTCCCCTCGCGCCGCCCTCTCGAACGGCTGCTTCGGGGACAATCATCCCTTTCGCGCCTTACCTTCGTGTAACCACCTAGTTTCAGATCTTTTCTCTCGCACTCGTGTGCGTTCTTTTCAACTTTCGCTCGCGCTACTTGTTCGCTATCGGTCTATAACCAGTATTTAGGGTTGGGATTTAATACTCCCGTATTCATTCTCCGTACTCAGGGAGAATTACTCTTTGCAACTATCTCCGATTCACTACGCCTACGAGACTGTCACTCTCTATGGCCGCTCTTTCCAGAGCGTTCGGCTCGTTCACCGGATGAATATCGTTGCACCACATCTCCACGCCTTTTGCAAAGCGGGATTCGGTTTGCCCTGTGCGGCTTTCATTCGCATTACTCGCCGCATCGAATGTTCTTTCTTTTCCTGCCGGTACTAAGATATTTCAGTTCCCGGCGTGTGCGCACCTTATGCAGGTGCAATTCGGCAATCCTGGGTTTAACGTCTGACCTGCGACTACCCCAGGCTTTTCGCAGCTTGCCACGGCCTTCTTCGCTGTTATAGCCAAGTCATCCTCTAGGTGGCTTAAAATTTATTGTAAGCCTCTTCTCCTCATATCCATCGCGCAAAGCACGATTTCACAAATACGATGCAAAACAGAGCAATAGCTCTGGAACGTGTACTTTCATCAAGCATCAAAAAAGCGCTCTTAAATACAGTAGGACTTTACTCAGATATTCCGTCCATGCAAGCACCGCATCTAATACTTTATTAACAAAGGTTTAAATAGTTAACTAAAAAATCGTAGAATGCGTATATGGCCCACGACCCCATATCCCTATTTGCCTCGGAAATGAGAAATGCGTAGGTGCGCCTGTTGCCCGGAAAACCCAGTACAGAAGCGAAGAGTGGCGGCAAAGACCCAACGGGCATAACGGCAGCAGATCTAGCGATCTTGTCCTCTATACTGGTACTGCTCATATCCTTTTACATTGTGCTACCCGGAGCCCCGTCATATTTCGGGGACGATATAGCATACGACGGCGGCGCACATTCCTTGCTGAACGGAGCATTTACCCTGAACGGCAACCCTTTCGGCATAGAATCCTCGATGATAATGCCTATCTCGGTGCTTTACTACCTGTTTGGCTACAGCTACAAGGTGGGCATACTCTGGGATGAGATAAGCCTGCTGCTCGCGGTTCTGTTCACGTTTTTGCTGGTCAGGCGCCTTTACGGCGCAAAGGCTGCGTCTATATCAGCGCTGCTTCTGGGAATATTCCCCGTGCTGCAGCCTCTTTCTACCACGGCGGGCAACGATCCGGTAGTGGTGCTGCTTGTAACGCTATCAATACTCTGCGCGATGTACGGCCTCAGAAAGAACTCGGGCTTGTTTTTGTTCGTTTCTGGCGCTTCTACCGCGGCGGCACCGTTCGCATCGCCCCTTGCGGCCGTAGCTTCGCTGTTTGTCATAATCTACGCCCTTTACTCAACTTTGAAAACGAAGAACCTGAATATGCTGAAATGGTTTGTATTTGGCATGGTGGTAATTATCCTGCTGAACTGTGTTTACGATTGGGTGTTATCAGGCAAACCCCTAATATTTGCAACCATGCTCACGCATTTTGCGTACGTTTTCGGGCCCGGAAATCTAAAAGCAGAGGAGTCTTTCCCCTACTCGCAGTATTTGACAGAGGCGTTCGGATTTGTAAACCAGAACTGGTCGCTGCAATTCCCCGGATTCAATATCAGCGGATATGGTTTATTCTTTTACGCAGCAGTAATCTCGGCCATATACCTGCTCATCAAGAAGCGGAAACGGTCCTACGTCCTGATCTGCATGCTGGCCTTTTCGTTTTTGTATCTGCAATTCGGACCCATGTACGTCTCATTTTTCCCATTCACTTACCTGTACGTGTTCCGGTCGTTCAGGTTTCTGACGCTCCTGTCGGCACCCGCCGCAATCATTACTGGAATAGCTCTAGCCGACCTTCTTGATTCAAGAAGAAAAATACTATCCGCGCTCGCGATCGCGGTTCTGATAGTACTATTCGCAAACGGCGCATACATAGACGTCATATGGCACTACTCTGTCTATTCATCAACGTACAGCCAAATTGCAATAGCCGATTATCTGCTCTCCTTGAACAAAAATATAAGCGTATACTCTACATACGGCGCCATCAACATAGAGATTTACGACGGATTCTCGAAAAGGGTGCAACTGAATGCGTATTCTGATCTAAACTGCAGCATTTTGGCTCCCGGTTCATATGTGGTTCTGCAGCCATACAACCACGACAACATCAGTACACTCAAATGTCATTACCCCATTACTCCTGTGCTGAGCCCGTACATAAGCGAGTACTACTACAACAGGTCATTGGTAGATAACGGTTACTACCCCACTTTCTACTCAGAACTTTTTTATTACGGCAACAGCAGCCCGGGTTAAGCGGCTATACCTTGAGCTTGCCAAGCTTGTTTTCGGCGTAGTCCCAGTTGACTATGTTCCACCAGTTGTTAACGTAGTCTGCCCTCTTGTTCTTGTACTGCAGGTAGTACGCGTGCTCGAATTCGTCCATTATCAGCAGCACGGGCATCTCGGCCAGGTGGTTCATGAAATGGTTCTCTATAGTCATGATCTGCAGGTTGTCGTTCTCCTGATCGTAATTTAGCGCGGCCCATCCCCCTCCCGGATTCGAGTTTGCGGCTTCAGTGAATAGCTTCTTAAACTTGTCGAAACTTCCATACTGCTTGTTTATCATGTCTGCCATCCTTCCTCCCGGAGCGCCACCACCCTTTCCGCTGGGAGCCATGTTGTCCCAGTAGAGCGTGTGCAGCTTGTTGCCGTTTATGTTGAACGTCAGGTTTCTCATTACACCGTGAATGTCATAGCTTGTCACATCGCCCTTCACAATGCCGTTGAGCCTGTCTATCAGCGTGTTGGACGTGTTCACGTATCCCTTGTGGTGTCCATTGTAATGCACGTCTACTATGTCCTTGCTTATGTATGGTTCCAGCCCGTCTATCTTGTACGGAAGGGGCCTCAGTTCGTACTTTCTGAGTCCCTCCACTGAAATTTTTTCATCCGCCATTTACTCCACCAATCCTATTACTCTCAAGACGTAAAAGGTTAAATAGGCTCGCGCACAAAAATTATAAGGAATTACAACATGCGCCGATTTCAATGCCGTTTAAAGAATACACGCCGCGACTGTGCAAGAACGAACCAGTCCGAGGCATTATAAAGAGCGTGCCCGAAGACTTTGTGGTAAAGGAAATAACCCAAGAAGGAACTATCCTTGAACCTGGAAAAAGGTATGAAAGAAACGATGAAGCAGGCGGGGCGTTCACGCGTTTCGTGCTCCAGAAGAAGGGCTGGAATACGACGCAGGCGCTGAAGGCGGTTGCGGCGGCTCATGGCAGGGGCATCAGGTCTGTGGGTTTCGCTGGAACGAAGGACAGGCAATCAATTTCCGTACAGCTGTGCAGCATATTCAAGTCCGATCCCGAGGAGGTAATTAATACAAGCATAAAGGACATATCAATAAACGGCGCGTGGAGGAGCTCCGAACCCGTGAAACTGGGAGACCTGATCGGGAACAGGTTCGCGATAAGGATACGCGGCGCGTCAGACCGCTCGCGGCTGGAAGCGGTTGACGAAGAGCTGGGCGGACTATTCCCGAACTACTACGGTAACCAGAGGTTTGGATACAGGGACAACAACGTGGATATAGGACTCGCGCTGCTGAAGGGCGACTACAGGAGCGCGGTGCTGAAGTACCTTACCGAATCTGCAAACGAGAAGCTCGAGGAAGGCGTTAACGCGAGAAAGAGGCTGGCGGATGAGCTGGATTTCCAGGAAGCGTTGAGCTATTTCCCGCATTACCTGAAGTACGAGCGGTCTGTGATAGAATACCTGTCGCGCTTCCCAGGCGAGTACCTCAAGGCATTCAGGCGCATACCGCGCCACCTCTCCCTCATGTTTGTGCATTCGGTAGAAAGCCACATATTCAACAAGGAGCTGGCCGAGAGAGTCGCGAGCGTAGAGCTGTCTCCATCAAACGGAGACTACGTGTGCGTCAAAAATCCTTACGGTTTTCCCGACACCGACAGGGTGGAAGTATTTAGAAGTACGCAGCGTGGGGGCTTCGCTACGGGCAACATCGTAGGCTACGGCACAGAAAGGCTCACAGAAAGCGAGAAGGAGATAATGGATGAGCTTGGCGTATCCCAAAGCATGTTCAAGCTGAAGGGATTCCCGGAACTAAGCAGCAAGGGTGCGTTCAGGCCATTTTTCGCCCCGTACCTGGGCTTCAGCATATCGGAATCAGAAGACGCAGATTCTGTGATTGAGTTTTCGCTGCCG
>JAKAOQ010000037.1 GCA_021812105.1 Microcaldota archaeon | reverse complement strand
GCTCGGGGCGCATTTCGACAAGGAATACTATGCTAGTGACAACATAGAGAAAGTTTACGAGTATGCGCGTAAGCTTATAGAGCAGGGCAGGGCGTACGTATGTACGTGCGACCCCGAGACCATAAAGAAGTACAGGTTTGAGGGCACCACGTGTCCGCACGCGCGCAATCCGGAGTCGGAGAGCATGGCGATGTTCCAGGAGATGCTCGACGGAGAATACGACGAAGGAAAAGCGGTACTCAGATTCAAGGGAGACATGGCTTCAGAAAATACGGCAATGCGCGATCCAACGCTGATGCGCATAAAGAAAAGTACCCACTACAGGCAGGGAGACAAGTACCTGGTGTGGCCGACGTACGACTTCAACACCCCCATAATGGACTCTATACACGGAGTTACAGATGCGATGAGGAGCAAGGAGTATGAGCTGCGCGATTCCCTTTACTCGGAAATACTCCGCGCCTTAAATCTCAGGATTCCCAGGATGCACTACGAAGCCAGGCTTGTGATAAAGGGTACCGTAACATCAAAGCGCAAGATAAACGAACTGATCAACTCCGGAGTAATAGACGGATATGACGATCCGCGCCTGGCTACTATAGCCGCACTGCGCAGGCGTGGCGTCGTGCCTGAAGCGATAAAGAAGTTCGTCCTCAAGTACGGGATGAGCATGTCTGACAGCGTGGCAAACATCTCAGACCTGCTGCTTGAAAACAGAAAGATCCTAGATCCAACCGCAAAGCGGTTGTTCTTCGTAGCCGATCCTACCAAGCTGGAGCTTGGCGGATTAACGCGCACGCGGGTATCCCTAAAGCTGCACCCTGGCGGAAATCTTGGTACGCGTGAGTATGAGGTTGGAAATACCTTCTACATAAGCGGAAGCGATGCGAACGAGCTCGATGACGGGTCTTCGATCAGGCTTAAGGAATTGGCGGATATCAAGATAACCTCGATTTCTAAAAGCGCAATACACGGTTCTGCAGTCGAAAAGGACAGCAAGGAATCTAAGAAGGTCCAGTGGGTGTCTGAAGGAAACTATGTGCCTTGCGAGGTCGTAATGCCTGGAGAGATGTTCGATGAGAACGAGAACCAGATGAGCGACAGCCTCAAGGTAGTGGAAGGTTTCGTAGAATCATACGCGGATAATCTGCAGGAGAGGGAAGTGGTCCAGTTTGAGAGATTTGGTTTCGTTGTGTTTGACGGAGTAAATAAAGCATCGGGGAAGAAGAGGTTTATCTTCATGTCAAAATAGCCGTGTGCTATTTCTTCCTTAGCACCGTGAACAGGTGCATGCTGTCGTACGGTTCTATATCTATCCTCTCCAAAACCTCAAATTTACCTGATATCTCTCTAATCGCATCACCGTATACCTCTTCAGGCTTCCTTGATATGTCTATACTCTGCGATTTTATCACGAAGTACGCGTAACCTCCCTTTTTGAGGAACATGGAGTTCTTAACCAGTATCTCCGTCTGTTCCTTCGAAGAGACGTCTTGGTACATCACGTCGCATTTGCCCTCCCCTATGTTGTGCCCGTATCTTTCCGGATACCTTGCATCCTCGAGTATCGGCAGAATGTTCTTCCTCCTCTCGCACACTTTTATAAGCTCCCGCATATTCCTCTCCGAGAACTCCACCGCGTAAATCCTACCATCGCTTGCTATGTCGCTAACGTGGCTTACCGTTGTGCCGGTAGCGGCGCCGAGATAAAGCACGCAGCTATCCTTTTTAATCTCGAAGTTCTTGAGGCCTTTAAGTATCGCAGCCGAGAGCTTGCTCCTGTAAGGATTCCAGAGCCTGTACTCAACCCTGCCTTCCTCTATAAGGGTTTCATTATAAACCTTCCTGCCCCTGTCAAGGTTCCTTGTGGCAACTTTTTTATCAATCAGAAAAACGTCATCGAATACCTCTTCCATGTTTTCAACTCATCGTATCGTTTGCACGCTTAGGTTCACACCAATGCAAAATATAAAAGTATGTAGGTGCTATATCTAGTATAGGCAACCTAAGGCGACCAAATGGTTTCTGAGCTTCTTTTGAACAAGATACTTTCTGAGGTCCTCCCGACCCTGAGCAATTCTGCGAACGAGGATGAGATGCTGAACAGGTTCACGTCCTCGCTAGAATCGGTCTTCGGGATAAGCAAGGTCAGTGCAGCTGCGAACATAAGGAACAGGCCGGCAGGCTCCATATTTGACTACGTAATCAACACTAAGAAAACTTATACGGACAATCAGCTGAGCGAGTACTCGGCTTTCCCGGAACTTATCGATTACAAAAACAAGGGATATAAAAGCTGCGCTCTCTTTCCAATCGTAGCAAATGGAAAAGTATTCACCATACTCGAAATGCTGTCAGAACACGAGAACAAATTCTCCGAAGATCTTATAAACGGCGTAATGTTCGCTGCGTACCTTGCGGGTTTCGCCCTGATGTACAAATCGGAGAACAGCCTGAACAAAAAGCTCGCCAACTACTTCGACGCCGCTTTCAATTCTCCGTACCCGCAGATGCTCGTATCAAAGGATGGTTCGATAGCCAAATTCAACAAGGCCGCTATAAAGGAGCTCGGAGTTTCACAGCAGACGAAGGGCGTTAACGAGGTAGGGATCGGCGTGGACAAGATCATTACCGCGTCCAGGCAGCATTCCAGTTTCAAGCAGGCGCACAGCGGTAAATACTACTACACCGTATACGCGGAGAACGTGGGCGAGAACCTCTTCCACGTGTTCTTCCAGAACACCACCGAACCAACGCTTCTCTCCGGAATGTTCGGCGCTGTGGGTGGGACAGACTACAGCTGTGTATTCGTGCTCGATAACGACCTCGCAATACTCGAAGTGCGTGGTATGACGGAGCGGGTATTCAACTACCCCTCTGGCCTGTTCTATGGGAAGAACATGCAAAACTATATAGATGAAAAACAGCGTGAAACTCTCCGGAAAAATCTCCAGTCGCTTGGCGATGGCGGGTTCTACCATACCGTCCTAGACCTGAACCTCGGGGACTCGGGCACAACCCACACTCATCTCTCATTCGTCCGCCAGTACTACGGATACCTGGCGCTCGCGATAAAGGCGAACTCCGAGAAGTACATAAAGGACGTGAAGGAGCTGCTCGACGATTTCACTTCCATTTCGTCAGACATAGTCATGAAGGTTGACGGCCTGGGGTACATACGGGAGTGCAACCTGCCGGTAGAGCACGCTCTCGGGTACAAGAAGGACGAGATAATAGGCAAGGAAATAAAAGGCCTATACCAGGATACCAGCTTGCTAGACAGGGACATGACGTACGTGAAGAACGGCGGAAAGATAGACGGAACCTACGTGAACATTTTCAAGAAGGATGGCAGCCTCATACCCGCGACCCACTCGATGCGCGCGCTCAAAAACGAGGACAACACGATAGAGTATCTTGTAGATGTAAAGGAGCTGCAGACCAAGAGCATAATGGACGACCAGGAATCGATGATAAGAAAGCAGGACAGCGAGATAAAGAGCCTCAAGTCGACAAGCGAGCTCAAATCGCAGTTCATATACAACATATCCCACGAGCTTAAAACTCCACTGACAGCCATCAAGGGGTTCTCTCAGCTGCTCTACGACGGAGGGTACGGCCCGCTGAACGAGGAGCAGAAGGGGTTCGTAAAGACCATACTGGACGAGTCCGACAGGCTGACGCTCATAATACAGCAGGTGCTGGACGCCACGAAGCTCGAGGCGAACAAGGTAAAGCTGGACCTCAAGGAGGTCGACCTCAAGGCGATGCAGAACAATCCGAGCATAAAGGCGCTCGAGGAGTCTGCGCGCGAGAAAGACCTCGAATTCTCGTGGAGCGTCGACTACGATGTGCCGAACATAACCGCAGATCCGAACAGGCTGATACAGGTATTCGTGAACCTGATAGGGAATTCCATAAAATTCACAGAGAAGGGTTCGATCGGAGTGAGGATAAAGAAGAAGAGCAAGAAGAGGATAGAATGCAGCGTCAGCGACACCGGAATCGGCATAAGCGACGAGGACAAGAGGAAGATATTCAAGAAATTCTACCAGGCCCCAAAGAAGGAGCTCGTCAAGCAGGACGGCGCCGGCACGGGCCTCGGGCTCTCAATAACGAAGGACATAATATCGCTCCATCACGGCCGCATATCTTTCGAGTCGGTTCACGGAAAGGGGACGACATTCTCGTTCCTCCTTCCGATACGTGCAAAGGAGCAGAAGAAATAGCGAGCTTCTACCTTGCTTCACACTACGTAGATGCCGCATGCGTTTCCTATGCTTGCAGACTTCTTGTAGCCGTTGCTGAGCGTGGTGTAATTCATACCGTAAAACACTCCCTCCAGAGTAACCGCGGTTATGGTGTTAGAGGTTATGTTTATTCCCAGCTCGAGCGCGGCTCCGCTTGTAGAAGCTTTCTTGGAGTATGTAGTATAAATCGCGGCAAAGTTGTTGGTTCCTGCACTGCTTATGCTTAGGTTCATCTTGTAGGGAACCAGAGCGCTGGTGTTCTGGTACGTGCTCTGCCCGCTAGGCAACTTGCCCCAGTAAGACTTGTAGCTGGAGTTGTATAGTGTCGGGGTGCAGTTTACGCTGTCAGCGTAAGCAGCCGTATAGTTCAGCATGAGCGGGTAGTACAAGCTCTTCTCGAGCACGTCCATCACCTTCTGGGTGTTGGTCTCCTGCGCTATGGTTGTGGTTATGCTGCTCGTAGTCGAGGTGCTGCTTACCGTAGAAGTGCTGTTGCTCACTGTTATCCGGCCAGTTCCCTGCGTCCCGCTAATGAACGTGTTGACAAAAGATATGTCGGCGGAGTCGGGGGCTATGGCGAGGCTCTGGTCAACCGGAATCAATGTTACGTTGGACGAGGATGACGTGGCCGAGTTCAGCCTGATTTCAATGTTCGTGTACTTGCCGGTCAGATTAACGTGCGTCGAGTTGCCCTCACTCAACGCTACCGAGAACTCGGGCTCTAGAAAAGCCGGCATCAAAGACACGAGCACGCGGGCTCTGCCGTTTGAATATGATAGGAGGCTTATTGCAAAATAGGTTCCCTTCATATTTACTAAAACCGGCGTCGATGAGATGGTCAACGTCTTCTGGCCGCTAAGATTCACGTATCCGTTGCCACGAAACAGCAGGGCCGCAGCTATCGCCGCCACTATAATAATTATTATGATCGCGTACAATCCGTTCCTGTTTCTCCTTCGCGGTCTGGGATCCAAGCAAGCACCGTTCCATCTTCAGATACGACAGCAAGGACTATTCATCTCGCAAAGTATTTATTCCTTCGCAAGTTTGCGGATACGACTTCCCATCAGTAAAACACCCTTACAGCAAAACATAATATTATTGCTGTATCTATAGCTAGTAGGTGACTCTCTATGGCCCAAGACAACTTTTCGCTTGACGTCCTGTCTATAATAAACGACAGGCAGCAGATAACCTACGATGAGCTGAGCGACATAGCGTTCAGCAGGAACATGCCAAAGGACAAGCTTGATGCGGCGCTATCGAGCCTTGAAGAAGAGAAGTCCATAGCCTCAAGGGACAGCGGAGGCATACTTACCTACTACACGCTAAAGCAGGATGAGATAAACAAGGTGCTGGTAGTCGAGGACGACAAGAGCATAAACAAGCTCATGGCTCTGTCTATCGGCAAGGGCTACGAGGTAAAGCAGATATACGATGGCGGGGAGGCGATGGGCGAGGTCAGGACGTACAGGCCGCAACTTGTAATACTGGATCTCATGCTTCCGAACAAGAACGGCCTGGACATATGCCAAACCATAAAGAGCGACCCCGAGACAAACGGCACAGTCGTCATACTGGTCAGCGCTATGGACCCAACCAGCAACAGGTTCAAGGGCATAAAGTACGGCGCAGACTACTACATAAAGAAGCCCTTCGATCCAAACGAGCTGAAGAACCTCGTGACCATATTCCTCAAGAAGAAGGGCAAGAGGTTCGACCCGCTCATAGACCTGCCAAACGAGGGACGCATATCAAGGGCGGTTAGCGAGTCAATAGAAACGAGCTCGGATTACGAAATCGGTGCGCTGAACATAGAAAACCTGGGATCTTACGCCAGAAGGCTTGGCGAGAACTCTGGTATGGTTATAATAAGGCTGGTATCGCAGCTGCTCCAGGACTCCATAAAGAGCAAGGCCCCTAAGGTATTCGTGGGTTTCATAAACACCGAGGATTTCATCGTTGCAGGTAAGAAGGAAGACGTAGACGCCACGGTGGGCGAAGTAAGGGCAGAGTTCAACGCGGTTCTGCCGTTCATACTGCAGGACGCCGGATACAGGTCCATAGATCTAAACATAGACAGCCTGTTTGAATCGAAAGAGGTGCCGAAGCTGTCTCTCGTATACAAGAAGATAGAGAAGGAGGACATAAAGAAGAGGATGGAGGAGGTAAACAGGGACAAGAAGGCGCAGAGCGGCGATCTTGGCTCCTACACCTACGAGGAGCTGCAGAAGCTCTTCGGAATGGACTCATTTGACGTGAAGATAACGCGCGAAGGCAACTCAATAAGGCTGCACGTTGGAAAATCCGGTGATGAATCCGAATAGTGATGCAACCAATGTCGAGTCTAAAGCTTCAGGCTGCCCTTGACTTTATGGTCTCGTACGGGCTTGCTATACTGATAATAACCATAGCCCTCTACGTTGTTTTTTCCCTCGGAGTGTTCAATCCCAAGCTGG
>JAKAOQ010000036.1 GCA_021812105.1 Microcaldota archaeon | reverse complement strand
ACAAGCCTTGATAGCATCCTTGGGACACCCCTATACGCCTTAGCGAGTCTATTCCAGTTGCGGCTCAGCCACGTCCAGTAGGTAGATCCTGCGGTAGGATTTGAAGCTATTACCGTAGGTATGAAGATCGAGTCCTGCAACCGTACATATTCCGAATCATTGAAGGCGAGCGCCTTCCTCGCTAGATTTTCGCCCCTGAACGACCCCAGTGAAAAGAGGAGCCTCCTCTGCTCCTCTGGGTCAACGGCTTTCTTGTACATCGATTCCAGCCTATCATACACTTTGGAATTTCCAGCCCATGCGGCTATTCCGTATACCGCACCACGTATATCCTGCTCTACGGCTCCTTTCCCGTTGAAGAGATCCAGCGCTTTCTCTACGGTCCTCTTCTCACCCACCGTGCCGAGGGCGCTTATGGCAGCGCTTCTCATCATTATGTCAGTATTGTTGTCCTTCGGCTTCCTGCTCCACCCAAGCTTCTTCAACCATCCGCCATCAAGCTTCACAATAGCTTCGCCAGCCCTATTCGCAGTTTTGCTTGCGTAGGCCTGGTTATAGATCCACATAAGGTGCGCCGATACGCTCGTGTTTGCCGGGTACCCGCACCTTACGTAGTAAGATGCAACGAAGTCGATATACTTGGCTGCCTTCTCTTCACCCTTTCTGACCTTGTCAAACAGGTCTGTTTCTATCCCCCACGCGTCTACCGGGTCTATCTTGCCCAATGCGACGGACCTGCCCAAACTCTCTAGGATAGAATCGGAATAGTTTACCCTGTAAACCCCCTTCTGTCCGTAGTTAAGTTTGATCCACGAACAACCCCTTTTGGGTATGCGCGCTTCCCGCTTGTCGAAAATCATAAAACCCTCGACCCCATCGCTATACACATAGTGGAGTGGCACGGGCATGGGGTTCATATCCTCCTTTACCCCTTTACCGTTTGCAACCAGAAGGCAACGCTTCTGTTCCAGCAGGTACGAGTTGCCTTCAACCGATACGTCTATTTCAGGGTATCCCTGGCGATCGGTCCACGCATTCGTTATCTGTTTGATATCTAAATTCTTTCCTTCCCTTTTTGCCTCTTCGCCAATCGCGTACCAAAGGTCGTCTTTCGTAGCGTTTCCGTACAGGTGTGTGTTAAGGTAAAGGTTAAGCCCCTTCCTAAACGTCTCTTCCCCTACTAAATCTTCTACCATCCTTAGTACACTACCTCCCTTGTCATAGCTTATTCTGTCGAATATTTCTTCTATCTCGGCCGGGCTTTTTACGGGTACGCTTATCGGATGAGTGTCCCTGAATTCGTCCGCGTTCAGGGCGCTTGCGACAGTGTCGTTGAGATACTGCACACCGAATTTCCACTCCGGAAATACTGCATCCACGGCCTTGTTGCTCATGTACGTGGCGAAGCTCTCATTCAGCCACAGGTCGTCCCACCACTTCATCGTGACAAGGTCTCCGAACCACTGATGTGCAAGTTCATGAGCTACGGTATCAGCTATGGTCTGCTTTACAGAAACAGAGCTTTCCCCTGTCCCGAGCAGCATGTACTCCCTGAACGTTATCGCACCCCAGTTCTCCATTGCACCAGCAGCGAAGTCTGGTATCGCTATAAGGTCAAGCTTTGGCAGCATGTACTTTATACCGAAATACTTCTCGTGCTGTGAGACGAATTTCTCCGCGTAATCAAGGGCCAGCATGGCGTACCTTTTCTTGCCAGGTACCGTAAGCACCCGGTAAGATACCCCGTTGCGCTTCTCACCTACGTAATCGAACTTTCCAACTCCTAAAAAGAGCAGATAGGTGGACATTTTAGGAGTAGTGTGGAATAACGTTTCCTTCCTGCCACCGCGAATAGTCTCCTTCTCTATCGGCATGTTTGACAGAACCATATACTCCTTGTCCGCCACTATAGAGACACTGAATGTAGCTTTCATCGCTGGTTCGTCGAAGCACGGGAACGCTGCCCTTGCGTCGGTGGATTCAAACTGGCTCGTAAGCAGGTAGTGGATCTTGTTCCCCGCCTTGTAGCTGCTGCGGTAGAATCCATGCATCTTGTCGTTGTTTACTCCTTCAAACGAGATTCTGATCTTGCATATACCTGAAATCGGACTTCCAACTATAAGCGTGATCCTCTCCCTGCCCTTATCCTCTGCAATTCTTGCATCCTGGATCCTCCCGAGGTTCTCGATTTCCGCACTCTTTATCTTCAGCTCCTTTGAGTTGAGCTGTATCACTTTTACTCCCGGTTTTGCCATGGCAAATATCTCGGCGTCTCCCCTGAAGTTAAAACTCTTAAAATCTGTGTCGAACCTGAGCCTGTAGTGGTATGGAATAACGTCGTTTCCCAAGGTTTCGTGCGCTAGCCGGTCTCCTTTCACGTAATCACAAGTAGCTGTGCAAAATAAAGAATATATTGGTTGTCTAAAAACGAGAGAAGTATTGACCTATAGAAAAAGAAGGAAAGAGAAAGAAAAGATAAAAGAAAAAGAGAAAGAAAAAAGAAAATGAGAGAGGATCACTCCATCTCTCCTCCAGGCGGCATGCCTCCTCCTGGCCCAGACGGGGCCTTGCTCTTGGAGCTGATCATATCATCGATCCTTAGGATCATGTTCGCAGCGTTGCTCGCGGTAATAAGTTCCTCCTCCTTGACCTTCTTGGGCTCCAGGATTCCGAGCTTTGCCATATCGCTTACCTTGTTGTTTACTATGTCGACTCCCATTACCTCTCCGTCCTTCGTCCTGTGCTTGTTCCTGAGCTGCACTATGGTCTCTATGGTATCCATTCCTGCACTCTCTGCGAGCGTCTTAGGTATCGCCTCGAGCGCGTCCGCGAATTTCTGTATCGAAAGCTGTTCCCTGCTTCCTACCTCGTTCGCGTAGATCCTCAGCCCGTTCGCGAGCGCCATCTCTATCGCTCCTGCACCTATCACGTACTTGCCATCCTTTATGGCGGAGCTCAGCGCACCTATAACATCTACTACCGCTCTCTCTTCTTCGTCGACTACCTGCTGCGTGCCTCCCCTTATGAACAGTGTCACGCTCTTGGGGTCCTTGCACTTCTCTACAAATACCATCTGTTCTCCGCTTATCTTCCTTTCCTCTACAAGTCCGGCGAAACCCATGTCCTTCTCGCTCAGGTCGTCCAGGCTGGTGGCGATCTTGGCTCCTGTTGCCTTGGCCAGCTTCTCCATATCGCTCTTCTTTACCCTCCTGACCGCAAGTATGCCCTCCTTCGCCATGTAGTGCTGAGCCATGTCGTCTATTCCCTTCTGCGTGAATACCGCGTTCGCCTTGCTATTCTTTATCTTCTCGACCATCCCCTTGAGGATCTTTTCCTCCTGCTGCAGGAATGCCTGCATCTGATCCGGAGATGTTATCTCTATCCTGGCATCAGTTTCGGTCTTTTCTATCTCCAGTGCGGCGTCAAGAAGCGCAATCTTCGCATTTGCTATGTGCTTCGGCATGCCAGGATGAGACACCTCCTTGTCTATCAGCACACCATTTATCAGTTCGGTATCGCTTATGTTGCCGCCCGCCTTCTTCTCTACCTTTATGAAGTCCGTGTCTATGTCGACCTTGCCAGCTTCATCGGTTTTCATTACTTGCTTTATCGCCTTTATGATGAGCTTTGATATCATGGTCTTCTCTTCCTCGGTCCCTATGTTCTTCGAGCCAAGGGTAACGAGGGCTATCTTCTGAAGCACGGACTCGTCCTTAACGTCTATCTGCTTCGAGTGCTTGTCGAGTATCTCCACCGCCTTCGAAGCTGCTATCTTGTAACCCTTGATTATAGTTGTGGGATGCACGGCCTGCTCCAGCAGTTCTCCGGCGCCCTTCAGAAGCTCTCCGGTCAGTATTACAACAGTAGTCGTACCGTCTCCTACCTCCTTGTCCTGGGTCTTGGCTACGTCTACCATTATTTTTGCAATAGGGTGCTCAACGTTCATCTCATTCAGTATCGTCGCACCGTCGTTAGTTATCACTATGTCCCCAAGGTCGCTCACGAGCATCTTGTCGAGGCCCTTTGGTCCAAGCGTCGTCTTTACGGCGTTCGCGACCGCCACCGCCACGGCGATGCTTATACGCTGCGCGTCCCTCCCTATAATTCTGTTTGCCCCTTCAGGCAGATAAAGAACCTGTTGTCCTCCTAGTTGATTTTCAGCCATTTTTACACCTTCTTCTTACAAAATATTAGACAGAACCAGTTCCCCAAATACAAATCAGGGTAAAATTACGGACTGTATGTTCACCTCTAACTTTGAATATTACACTGCGTTAAAGTATATAAATTTTGCTGTTTTTATCTCGTAGGATGTGTTCTAAAAAAAACACCAAAGAGTGATCAAGGTAAACTTCGCATACGCAACCGTTTAATATGGTTCTGGTGTAAAGCGAGACTACAATAAGTGCAACAAGGTGATACGATGCCTGAAGAACAAAAACCACAAGCGATGCATCCCTCTTTCGTTAACGTGATCAGGCAGAAGGAAAGGGTAAAGGCCAAGCTCGCTGGAATAAAGCACAAGATAGGGATCTACAGCGCGAAGGGCGGAGTGGGCAAGACGACTATAGCCGTAAACGTGGCGTACGCCCTGAAGGATAAGGGATTCAAGGTGGGGCTGCTCGATGCGGACATAGACTGCCCAAACGTTACGATGTTCCTGGGCATAAACGACAGGATCGAGACCACGTTGCCGCTGAAACCAGTGATAAAGGACGGAATAAAGGTAGCATCGACCGCCATGGTAGTCGATGACATAAAGAAGCCCATAATATGGAGGGGGGCTCTGATAACCAAGATGCTTGGTGACTTCTTCGAAAACACGGACTGGGGAGAGCTCGACTACCTGATAATAGACCTGCCACCAGGCACTAGCGATGCTCCTTTGACAATCATGCAGCTCCTTGACATGGAGGGGTTCGTGATCGTAACTACCCCGCAGAAGATCGCTGCGCTCAACTCGATAAGATCAGGACTCATGGCAAAAAGGCTGGGGATGGCGATTCTAGGCATAGTGGAGAACATGTCGGACGGAAAGGAAAACGAGAACACCAAGAACGTGGAGAAGGAGCTCGGAGTAGAACTACTCGGCACCGTGAAAAACGATGACACGTTCAAACGCTTGTCGGATGAAGGAAAGATTCCGTTGTTAGAAAGCAACGAGATCGCGGGCGAGTTCGGGCTGATAGCTAGCAAACTTATCTGACTCGCTGATTTTTGTTGATAAAGTCATACCAAATCAACAAAGCCCGCAGTCAGGCAAAGTATTTAAAGAAGAATTGACAAGATTTGCTGTGATATGATGTCGTTTTTGGGTGACATAAAGAAAGGCGTGGATTCTGTTTTCCATCCTGATAGGAACACCAAAACAGGAATGAGCATGGGCAGGGCTCTCTCGTTCTATTACGAGTTCAGCATACTGCCGTTCATAGCTTTCGTTATAGTAGCATCTCTGATGCTATACTTGAACGCAGCCGTTTTCAATACGGTACCGTTCCTATCTATGCTATACGGATCAACGCTAGGCGTAGTGGCGGTGGCTATAGCCGCGGTGCTGCTATTCTGGATACTTGTGCCGATAGGGTTCCTGATAAACGCCGCTATCTACCAGGTAGTCGGGAAGTACTTCCTCAAGGTGTGGAAGGGCGATTACTCTAAGACCTTCATGGCAACAATGTTCGGTTCGCTGCCCATAATACTCTTCTACTGGCTGATGCCGGTCCCGATACTAGGCGCCATAGCGATTGCGGTATTCGCAATCTGGAGTTTTGTAGTTCTCATAATAGCGCTTTCCAACGCGCAGAAGGTGAGCAGACTGCAGAGCGTAGGCGTTGTTCTGATAAGCGCAGCAGTAATCTTCATTATAGTATTCATATTCGCTGCCATGGGATACGCATCGCTCTCCACCTTTATGCCATCCGGTTTCGGAGTATACAACGTAACTCCCGCAGCTGGACATATGATACCCTATCCGTGACGTGCACGTAGCACGCTGATCATGGTGCTCTGAATGCGAAGCAGCGATGCGGCAACCCTTGTAAGAGTCGGGCTAGTATTTGTAATAGTCTATTTGATAATCGCAAAAATAGCCCCGTGGCTCAATGTGCTGCTGATAGCAATAGCGTTTGCGACCGACTGGATAGATGGATACCTGGCGGTCAGAGAAGAAAGCGGCGGCGCTGTTGGGTTGGTCCTTTATCTAAGCGCTGCGCTCGGGAACAAAAAAGCGAAGGCCAGGATTGCACCTATAAAAGCCAACATATCCAAACACGCCCCCCACGGGCCGAGGATGGACGTAGCGGGAGACAGGGTCATGGAATACGCGTTCTGGCTCGCTTTCATATACGTGCTATTCTATGCCATGGGCACAATCGCGGGAGCTGTTGCGATATTCGTAGTGCTGCTTGTGGTTGTCAGGCACGCGTTCGCAGACGCGCTGATGGGCGCCAGGGGCACCTCATCGAAGATGAATACCAAGTTCGCAAGGGTGTTTTATACATCGAACGCGAGCAGAGGTGCCATAAACGTGGTGAAATTCCTAGCGTTCGCGTATCTGGTACTGTTCTACGCGTTGGACTATCCTGCGTACATAGAATACGCGTTGGTAGCGTTGCTGTTCCTGATAATAATGCTGCGCGGCGCGGCTGAGATATACGAAAGCACAAGGTTCAATTAAGCGAGAAACCAATAAGTATTATAACGGGCTTAGACCAAGTGCAAATTTAATGTGCAACCTGTGTCGCGCACAAGGTTTGCGGTGGGATGGTGGTAAATAAAAACATACGTTACGTTTTGCCGCGTGGTGCTACCTCGGATG
>JAKAOQ010000002.1 GCA_021812105.1 Microcaldota archaeon | reverse complement strand
ATCAGCAAATATGGATACACTGATTGCAATAGGCACAAGCGCGGCGTGGGCTTACAGCACAGTAGTTATCCTGTTTCCCTCAATCTTTCCTACTGGTGGAATCTACTTCGACACGTCCACAATCATAATCTCACTGATACTTACAGGAACATACATGCAGAGGCTCGCAGAATCAAGGGCATCGACCGCAGTTTCAGCGTTGATAGCATTGCAGCCCAAGATAGTACATAGAATTGAAGGGGATAAGGTAGCAGACACCGCCATAGAGCAGGTTAAGGAAGGGGATATCCTGCTGGTAAAGCCAGGAGAGAAGATACCTACTGATTCTATTGTCTTGGAGGGCGAGAGCTCGGTTGACGAATCAATGATTACCGGGGAGAGCATGCCTCTGACCAAGAGAGTCGGAGACAAAGTTGTAGGTGGCACTGTAAATTCAACAAGTTCGCTGAAGGTCAAGGCTACAAAAGTAGGCGAAGACACCGCTCTTGCGCAGATAATAAAGATAGTCAAAGATGCTGCAACAAGTAAGGTACCGATACAGAAGCTCGCCGATAAGGTTTCATCATATTTTGTGCCCGTAGTAGTGCTCGTGGGTATTTTGTCATCCCTATCGTGGTACTTTTTGGGAGGCGTAGGCATAAACACCACAATCCTGATATTTGTCAGTGTCCTAATCATCGCATGCCCCTGCGCTCTTGGAATAGCTACCCCCGCAGCATTGCTAGTTTCCTCAGGCAGAGCAGCAAAAGCCGGAATACTCATCAAGAGCGGCGAAAACCTGCAAAAAGCAAGCAAGGTTACCACACTTGTGCTGGATAAGACGGGTACGCTTACAAAAGGAAAGCCAGAAGTTACTGACATATACGCGGCCGCGGGATATGACGAAATGGAGGTCCTAAGGCTCGCTGCCGTGGCAGAGATTAATTCAGAGCACGTAATTGGGAAGGCTATCGTCTCGAAAGCACAGAGCATGAAGATCAAGAGCGAATTCCCAAAGAGGTTCACTTACGCCCAGGGCAGCGGAGTAACCGCGCTCACCAAAAGCGGTAAGAAAATAACTGTTGGCAACAGAGACCTGTTTGACGAAGTGCAACTCTCAGACCTTGAAGCAAAGCTGCAGGAACTCGAGTCCGAAGGCAAAACAACGCTCATAATAGGAGAAGGTGGAAAGGCAATCGGTCTTATAGCCATAGCAGACGCGATCAAGGAGGATAGCAGGAAGGCGATAGATTCGTTCAAGAATGCAGGGTACACGGTATGGCTCGCGACCGGAGACAACCAAAAGGCCGCCAATGCAGTTGCAAAGAGCCTGGGCATAGAGTACGTGATATCCGGGGTAAAGCCCAAGGATAAGCTGGACAAAATATCAGATCTGCAGAAGGAAGGCGATGTAGTCGCCATGGTCGGTGACGGTGTGAATGATGCGCCAGCGCTGACGAAGGCCGATGTCGGCATAGCTATAGGCGCTGGCACGGAGATCGCAATACAGGCCGGCGGCATCATCTTGATAAATAACAGCATCTACGACGCATTCGTGGCCCTTCAGCTCGGAAAGAAGACGATGTCCAAGATAAGGCAGAATCTTTTCTGGGCGTTTGGCTACAATATAATACTGATTCCGATTGCTGCTGGGGCGCTGATACCTGTTTTCACGATAAGCGTTTACAATCTCTTGCCCATGCTCGCCGCTTTGGCAATGGCATTTAGCTCTGTGACCGTAGTTTCCAACTCCTTATTGCTGGCGCGGTTTAAGGTGCAGTAATATGTCTGTGCCTGATAGAAGAGGGGATGTCGAAGTGCATACAGCACCAATTAGACTATCATTAATCGGTTGATCACTAATCCTGTTTAGCGAGAGGGGTAGTCTAAAGGGTTTGAGAAACCTTTGCGGTCTATTAACCGATCTTTAGGTCGTAGATGAATCAAGCCCTCCAGCCTGGGGTTTTCCTGCGTCTTCTTTCTTCAACTCCTTCACGTACAGGTATAAACCAAACGATAGAACGACGTTTGTGAACAGTATCATCAGGAACATGATGTCTATAAAGTTCGGCACGTTTAGGCCTATCGTTGCGGGAAGGGTGGCGATTATGGCCGGTGCCATCCCCTGTGCTATGTAGAATCTCATGACCATAGTTTCGCTCTTCGCGTGCCCCGTCGTTGAGACCGCGTTTCCTAAACCTACCCACCTTAATACTGCAGATCTGATGATCAACACCGTCAGTGCCATCAAAATCGTAATTATTATTAGCGTGTAGGTAACCGAAGGCGTATAGAATAGCATGCCTATGTACACGAAGAAGAACGTGCTCACGAAGAACGATATCTCCCTCTGATAGGATTTAATGTGCGTTATCTCCGATACAACTGGCTTGACGTAGTTCCTGATCAGGGAACCCATGTCCTGCACATTGGCGAATATTATCCCAAATATGAAAGTGGCGAGCGCTCCGTTGAAGTTCAGGTACTCCGCGCTGCCGTATACCGCAAGCACTATAGTGAGAGTCAGCATCCAGCTGTACTGGCTGCTGTATCTTTTGAACTTGCGGAGTATGAATATCCAGAAGATAGCGAACAGTATTCCGAGAATTGTTGAACCTATGATGAAGCCTCCCAGCTCCCCAGCCACAAACCCGAACGAGTAGGTATGCGTAGCGAGTATGTCGAAGAATATGAGCGGTAGCACAAGGCTGAACACGTCATTGAACACGCTCTGAAACGCCATCGACGTCTTCAGATTTTCATTCACTTTTATTATTTTGAAAAGCGGCGGAAGTATTATCGATGTTGTGCCAGATAGAGCAAAGCCGGCCATGAGCGAGAGCAGCACTCCCCAACCCTGGGTAAAGTACAGGAAGGCGAACATCGCCGCTCCAGTCAGCATGCTGCACACAAAAGTGAACCTCGTCGTCCTGAGGAGCACGCTGCTAAGCGATTTCAGCCTTATGCTCATCCCGACATCGAATAGTACGAACGCTATGGCCAAAGCGCTTACGATCGGGGATATCTGGGAAATCGTGCTTGTTGGCGATGTATTTACCACGTGCAAGACCGGTCCTATAAGCAGACCTATCACCAGCAGCAGCATGGGGCTCGATATTTTGAGCTTGTAGAACAGCGAGTTTATTATATAGCCAAGCAGAACTATGCCTGCAAATACAAGAAACAATGCGGCGACGCTTATCACAGAATCAGTATAAAATAAACCTGCCGCTTACTTAAACTTTTTCGTGGGCCTGTAAAACTAGGCAGCTCTTACGGGAGTGTAGAAGCCGATCCAAAGAAGCACTATCCCTACAAACTCGGCGGCGTACAGTATTGAAGGGAAGCTTGCTATGTAGAGCGTTCCAGCGATGCTTACTATAATTACCCCGGCTATTATGCTAAGCATCTTGTAGCTCCTGGTCCTCATATAGCTTTTTACCGCTACCGCTATCAGGACTACGGCCGCGGGAAAAGTTACAAGGGATGAAGATACTATCACCAGCAGCGGAGGGTTCCCGTACGCTATGTAATCTTTTATGAAGTTGGTTATGTTTGTAGAAAGAAGCGAATACGCGATAAAAGCGGTAGTTATTACGCAGAATGTGTAGTAAGCTCTCTTTATTACATTAGACCCTATCAGTTGGATAGATCCAAGTGCAAGCAGCTCTACCAGTACGGCAACCAAAAAAAGGTAGAGGGCGATAAGCGGTTCCGGGCTTATGTTCAGCGCGAACATCATCTCAAGCAGTACTCCAATCGTGAACGTCCACATACCGGCGCTCCAGAACATCACGCTCGGCTTCCTCCCACGAAAGTACGAGCGCGTCAGTACAAGGGTGAGCGCAAGGCTGAGCAGGAATACTATGGTAGTTATGGCAAGACTTTCGAGCTGCAATAGTGGTATCAGTTAAGCACCCGCATACATGAAACGCACATAATCTTCATTCAATGAGTTTGATTGAAAGGTTATTATTCCTATGTCTTGTCCATCAATACGCTAACACGGCCCATCGTATTTCACCCTTTATCCCAGCAGTGCCTCGGAAGCACCCCTAAGGTAGGACGCGACCTTGTCCATGTTGAGCATGTCATTACCGTAACCTTCTCCAACTCTATCCCGCAGCCCACCTTCAGCATCTATCGAGAACTCCCTTTCACCTATCGCCTCTGCTAGTAGCTTTATTTTATGGGTCACGTTTCCTCCAGCGAGCCCTCCGGCAAAAACTACCCCTGCTTCCGATCCGCTGTCTTTGAGCGCACGGTAGGCCGCAGCAATCCTTCCCACATCCAGCTCCAAACCCCTACCCCCAGAAGAGTCGAAGAGCACGTAATCCAAGCCTTTGTAATATCCGGCAAGCGTTTTAGCCATTGTTTCGATCTCCATAGTACCCGGATTTACTTGAAGCGCCAGTTTAAGCGAAGGATAAGAATTTCTAAGCTCCTCTACGGAATCGGGTTCTGGGAATGCTCCGTTTATCTGCACCCCGCCAACGAGTCCCGAGTCGTAGATGCTCTCGTATTCCAAAACCCTTTCTATCTCCTGAACCAGCCTGTCCGGTCTTTTGGTATAATAGTGTATTGTAGGAAATACCTCTCCGCTTATGGCTTCCAGTATCTGCGGCAAGCTATCCAGCCGTGGTACCCTGTTATTCCCCTCGCTGAAACCAAAGTCCAGGCTCTTCCATGAAACCTGGAACCCCATCATAGGAACGTGCCCGGCCTGCATCGTGAATCCTGATCCATGCATCAAAGACGCAACACCTCTTGCCTCCTCTGCAGAGTATACGCCAGAAACTCCCACATACGGTCTGCTCTTTGAAACCATTTACCCAGCGCCTCAACTACAGTTCCACAAGTCCGCCTAGTCCGGCAGGAAGAGCTTTAAAAAAGAAGAAGGGCCTTGTTGGGCCCGTTACGCACGTGCTTATTTTCCGCCTATCTTGAACATCTTGGTTCCGCACACGGGGCACGTGCCCGTGAACGCTTTCTTCCCATTCTTCATCGTAACTTCCTTCGCGTCCTTCATCTCCCTCTTCTGCTTGCACTTAACACAATACGCTTCCATGATATCGCCGATCTGTATTTATTATATCAGAATAAGCTTTATATACCTGCTACACTCACGGCAGACATCGGGAAAAGTTTTGTATGGAGACGCGGATCAACTCAAAATAACGATTGCACAGCGACAGGTTTATAAGTGCTAGGATACAATACAAGATAATCGGCGCACCAACTCGCGTTACGTGATTTAATGCCTAATAAAAACGAAGGTATATTCTCCGAATTGATTTCTAATACTGTGCTCATGGACCACAAGACTCCAATAACCAAGATAATACCACTGCTTGGCAAGTACGGCGCGGTCGTTGTTACCAAGGACGGAGATTATTACGGTATAATAGATTCGAGGTCCGTATCTAGGCAGAAGGGGCTGGAGATAAAACGCTCTGGCGCTTACAAGTTTGCGGAAAGGGTCCCACCGATCAGCGACTTCACTCCGATAGATGACGTCGTGTTCTACTTCTACAAGACCAGGCGGAAGGCGCTTCCCTATACGAAGAACGGCAGGGTAACTGGCATACTGGAGAGAAGCACGCTTCTCAAGGTGCTGCTCTCTATGCGTGTACTAGAAGACATGAAGGTACAGAACTCGATGTCCAGCCCGGTCCTGGCGATAGATTCAAACGCAACTATATCGCAGGCTAAATCAGTCATGGGAGAGCGCAAGGTGAATCGTCTTATAGTGCTGCAGGATGGCAAGTTTGCGGGCCTTATCACAAACCACGATCTTTCAATGCGCTACTCCGCGCAAAGCGAACGCCTGCCAGAAATGAAAAGCGAGAAGCACTCCACTTCATCGATAAGAATCGCAGATGCGGCGGAGAAGAACCCCATAATGATAAGCGACGGATCAAACCTAGCCGAGGCCGCGAGGTCCATGGTGGAAAGATCAATATCTTCTGTGATAGTGCAGAGGGGCGGAAAGCCCGTAGGCATGCTTACGGTGTTTGACATACTGGAGAGCCTGATAGCGCAGAAGCAGATATCCGAAACCAAGGTATTCATATCCGGATTGGACAATACGACGTACGAATACGGGGACGATGCTAGGAACGAGCTCAACGCTTTTGTTAGCAGGATAGAGAAGATGCGCAACATGAAAGTTAACTACGTAACACTGCACGTAAAAGGGATCAAGACAAAGTCATACGAGATGCAGATAAGGGTCGCCCTAGACAAGCACGGTGTCATATCGATGCAGGCCTATGGCGAAAGATTCGCAGACACTCTTGGGGATCTGATGCAGTCTCTGAGGAACAAGATAACCAGGGAGAAAGAGCAGAACATAACGCTACGAAGAGTGTCGCCTCCGAGTGAGTGATTTGGGTAAACGCAACACAGCTGAGAAGTCCACCAGCCCGATAAAAGGCCAATCAAGCCTAGAACTTTTGATAACTTTGTCCTTTGGACTCATAATACTCCTACCGATAGTGGTACTCGCGTTCATACAGATATCGTCTTCAACATCGACTCTTTCGGCTACGGAGGCGCAGGCCGCGGCCAGCAAACTCGCTGGCGTTTCTACTACCATAGGCTCGCAGGGCTTCCCAGCAAAACAGCTTACCCTGATAGATGTTCCGCCCAACGTGCGCGATATTTTCATAGGTACTCTCTCAAACGGCGTTGGCCACGAGATAGTGTTCGTTGTTAGCACGAACGCGGGCCTCGATTACGTTACCGCTTATACTCCTGTCAACGTTAGCGGATACCTGGAGCAGCTATCGCAGCCCGGAACATACCTGGTAAACGTCAGCGCGCAGAATTTCTGCCCGTCAAATACCGGGGTATCGTGCGTTTACATATCGGCTACGTGATCTTTCAGGAATCCAGCTCCACGCTGTATATGTGCCTGTAAACTTTCTTCCCGTTCTTAACCCCATAAAGCTGGAAGCTCTTCCTGGCGTGCAGCCTATAACCATCCAGAAAGCTCTGCGTCATCTTCTTGTCGCTGGTGAACACGTCGGAACCATAGCTGTATTCGTCGATCTTTGCCACGAAAGCGTTCCTCTTTTCAAGATACCTTGTAAGCCTGCCTATAACGGTCTCGACCTTCCCCAAATTCCCCCTTATCTGTACCACCGCTTCGTAGTATCCCGCAGCTTTCTTGTAGCACGCATCGCATATCGCATTCTTGACCTCAAGCTCTATCTCCTTTTCGATATCTACGCTCTTCCCGTCAACTTCGGTAGTGAACACGGCCGTTGCCTTACCCGCTTTGTAGTCCAGGCTCTTCAGCGACACTTTGTAATTCTTTGTCTTGAGCCCCCTCTCGGCTATCGCGTTCAGCGTAGCCTCCTTGTCCCACCTCCACCCTAGGGGGCTTTTGACCCTGCCGCACCTCTTGCACCTCGCTATCTCGAGCTTTCCAGGCAGATTGTGCAACCCCTTTTTTCTGAAGCACGATATGCATATCTCACCTACAAACTCCGACTTGTCACTGGCTGTGTTGCATATCGGGCAGTACTTCAAATTGCTCACCTATATTCTCGCTTTATTCGTAGTGCTTCTCTATTATGGCTCCGTACGCGGGCCTGGTTATGAGAACCCCGAGAAGCGCGCCGATTATCGTAGATTCTGAAAATCCTATTACGTCAACAAGCGACGTTGAGAAGAAAAGCGGCAGCATCGCCACTACAAGAAGCAGGGCGTCTGCCCACACTATATAGAATGCGTTGCCGAGCAGCATCTTTGCCGTTGCCTGCGCACCCCTCCTGGCGAGCACCTCATCCGTTATTATGATCTGGGCGTCGACTCCGGTTCCTACTACCGCTATCATCCCGGCCACCGCGGAGAGGTCTATAGTCCCGACCAGCCCTATTATCGATCCTATTATGAAAAGTTCCATGAGGGTCGTAATCAGTATCGGCGCTATGAGGAACATCCTCCTATACCTGATAACTATGAAGAGCGACACCGCTACTACCGCGACTATGAGTATTATTCCGCTCGTTTTGAAGAAGTGCTTAGCGAGGGTTGGGGGTATGGGCCCCGGGCTCCCAACTATTATGCTGACCGGGAGCGCCCCGCCGCTGAGTATGCTGGCTATCATCTTTGTCTGGCTGGTAGCGTATGTAAGTTGCTGGCCCTTTGGAAGTGTTGACGGCGCAACACCCGAGATTTCATAGCTGCTCCCGCTGCTTCCGTTGGCGAGAGACGGGTTTAGTATGGGTGCGCTCAGCAGTCCCACGGCTTCCCACGTGTCAACAAGGGTGCCGTTCTGCGTGCTTATGAATGTTGGTGTCATGTTTTGTCTGCTAACCAGAACAACGCTGTAGTTGTCTGATCTGGCTGCACTTATGAGCGCTGGGCTGATATCGCTTTCGGCTATCACTTTTGTATAAACGTTCCTTTCGCTTGCAAGGTATCTCTTCGTGTTGTTCAGGCTATAGTTGGTATTGTAAACAGCAACTACGGGTATGGTCCTGTTCCCAAGGGACAATGCGTTCTGCATCTCCTTAAGCGCTTGCGATGCGGAAAGGCCCAACGACGAGTTGCCCAAATGCGAGCCATTCACGAGCGCGATGCTGCTCGAGGGTCTGTCGAGGAACATGTAGAGCGGCTGATTACCTTCTCCAAAAACAGCCTTTGAAAACATCTTTGAAGCCGTATCGGTTATGAAGAACGTGACGGTCCAGCTGGCGGTGTTGTTTATGAGCTGCGGAGGGACCTGGCCTATGCTTCCCTTCAGTATGCCGCTGCCGTTTATCGCTTCCCTTCCGGCTACCACACCCAAGAAATTACCCTGGCTCTCCAGTATCGCTACGGTCTGGTTTATTGCTTCGCTGCTCGCCGATGGTATCGTAACGTATATTGTCGAATTACCTATTCCTTCTACGGTTACCTGCCTCAAACCGAACGTTGATACCCTCTGGTCGAGTATCGACAAGATGCTGCTCATCTCTGTCTGGTTTACTCCATGCTCAAGCGTTATGGGTATCTGCGTTCCCCCAACGAATTCTATACCAAAGTGCAGGCCTCCATTGTAGAACTGCGTATAACCATCAAGCGCAGCCAGGGCTATGAATATCGCGATGAGGACGAGTATCCTCCTGTCCTTCAAGTAACTTTTGACCTTAACCAACCTTGTTCACCTTTCTGAGCTTGTACCAGAGTATGAGCGGTACGTTTCCGAGCCACGTTGTAGCGAGGTCCGCTACCAGGCCTATGAGCACAACTCCAGATATCTCAAAATACGTGGGTATGAATGTCTCGTACGACATCACGAGCAGTATGCTGAAAGTTATTATCGCGGCCAGAGTCATCGTAGTTCCGGTCTTCATGGCGCCGAAAGCCCTATCCTGTGGAGTATCCTCGCCTCTCTTCAGTATTCTTATAGAGGATAGGAGCTCCGTGTCTATCGAATAACCTATCAGCATCAGCAGTCCTCCTATAGAAGCTATCCCGAGCGGTATGCCGAAGAGTCCCATTCCGCCTAGGGCTATGACTATGTCGTTCGCAGCGCCGAATATGGCCGCGAAAGACGGCACAACGCTCCTGAATATGAAGAATACTGCTATCCCTATTAGGATGAATGATACGATTATTATGTCTTCCATCTGCTTGAGAAAAAACTTGCCAAGCGTAGGCGTGACGTCGTTGTACGAGTATGTGCTGAAAGGCACTATCCCGTGCAGTACTGATATTACACTGTCCTTGTACTGTGCTACAGCCAAATTGTAAGCGTTCTTTGCCACTTTCGACATATTTGAGGGATCGCTGGAGTTGTATGTGTGTGGTACGCTGAATCCATTCAGGCCGGAAAGCTCTGATCCCAGCAAACCGCTCATCGCGAGCGTGGTCCTGGTCTCGTTGCTCTGCGCGTTGTTCAAAAGCGCCGATAGCGTAGAGTTGCCCGGCTGCGCGGTAAGCTGGTTCTGGTAGGTGGCGGCTAGCGCCTGCAAATTTGTATAATTGCTGTACTGGTTTTCTATCTCGAGCAGGTAATTAAGCGCTGTAGCTATGCTTGCATTCTCTGCTATGACTATGGAGAGGCCTCCCGGGGATTTGCTAACACTCGCCTCAGCCGCGGGTATGTGTGCGTTGACCAGTGCGGTAACGTTTCTCACATCCACGCTCGCGTTGGTCTGCAGCTGTATGCTTATTCCCCCCTTGAGCGATGAGTCAAGCTGTATCGAATGTACGAAGAAAAGGCTTATCACGAGTAGAATTATGGGAATGGTAGCGTAATACTTGTACCTCTTACTATTGTATATGTTGGGGATGTTCATTCAAACTACTCCGATGAGCTAAATTTAGCCCTTATTATTTATAAACCTGCCCTTAATTCAGACGGAGGTTCCAAATAAGAATATACGCCAGAATTTAAAATCCTTTACCAATGCCCTATGCGGCAAAATTAACAAACGAATAAATAAAAGAAAACAAGGAAAAAATCATGCGTACCTCTTCATCAGCTTGTAGTGCAGTGAGATGCTAAATCCGTACACTATTATGAAGATTGCGAAGAGGGTTAACGCCCATCCGAAGAACTGCGGTATAGTTACCCTGTACGGGACCGAGGTTATCAGTAGTATTCCAAGCACGAACGTATATACGCCCCAGTATATACCCTTAAAGATCTGCCAGCCCGAGTGCCTCTCCCTGTAGTGCAGCTGCCTCTTGTACTGCAGCTCTGGATCGATAACAACCACCGTCTTTCTATCAGCCATTTCATCACGGTTTATATAGAAAAAGAAAGGTTATTAAACGCTTTCTAAATTAAATACGATTTTTTACCCTAATGTTAAAAGCACAGGCGCAAAGCACGGCCCCGTATGCTTCAGGATGCCCCATGTTCTATTATAAGCTTCCTTTTCATGGTCTCGTTCATTGCCTTCCCTATCTTTGCCTTCCTATATACTCTGTCGATCTCGCTCGGATTAGACACCGTCTTCTGGTTCTTGCTGTTTATCGAGCACACATCCCTGTACGGAAGTATCGACAGTTCGTAAGTGCCGATGCGCTTCGCGTAGTCTATTATCTCGTTCTTGTCGAGCCCTATAAGGGGTCGCAACAACAGCGTTTTCACCCCCTTGCTGCTCGAAGCAATATTCTCTATGGTCTGGGATGCCACCTGGCCGAGGCTGTCCCCCGTAACTATCGCCTCTGCCCCTTCATTCTCCGCTATCCTCTCAGCCAACTTGTAAAGGAATCTCTTGAACAGGACAAGCTCGTACATGCTCCTCTCCTTTGTAGCGTATGTGAGGAATATGTGGCCCGGTACGTAATAGGTCCTAGATGCGCCGTTGGAGTACTGGTTCAGTACCTCAACTATCCTGCCTATCTTGGACTCAGCCGCCTCTTTTGCGTCAGGAAATGCGTGTACGTGCAGGTATACGGGTACCATGCCGCGTTTCATCATGAAGAACGCCGATACGGGTGAATCTATTCCACCGGATAGGAGCACTACCGCCTTTTTCGAGCTGCCGACCGGCAGCCCTCCGAGCCCCCTGATCTTGCCGCTTATTATGGTTCCATCTTTTGTGACATTTACAAAAAGCTTGTACTCCGCGTCCTTGTCCGCGTTGACCCCGTTCCTTGCTGCAGACTTTATGAATTCTGATATTATTCCTTCAGACGTGAAATCTACCTCCTTGTAGGTCCTGTGAGCCACAACCTTTACCGCTTTCAGCCCCTTCGACATCACCACGAGCCTTTTTACAATATCTTTGACATTATTCTTTTCTACGTATGCGGGAGCATACCACGCCAATCCGAACACGTGGCCCAGCTTTCCGACTATCGAATCAACGTCGGACTCGGCGCTTAGGTTGAGCAGCAGTCTGTCGCGCATATTCTTCAGTGATTCGTACTTCTCCCCGTGCAGCGTTGCCTTGACGTTCCCGTAGAGCGTGTTTATGAAGGTGCCCTTGTTTTTACCCTTAACACCTATTTCACCGTAGTGCATCACAACAGCGTCGTATCTGTCCTTCATTCTATTACCATCAAATCTGTGCAATAGTGCAAACACAATGAGCAAAGCTTAAAAAGATATAACGGCCTATCTATATATCTTTTGCGCGTATTTGCAAACGCACGCGAGTGAGCCCATGAACTTCAATATAATAAAATCGATTAGGGACTTCTACTCCGATTCCAGGAGGATCCTCGCGATAAGCTACAAGCCTACCGGAGAAGAATTCAATAAGAGCGCCAAGATAATACTGCTAGGAATACTCATAGTGGGTGCTTTGGGTCTCATAATCGCCATCATAGTATCCTTGATAATAACAGGCACCCTGTCATTGGTATAGCTGGTAACTGGTAAAATGAGAGTAAAAGTGGATTTCACAAAAAGTCCGCAGGCCAACGCAAACGATTACTACAACCTTTCCAAGAGCCTCATGCAAAAGAAGGCAGGCGCGATGAAGGCTATCACAGACCTGCAGAAGAGACTTAAGGAGATGGAGGAGAAAAGCGGAGAAGACGAAGGAAAGCAGCAGAAGGCTTTCCTGAAGGCCAAGAAGGAATGGTATGAGAAATTCCACTGGTTCTTCACAAGCGATGGGCTTTTGGCAATCGGCGGAAGGGACGCGGTGCAGAACGAAGCGCTAAACTCTAAGCATTTTGAGGAAGGAGACCTATTTTTTCATGCAGACATATTCGGGGCTTCCGTTGTGACACTCAAGAGCGGCGCAGGATCGAGCGCCGAAGCAAGGGAGGAATCGGCGCAGTTTGCCGCAAGCTACTCCAGTGCGTGGAAGAACGGCGCCCCCAGCGTGGACGTCTACGCGATGAGGCGCGATCAGGTCAGCAAATCAACGGGCAAGGGGTCGCTGGGCACGGGAAGCTTTCTCCTCAGCGGGGACCGTGAATGGTTCCGGAACACGCAACTCGGTCTCGCGGCATTCAGCGAAGACGGAAAGCTAAAAGTTGTACCGAGGAAGACGTTTGAAAGGTTGAAGGTTCGCGGCGGTTGTCTGATATCCCCGGGAGAAGAAAAGAAGTCCGATTCCGCGAAGAAGATAATGCGATTCCTTGGGCTGCGCGATATCGATGAGGTAATGCAGCAGTTGCCCGCGGGTTCATTCAGTGTATCGAACGAAAACTCCATAAAGCAAAAATAGAAGATAAAATAAAAATTAGGAAATAAAAAAGCGGAAAGCAAAAGCAGGCAGTCAGCTAAGGAGTATCTCTATCTGGACCGTGTCGGGCACGGGAATTCTGAGTATCTGCCTGAGCGCGTGCTCGCTCGCGTCTACTATCTTTATCAGCCTCTTATGGATCCTGAGCTGCCACCTCTCGTAGGTATCGCTTCCTGTCCCGCACGGCGTCTTCCTGGTTGTGTGCGAGATAATTTTTGTAGGAAGCGGGACGGGGCCGCTGTACTTCACGTCAAGGGATTGCGCTATCGTCTTGATCTGCTGCATGATAGTGTCCGCGTCCTTGGCGCTCAGGCTTGAGAGTTTTATTGTTGCTGTAGACATCTATTCACTTTTCACTTCTGGAACGGTACTATATCTATTATCCTTCCCGCGCCTATGGTTTCTCCCATATCCCTTATCGCGAACCTTCCAAGCGGTGGGAAGTCGCTGTACTTCTCTACCGCTATTGGCTTCGTTGGCTTTATCTTTACTACAGCCGCGTCTCCGGTCTTTATCGTGTCGGGGTTCTTCTCAAGCGTCTGGCCCGTCTTGGGGTCTTTCTTCTCGAGTATGTCAACGATTGTGCACGCGAGCTGAGCGGTGTGTATGTGGAATACTGGTGTGTATCCCCTAGCTATAACGTTCGGGTGCTGCAGCACTATTATCAAAGCTGTGAACTCCGAAGCTACGGCAGGTGGATTGCTCGCCGGTCCGACAACGTCTCCCCTCTTGATATCCTTTTTGTCTACGTTCTTTATGTTGAATCCTACATTGTCTCCAGGTATGGCCTGCTGCAGCTGCTGGTGGTGCATTTCTATACTCTTTACCTCTGTCTTTATTCCGGCAGGCATGATCACTACCTGGTCGTTCGGCTTCAGTACTCCAGTTTCTACCCTTCCTACCGGCACTGTTCCGAACCCGGATATGCTGTAAACGTCCTCTATCGGAAGCCTGAGTGGCTTGTCGGTAGGCCTCGAAGGCTCCTTAAGGGTATCAAGCGCCTCTAGCAGCGTCGGCCCGCTGTACCACGGCATCTTATCGGATTTCTTGGAAACTCCCTCTCCAGTGAGAGCAGAGTATGGCACGAACGGTATCGAATCAACACCCTTAGTTCCCAAAGGCTTGAGTATGTCGAGCATCCCGCCTTTCAGCTCGTCATACCTCTTCTGTTCGTAGTTCGCCATGTCCATCTTGTTTATTCCGATAATCAGCTGCTCTATTCCAAGCACGTTTGCGAGTATCGCGTGCTCCCTCGTCTGCTTGCCTATTCCTTCGTTGGCTCCGACAACCAGCACCGCGGCGTCAGCCTGGCTAGAACCCGTTATCATGTTTTTTACGAAGTCCTTGTGGCCCGGGGCGTCTATTATCGTAAAGTAGTACTTTGGAGTCTGGAATTCTTTGTGTGCTATGTCTATGGTTATACCCCTTTCCCTCTCTTCCTTCTGCGCGTCCATAACGAACGCGAACTCGAAGGACGGCCTGTGGTACTGCTTGGCCAGCTCCCTGTACTTTTCCATCTCCCTTTCCGGAACCGCTCCGGTCTCGAACATGAGCCTTCCAACGGTTGTAGACTTACCGTGGTCTACGTGTCCTATAAAAATCAAATTCATGTGTGGTTTCTGTGTTGCCATATATTTCACCATTTAAGTATAATCAAATGTTTAATCCTGTAATAATAAGCACGATGCACGAGCACAAAACGGGCACTTGCTGGCTTATTCAAAGAGCGTCACACAAATGTTGACACTCGGTTATACCTCTTAACTAACTATAGCAAAGCAAAAATATATATGTTTTTGTTTTCGGGTTACGTCGTATACAGGATTTTGATATCCATGTATCAATCGCAGCTAAGTACACAGAGGCGTCAACACTCTAAACGACAAGATATTTATATTAATCGGTTTATACGATTTATGAAATCTCGTGTGCAATGACATGCATACGTTTGGTTCGGTGTAAATATGCCCAAAATACCGATATTCGAAGAGAAAGACGAAAAAAAGAAACCAGAAGACGACGAAGATGACGACGAAGACGATGACGAATTCGGCCCCGACGACGAAGACTCCGAAGACGAATCCGAAGACTACTGATTTAATCAGTTAGTCCGTCTTATCCTATTTTTTCTGTTTCTTTTTGTTACTTCTTCATAGCGTTAGCTCTTTACGTGCCGAGCAGTCTATCCAGTCGCCTATTGATCTCAAACGCCTTCCTCCTAGTTATGGTGTAGTTTTTTTCCGTTCTGGACATCTCGCCAAGGCTGATGAAGAACCAGCCCTTCCCATTTACCCTCCACGCTATGTACGTATCCATTCCTGTGTTGCTCTCCCATCTCTTCAGCGTATCAAGTTTTTCTATGGGTATTGATACGCTCGTGCCGTTCCACGCCTTGCACTCAAACGCCACTCCCCTCTTGTCCCTGAACGCTATTATATCCGGGCTGATAGAGTTTACGCCGCTCCCAGCAGACCTCATAACAGAGAACGAGTTGTCGTAGAGTATCCCCAGCAGCTCTCTCTCACTTCTTGCGCCCTTGTCGTACCTCCGAACCACACCATCGCCTTAGATATACATCGTCAGCGGTTATTTTTATAAGTTTGCGTAAAAACTGCGTACAAAATATATTTCATACTCCCCTATCAGCTTATACTATACTTATCCATACTCTGAAACTTAGGGTGTGAAGTTACACGCCAGGTACAAAGTTTTAATAATACTGTAAAGCTAAACAAAAACGGGGGTATTATGGCAAAGTTCGCTATTCTTAGTAGAAATCATGACAGTACGCTGGATATTACAGAATTAGGATTTGATTCCGAGGATAGGAAGATCAAGCAAGGAACGGCAAGAATGAACGAGGTTCTTGAAAATCTATTGACCAGAGATAAATTTGGAGCCATAAATAATCCACATATATCCTGGAGCTACGGATACGCGAGTATCGTCCACTTTAATAAGAACGGGTGCCAGGTACACACTCCAAGGGAGACTAAAATTTACGATTATGATTACAAAACCCACGCGGAAAGAGCGTATCACAATAAAGAGAAACTGGGGATACCTTATGAGGAGGATCCAAGAGTAATCCTCGCATCGAGATTGGCTGCTTATGCCAGCTATACGTGGGTAAATCCGCCGCACGAGATGTTCGCGTTTGATCTGCCTAACGAGCCAAGCAGGAAGGCTGTATTGGAAGTGAGGGACAACCTGCCGTGGGAATTGCGCATATACGATGGACGTGCATTGAACGTCGGCAAAATCGATAATACGATTAGGTTCTACTATACAAGATAAAATGGCGCTTACGATACTAATCCTATCTCGTATGTTCTGTGTTATTAGGATAAGCCGCTAAATATATATTTCAAATCTCTGACTTCCGCAGGGCAAACTTATGTCATTGGTGTCCGGGCTTTGCGTCTTTAAGTCACAAATATGGTCAACAAAAGTGCAAAATAGAGATAAAATATAAGTTAGACCTCAGGTGCAAAAACGGGTGTTCGCAAACATATAAATATCTCGTCGCGGTCAGTGTCAAACCGTGATACAATGGTTTCTGAAACTGCTAAACATGACCTGCACAACGTAGAGGCGCCTGCACCACCTTTTTATTTGGTAGACCTGGAATCCCCGCATGACATTTATAACCGCCGCGGGAAGGATGACTATCTTTTTGTTACTGGAGACAGGGCCGAGATAAGATGCAGCTGGTACCACAAAGGTTTTGGTTATATCACCCTGGAAGTGGGTCACAGGGACGCGGAGAACAGGTATGCAAAAGAATGCGTCGTAGAGGTAGACGCAAGGGGCTACATACAATATAAGGGAGATAACAAATACTTTAGTTTTATTTTGCCCGAATCTGATGACAAAAGGCTATACCCCTTACTCGATGGCGCGTCTTTAGGGGACGCAAAGGGGGTTTTAAGTTTGGTGGAGGTGCGATTAGAGCAACTTGCGCAAACACCCGATCCCTTCCGCAGCTCTATATCGATGCTAAACGCTTTAGACACACCGAGAACCTTCTATCCTGAATCGGCCCAATGGAAATATCTACATGGACTAGTTCAAAACGCGTTCGAGGAGGCAAAGGATGCCATAAGTACAGAAATATCAAGATATGAAATAGCACTCAAGGGAATAAGGAAAGAAAAAGAGAAGAAGATAAAAGAAGACTGGAAGCGCGGAATACTAAATCCATCTGACTGGTCTCTTGGCCCTCTAAAAACACTTCGCAAATACCTTCCCGTTCCAGATAAGATTAGCAAGCCTTTGGCCGAGTGTGTTTTTGACAACATTCCGCTGGTGTGGGAGGAAGGACGGGATAAGAGCATAAAGCGGTCCGAATGTCAGGAGTGCGAAACGAAATATTACTTCACGGACAGCCATTCAAGGCGTCTCGCGATAGACGCGCCATGGATCCGCGAAACGCTATGGTACGGTGACGAAAATCCTGGACACGATTCAAACATTATTTTTTCACAATCAGCGATGAATAAGGAGTATGTTAGCTACGATAAATACCTAGACGAGTATCTAAGGACCGATTGAAGCAGAGTGGTATCTGGGGCATTATTACAACTTGCGCTGACTGCTGTTGTACCTATCCGAGAGTGCCCTGTGTGCAAGCTCGTTCTTCATCTTCATTACCAGGTCCTTCATCCTCCTCTCCTTTATTCTCGACACCATAAGGTACGCCTCGTCCTTCGTTCCCACGGTGACAAGTATAACCACATCTCCGAACTTAACCCTTCCGGCTCTCCCCTTCCTCTGTATGTTCCTTATCTCGCTGGGTATGGGCTCGTAGAAGATCACAGCGTCAACGCTTGGTATGTCCAGTCCCTCCTCGCCTATCGAGGTTGCCACCAGTACGTCAAAATTCCTGTTGCGAAACTCGTCTATTACCTGCTTCTGCTTCGACTGGGTGATTCCCTCGCCCTTCCCTATAAATACCGCAGCCTTTATGCCATTCTTAACTAGGACTTCTGCAATTTTCTTTATCGTTGACCTGTACTGCGCGAACACTATAACGCTTTTCCCCCTGAAAGTTCCGCCTACAATCTCGGCAAGCTTGAACATCTTCGGATGTTCATCGCCATCAGCTTCGGCGTCCTTCGCCAGTCGCAGCGCCTTGGAAACCTCTCCGTCGGACAGTATGCTCTTGACTGCCCTACTCTTCTTTTCCCTTGCATTCAACGAGTCAAAGTAGCTTATGAACGAGTAAAGTCCTTCAGTGCTGAGCAGGTCATAGGCGTGGACCAGGTTCAACACGTACACGTAGTCGAAGAAAGCTGCAAACCTGTAGTTGACGGCCTGTATCTTGTTTATGTTGTCCCCGACTTCGAGGAGAACACGTTTTGGCAATTTTTCGAAGTCTCTGGTATAGACCAAGCCCCTCTTGAAAAGATTGCCGATGTGAATATCTATTACTGGTTTGAGGATACCGCGTATGGAGTCTATAACATTCCCTTTCTCTACATACTCTACCGCTACCTGTTTTCCCATGACGTACGGAGCAACATCCGGATCTGTAGAAACTCTTATCTCTATATCCTCTATTCCAAGAACGTTAACCAGTTCGCCTATCTTCTTTCTGTCGCTGCCCGGAGAGGCCGTAAGGCCAATCAGCTGCACGCCCCCAAGTTTTCCTTCATCGGCTATGTACGTGTACGCGTACCTACCTACCGCCCTGTGGCACTCGTCAAAAATTATAAGCCCAAATTCCTTGAGCGAGAACCTGCCCGACCTGAGATCGTTCGCAATAGTCTGCGGCGTGGCCGCGATAACCCTCGCGCTTTCCTCCCTTTCTTTCCTTTCCTTGACCGGCATGCTGCCCGTTAGTATTGAAATCTCGGAAGCGTTGAGCTTTAGCAGCTTTGAAAGCGATGCATAGTGCTGTTCGCTCAGCGGTTTGGTAGGAGCCAGTATTATCGCTTTCTTGCCTGAAGAAAGCGCTTTTGCTATTGCGAATATGCCTATCAGCGTCTTCCCTAAGCCGGTTGGGAGCACAACAAGGGTATTTGCTCCTGAGTAAATGCTCTTCGCAATGTTTATCTGATAATCCCTAGCCTCGATCTGACCGGTATCCACAAGGTCCAAATACGGGCCAAGAGATTCAAACGGATCTCTCATAATAATGATTGTTGTGTATATTTTATAAAACAGGTAGAAAATTGGTGCGTCGTGCAATACTATGGATGGGTCACTGTATAAACACACCTATCTAAAAGGCGCGATCTAAATCGTAGCTGCAAGAAAAATTTAAACGGCATAAAAATCTATATAAATAGCAATGTTGCAACTTCCATATATTGCCGCTGTAGCTCAGTGGGATAGTCCAATTGCTACACTAAAGAGCGTCCGGCTGAAGACCGGAATGTCGTCGGTTCAAATCCGACCAGCGGCAATTCTTATCTTTGGTCATATACAAGCTATCAAAATGCTGCCTTATTCTATTCTACTACAGTCATTTTTGTCTTCAGTAATTTTCTACCGCAAGTTAATTTTTGTCATTCTCTTTCTTTGTGTATCCGAGTATCTTGCTCAGTAGCGTGCTCTTGAGTTTTTCCAGGTCTGTTTTGCCGTCTTTAATGCTTGCGGTGACCGATATCCCATAGGCTGTGCCCGATATGTGCTCTATCTCTATCGCGGTGTCGTTTGCGCGTACGTTATGCTTTTTGAGCTCCACAGAAATAAGCCTCTTTATCGCTTCAAACTTGACATCGCTACCGACCTCCACTTTCAGCCTTAGTATCTTTTCTGCTGCCCTGTGGTGGTTGATTACGAGTGCCTGGTTGAGTATGCCGTTTGGCACATAAAGCGGTGCGTGTATATCGCTTACAAGTTCCGTATAAAGCAAGCCTATCTTAGATACCTTTCCGCTATAGCCTGGAATGAACTCTTCATGCGGGTATGTAGAAGGCATCTTGTTGTACTGCCACGTCTGAACGGTTATGTAGTCACCCGGTTCGAAAGGCTTTGCGATTATCATCGCGATGCCCGAGAATATGTTACCTAGAGTAGACTGCGCCGCTAGGCCTAGAACTATACCAAGAAAACCGGCGCTTATAAGCAATCCAGTAACATTAACATGTACAAGGTATAATGCAACTATTACAACCAAGGTATAGGAAACAATGCTGAAGAGCACCGATATGGTGCCTGCCTCCTGCTTTATGCCGTTAGCATTTACATACTCCTTTATCGCTCTGGATATAAGCAGAGTTATGCCAACGCCGAATACGAGCGAGAGCAAAGAGAGCACCCACGATTTAAGGTTGTCGCTCAGATTCAGATATTCAAGAAGCGAATACAGGATTACAATTAGGACGGCGCTTGCTATTATGAGCACCGCAATGTGCATAAGCACATGATTCCTCGAATTCCTCTCTCCGCTAGAAATGCTTTTATAACCTTTCCCCTCCATCGATACCAATTTGTGAGCATCTTATTATAAACCTTTTTGAATTCCGAAGCCCTATCCTGCAGGGTATCGGCACCAAGTTTATTGTGAGCACTAGATTCCTATCCCGATCCTCTATTCTCAAGAAAATATATTTGGAAATGCTTCGGCGCCTCTTTTTTGAATCTTCGAGCTTTTTCATCCTAATCGCGTCTCCTATCTGTTTCATCTAGTCTCCCGCCACACGCCACGGCGATGTTCCACTCTTGACGAATTAGACACAACGTTTTTATAGCCTAAAGTAAAAATTTGGTAATGGTGCTTTGGGTGGATATTAGGCGATCTATAGACGAGACCCTTAGGGATGAGGACTACAAGACCAATATATTCAACGGGATTAGAGCAGAGGAAAGGATCCCCGACATAAAGGCCGTAGCTAAAATTACGCAGCAGATAACAAGTGCACCTACGGTGTCCGACGTAATCAAAGCCGGAGTCATAAAGGAGACCCCAAGCTACTACCTTTTCAGGGAAGTAGAGCACATAGAGGTTGGAGGGAGCGAAATCAAAAAGCGCACACCTATAGAAAAAAAAAGACAGATGTTTGCTACAAAAGATAAGACTAGGGACAACTTCTATCTCGCTCTCGGTTTCTCCGAAAATTTACAGAACTCGTCAGTTGCTTATACAGAGCAGGTAGACCTGGAAATAGGGAAACAGGTTACGCAGAAGACCATGGTAATAGGAGGGACCAGCAAGGGTGCCGGGGACAACTATCACGAGGACCTGGCCGTAATCGGCAATCCACCGGATACGGAGACAGATCCCTCTAATACCCAGATATATCCTGTCTACATATACAAATACAAGAGGGAGAGCGAGGAGTTTGTTGGGGTATTGCATGTAATGGAAGACGATACAGATCAGCCCGAAAACAAACGCGTAAACGAGGAGTTCAAAAAATCCTACGCCAAAAGCAATAATATAGAACAATCGTTTAAGGGAATTCGTGATTATCTTAGGGAAAATTATGGTACCGACTATCTGTTCTTTGTCGCTCCAAAATTTTTTGAATCTTATAGCCTTGTCAGTGAAAGGAACGAACCGGTACCGGGAAGCGAACGACACACCACCATACCAAAGCACATAGTATACCAAGACGATAGCATTTCGCTGGTCGTCCCTTTCTTGCGCCAATTAATCGAGAAATATGACATGTTTGACAATCATGTCATGAGGGTTGTCTCGTCAAGAATAGAGAAAGTTACCTACGAGCACGGCCTCAAGAACCAGAATTACAGTAGCACCCTTGGAGAATACGTTTAACTAGATCCTAGAGCCGACCAACAAAACCCATATAATAGTTCAAGTAAAGTATAATCTGAATCATGCCTTCGAACTCTCTGTGACAGGTGCGTAGATGGAACTCCTTTATATAAGGCTTGCAAGTTTGATCATACTCTCACTTGTCTACATGCTGTTCGATGTATTCAATAAGAGGAACATACCGAGCGTGTTCGTGTACGCTTCTGTAGGTTACGGGTTCCTGCTAACGCTGCTCTACCTCAACCTTGTTACAATACTGTACAGTTCTGCCTTTGCGCTTATGGTGCTGGGGGGCGGTTATCTGCTTTACAAGGCCGGCCAGCTCGGCGCCGCAGACGTAGCGGAATTTGCAGCTCTTTCACTTATACTGCCAATACAGATAAGCCCGTTACTTTACCACATCCCTCAGTTCAACATGCCGTTTCTTCTATCAATGCTTATAAACACCGGAATAGTAGCGTTTGTTATAACGGCGTTATACTACCTTCCAAGAGCAAAACTTGCATCCCGAACTCCTATTACCAGATCGATACCGCGTTCAAGCATCGTAAAAGCGCTCGCCATAGGGGTTTCCTACGCCGCGTTCCTCGCTGTGCTGGTGTACTTCTTCGGGGTCTACGTCCCGGGGGTATCGCTCGTTATACTGCTTCTGGCGACTTCTATGCTGATAATACTGTTCGAGAAGCCTATAACCTCTACCATGGTGTCATATGTAGACTACAAAAAGTTTGAGACTGGCGATATAATAGCCATGAATCTGATGAGCGCCAAAGAAATAGCGTCTGCACGCAGGAAAATCAGGAGATTCAACAGGCTCGTAGACGATTCGTTGATAAATGAGATGAGGGCGAAGAGAGTAACAACGAAATTCCCCGTATACAAAAAAGCAATGCCTCTCGCACTGCCCATATTCATAAGCGTGTGCATCTCACTGCTTTTTGGGGATTTGCTGTTGTTCATCCTCCCGTTCGCAACCTCTCTTCTGGTCTACGCGTAAGCTGAAATGTGGTACTATGACATTAAACGTGGTGAAAAAGAACGCGGATGATGATAAAAGGTTTGCCTTTTTTGGCTATGACAGGTTCAGCGCAGCAAAAAACATGGCGATCGATGAAGTCCTGAAAGAAAAAGCGGAAAAGGGGCATACAAACTTCATACGCTTTTTCGATTTTTTGAATCCGGCGATAATCCTATCCATATCTGACAGCCCAAAGTGCATCAAGGAGGGGGCGTATTCAGAAAGCGTTGATATATCAAGAAGGAGAAGCGGGGGCAAACCCATATACATAGACGACAACGCCATAGCATATACCGTGACCGGAGTCTATCTGGAAGGCGATGAAGAACTAAAGTACGCGGATCGCGTGCATAATTATTTCGGGAAGAGGATTATAAAGAGCATAGAAGAGCTAACACGCGTTGACGCAAGCAGGATCTCAATCGGAGAGCATTTCGCGATAAAAGTTGATGGCAAGCCCATAGCAGGCCACGCACAAAACATTAAACCAGAATACTCATTCTTCTACCACGGTGTATTGGCCGTAGCGGATTGGGACTCGGCCAGCATAGATAAGTTTCTCAGAATACCAGAAAAAGATCTGAACGAACTCCACGGGCTACCAAGCCTGCTCGGGATAACACCTGCAAAAATGAGTCTGCAGGAAGCGAAGAAGGGGATCGTGGAGCACATGCTCACAAACATGACAGACGGAAATTATTACAAGATGAGCAAAGATGAAACCAACAAGATTCTTGCAGAAGCGGATAGACTGGTCAAAGTAAGATATGGTACCAAAGAATGGATACTTCGAAGCGAAACGACAAACTTAAATGAAGAGTCTAGATTCTGCCTGCTGTATCGTGACTGATGGCATGAGAGATACAAATAATAAGTTTTCATTTCAATCTACCTTGCACGCGACCGTAGTCTAGCCTGGTAGGACACGGCCTTGCCAAGGCCGCAACCCGGGTTCAAATCCCGGCAGTCGCACCATCCTTATTAAAGCGTATCGGGCGCATCGCATGAAATTAATCTCTTTGAACGTCTGGGGTGGAAGAGCCTACGGGGAACTCGTAAAGTTTCTCGAAAGAGAGAAAAGCAACACAGACATTTTCTGTTTTCAGGAGGTTTTGGACTACGGTCGTGGAGAGCCTGGTCCAGACGCGAAAGAAGCGAAAGCCCGTCATCAACCGAAAGGGTGGCATGAAACAAGCGACCTTTACAAAAAACTAACTGTGATCTTGTGCGATTTCAACCCTTTCCTTTCGGAACCTTACAGTTCCGGGATGGAGAGACTGGCGGCATTCGTAAGAAAAGGCATAACTGCGAGTGAAGAAACCCTTAAGATACACAAACCCTTCCAAGTAGATGTCAACGGCAAACCATACTATGTCGGTAGCCTGTTGCAACACGTACGCGTAGAAATCGGAGACAAAAGCTACGATGTAGCTAACGTCCATGGGCTTTGGCAGGGGAGCGGCAAGGGTGATACTCCAGAAAGACTTGATCAGTCCAGAGAGATTGTCGGACTGCTGTCGGGTTTCGGTAGTTCCAAGATATTGTGCGGGGATTTCAATCTATTGCCTGGTACTCAGAGCATAAGGATCATAGAAGGGGTGATGAGAAACCTCATAAGAGAGAAAGGCATTACAAACACGCGCAGCTCCCTATATACCAAGCCGCTGCGATACGCCGATTACGTATTTACCTCTACTAATATAAACGTGACCAAATTCGAAGTTATGCATGATGTCGTTTCGGACCATTTGCCACTTCTGTTGGAATTCGACTAGCATCCATGTCTTGCATCAATCAGTTATACTTACTAATGCGTTGTAATACTCAATAAATAGCCTTTCTATGGCGCGCTTTTCCTCAGAAACGTTCTCCTTTGCGTCTTCAGCCTTTTTTAATATTTTCTCACGCTCCTCCCCCTCCGCTTTCTTCTTTGTCGTGTGTTCCTTCAGCATGTAAATCTCGGAGTTGCATACCCTAATCTCGTTCCTTACCTCATCCATCTCCATTTCAATACCTCTGACCTCATTTATCATATCACCTATCCTGGAGTCGATTATGAGGTCTATACGCGAAATTATCCCCTCGTCGTTCTTTACATCTATGGTTTTATTAAGTATTGAGTTTCTTAGATCTCTGATAATTTCAATGAACCTTGCGTATTCGCTCCCTTTCCAATCTACGGCGTATGGGTTCGTGGTGAAATGGCTTATCTTGCCGTTTTCCTTTTTTCCATGGTCGTATTTGCGCGACGCTCTCTCTATTGGTTGTAGCAAACTCTCTATGTTCCCTGACAGTTCTCTTATCTTAGAAGAAAGCGCATTTTCTTTGGTCGATAGCTCTCTACTCCTAGACTCTAGGGCCTCCATTTCCCTAAGCGTTTCTCCACCCGAATTGTTACACATTGCCTGACTGCCGCTGTCCGCAAATGCTGAAATGGTTCCGACTTCCTCCTTGAGTTCAACCAGGTTTTCTATGTGCAGTTTCAGTGTGTTGTAGTGATCAAAGCTTACCGCACCTCTGCCAAGTTCGGTCGCCATGTCCCTTACTCCCCTCTCGAGTTCGGAGAACGCCTTCTTAAACGCGCCCATTCTCTCGGAGTAGCCAAGGACCACAACTTTGAAGTCAGAGTTCAGCCTCAACACATCAGAAATCATACGCTCGTACACCGATTTCTCGTGCAAAAGCTTCTCATAGCTGGTTTCGTGGATTTCTGGTTCAAGTTCTTTCCCAAGAGAAGCAAGAACGTTCCTGAGCGCAATTACGTATCTCCTTTTTCTGTCGCTCACCACGCTCTCTCCAGTCATACCTGTCGATTCTAGGTCCGGTGCGCCACCGTACGCTTCCAGTCCGTCTACGGCGTTCTTGAACATGCTAATCCCCCGTTCGAGCCTTTCGCGCGGCTTTGTGCATCTTGCGACTATCCTTTCCGAGTCGCGCTCGAAAATCTCGCGGAGGTATCCCTCAAGTTTTTCGGATCCGAGCTCTACCTTTGAAGGTCTTCCGAACAGCATGTGCACCGCCACGGCTATTATCCGCAACGCATTAATTTAGTATATACTGTAGCGTGCGTTTAGTGGATTCCAGCTATACGCTGCCCTTAGGATAAGTTATTAATTATATCCTTCCCAATAAAATTAGGACAAAGTTGGATAAAGGGTATTAGCGATGGCTATGGCTATCTTAACACTTATTCGTAAACAATACGGCGGCGCGTCAGAATTGCGCCAGAAAAGTGATTTGACAGTAGCCACAGCACTAGCCTGATCCAAACTTTTCCTATTTTCAAAAGTGGATTTCATGGCTAAAACGTACATAGACATTGTAAAGTACATGGTAGAGGCAAGATTCGAAGTAAACGGAATGGTCGACAAACCAGACATAATCGGTGCGGTTTTCGGCCAGACCGAGGGCCTGCTGGGGAGCGACCTGGACCTCAGGGAGCTCCAGAAAAACGGCAAGATAGGCAGGATAGAGATAGAAAGCGGGACATCGGGAAGCAAGACGTACGGAAAGCTCTTTCTCCCAGCATCGCTGAACCGCGTCGAAACGTGCATACTCGCTTCTGCTGTAGAAGCCGTGGATAGGGTCGGTCCGTTCGAAACTAGTGTTAAGATCGAGAAGATAGTGGACACGAGGAGCGAGAAGAGGAACAGGATAATAACGCGGGCCAAGGTGCTGCTGAAAAACATGCTGTCCACCGAGATACCGGACAGCAAAGAACTGAGCGAACTCGTGGAAGCCGACGTCAAGTTGAGCGAGGTTATTTCGTACGGTCCGGAGAATCTTCCAGCCGGCCCAGACATAGACAAGAGTGGAGAAGTGATACTGGTTGAAGGCCGCGCGGATGTGATAACCCTGCTGAAGAACGATATAACAGACTGCATAGCGGTTGGCGGTGCTTCGGGCAGCGTCCCAAAGACCATAGTGGACCTGTGCAACGCAAAGGAAGTGACGCTGTTTGTTGACGGTGATAGGGGTGGCGAGCTGATAATGAGGAGCGTTATGGAGGTGGCGGAGATAGATTTCGTAGCCCGCGCACCTGACGGAAAGGAGGTAGAAGAGCTTACAAGGAAGGAGATCATAAAATCCCTCCGTTCGAGGGCTCCTATCGAGCAGATACTCTCCAGAAACGGCAGGGGTCACCAGCAGCCTACCAGAAACTTTAGGGACAGGGACAACAGCAGGCACGGCGGAGAAGAGAGGGACGAGCGCGACTTCCAGAGGCCGCAGCATCAGCAGCCTCCGAGCCCCCAGGCCGTACCAGTACCACCAGTCAGTACTCCCAAGTATCAGGAAAACCAAAGCAACAGGGTTATGAGCCCTTCAGAAATCGGGAGGAACATGCTCGAGCACAGGGATAACGCTCCGAGGGAAAGGTACTCCGAAGAGCGCGCCCCGCGCGATCTGGGAATAAAGGACATAAACGGCAACGCGACAGAACCTTCGGGCCTGGAAAGCATACCAAGAATACAAGAAAGCCAACCGGCGAGGGATTTTGACTCAGCCCCGCTAATAAGCGCGTTGGATGAGCTTAAGAACAGCCTCAGGGGAAGGCTTTACGATTCGCACAACAGGGTAATCGCAGAGAAGCCGATAAGCGAACTCATCCAGTCAATACAGGACACTCCAAACATAAACGCGATAGTGTTCGACGGTATAATAACACAGAGGCTGGTCGAACTGGCGCACAAGATGGGCGCGAAAATGATATATGGAACGCGCGCCAGCCAGATATCAAGGAAGTACGATGACATGATGCTCTACACGCGCGAGAGCGGCAAGCTCTGAGAAGCTAGAACGTGGTTATCTCTATGTTCTGCTCTTTGTAGCCCAGGCCGGCGAGCGCCTTCTTGGCGTCTTTGGTGTGGTTTCCCTGCAGCTCTATCTGTACCGTATCGTAGGTACCGCCGCACCCGAGCGTCCTCTTGAGACTCTTGGCTGTACTTTCTATCTCGTCCTGGGCCAGCCCCTCTATTATGGTCACTACCTTGTTGAACCTGGCCTTCTTTGTGTAGACCTTTATCTTGTTCTCGGTCTCCTTGTCTAGCACGTCGCAGACGCAGATGTCCTTTGGCAGACCGCACTTCGGACAGATCTCTACCATCAGCTCATTACACCTCTTTCTCTAAAAACAGTCTTTATGCGCGCTACGGTGCGCCTCATCTCTCTTATCTTTACGACCTTGCTCTGGACCCCGGTAGAGGCAATCTTCCTCTTCTCAGTGAAGAGTTCCAGCATAAGCTCGTTTAGCTTCTCTTTCAGAGCGTCGTTCTGCAACGCCCTTATCTCGTTGATCTTTATAATAAGCACCTAAGGTAGATTACTTTGTGATGCACAAATATATAAAAACCTTGCCTCGCTTCGATGTCGATCTACCGGAATCAGCGTACGCTCGCCACTATTCCGTCTATCACTCCATTGACTCCCACTCCCCCGGTCGCCCTGACAACTATCCTGTGGCTCAGCACGGCCCTGGCGAGATACTTGATATCATCTATTACTACCTCGCCCCTCCCCTCTATTAGCGCCTTTGCCTTTCCGCACTTCATGAACGCGATCTCTGCCCTCGGGCTGCCTCCCATCACCACGTGTATGTCGGTTCTCGTCGCGTCTACGAGCCTGGTTATGTACGCCAGAATGTCATCGGATATCTTGACCCCGTCCACCGCACGCTGCATCTCCATTATCGTGCTGGTGTCAACGACGCTGTTAACCTTTATGTTCTCGTCCTTTTCCTTGATCCTAAGCATGGCCTGCTCCTCTTCCATCGTGGGGTATGAGACGGCTATCCTCAGCAGGAACCTGTCGGTGAGCACCTTCGGCAGCGAGGTTGTCCCCTCTATGTTCAGCGGGTTCTGCGTGGCCAGCGCTATGAAGGGCTTCGGCAGAGATATCGTCTGGTCGCCTATGGTCACCTGCTTCTCCTCCAGCGCCTCGAGAAGCGCCGTGGTAGTCTTGGGTGGTGCCCTGTTAAGCTCGTCCACGAGTAGTATGTTGGTGAATATGGGCCCCTTCTTCAGAACTATGTTGCTTTTGTCGTCGAGGTAGGTATAGCCTATAATATCCCTTATCTCCAGGTCGGGCATGCCCTGTATCCTGTTGAACTCCGCGCTTACCACTTCTGCCAGTGTCTTTGCCATTGTTGTCTTGGCTACTCCAGGAACCCCTTCGAGCAGCGCGTGTCCGTTTGCAACCATGGCTATGAACATCAGCTTTATCACATCCTCCTTGCCCGCTATCTTCTTACCCACCTCGCTCCTTACGTTCTCGTAAACCTCTTTAGCGTCCACACAAAAACCTTATTAATTTAACTATAGGAACTAATACTGAATATGCAGTAAACATTATAAAACTCTCGCAAGCAAAGCGAAAAACTGCACTGCGGACGTGGAGGTGAAGACATGATAGGCAAAAAATCAGAGTTAAAGGGAGATGCACTTATAAACGACGTGGTAGAGATACTCGAAGAGCGCAAGAAGAAGGGTGCGCTAACCTACGAGCAGCAGAGGACGTACGACCACGCGAAGATTCTAGAGATTCAGAAAAAGAAAGCTGAAAAAGAGAAGAAGGAGCTGGAGGAGTTGGGTATACTCAGCGCTCCCTCGATAGTGAAGATACTGGAGATATCGCCAAAGAACGTCCAGGTTCTTACCCAGCTGCTGGCCAAGGAGCAGAGGGTATTCACAGAAGAGGAGAAGAAGAAGATAATCTCAATTGTAAATAGCTGAGTGCTATAATGCATTGTATGGGGTACTGTGGTGCTGATGGAAGAAGCCGAGGAATCAAAGGAGAGAAGAGAGGAGTATGCGAGAGTCATCGACTTCATGCTCAGCGGAAAGTCTTATTCTAATAGGGCCGAACCCATAGCCCAGCTTCTTGGTGAGGAGTGGTTTACGCTTCTTGAGGCGCAGCCCAGGGAATCTACCACGCTTAATCTGGGGGAGCGCGTTTATATAGGCAGGAACGAGAGGGACAAGATCTATCTGATAAAGGGAAGGATAGGATATGAAGACCTGACCCAGACCGCGAAGAACGAGCTGCCGAACGTGGTGATGCAGATAATACTGGACAACGAGGCGAGGTTCGTAGAAGTGTTCAACAAGTCGGGGCCGCTGAACATAAGGGAGCACTCCCTCGAGCTGCTTCCCGGGGTAGGCAAAAAGCACCTAAAGGCGATACTGGATGCGAGGGAGACTAAGAAGTTCGAGAATTTCTCCGATATAAAGAGCAGGGTTCCGCTGCTTCAGGATCCGGCGCGCCTTATACGCGACAGGATAGTGAACGAGCTGACCGGCAACGAACGCTTCTACATGTTTACAAAACCCTACAGGAAAAGATTTGTATAAAAGAAACAGGGAAATCAATCTATTCCTATCTTTTTTCCAGGTGGAGGGGAAGTACTATGAGCTTCCTCTTGGCGTTCATCACATTTATCTCTACTATGTAAGCGCTGCCTCTCTCCCCTACCACAGTGCCGATCTTGCCCTTGTATCTAGGATGCGGTGCATCCCTGTAGTTGCTCTTCGGTATTATGGCTACCTTGTCTCCCACGCCGAACCTCTTTATCTGGCTGCCAACGTTAAGCATGGAGAGCTTGTGATGTCTCACTATGTTCCTTGTCCTTCTCGAAAACGTGCCTTTCGATTTCCTAGTCATAAACGCACCATACGGTCTGCCTCTTTGGTTAACGCATTAAAAATGCGA
>JAKAOQ010000035.1 GCA_021812105.1 Microcaldota archaeon | reverse complement strand
ACAGTGCAAGTATCGGGAACATTTTATCTCCTCACAGACCTAATATGAACATAGCAGCCAGCGCCACAAAACCAGCCACGAAAGCCGCGATGTAAATATTCACGTTTCCATTCTCTATCTTCCTTACCAACCTTCCGAGGAGCAGGAAGCTGTCTCCTCCACTCCTGAACAGGTAGTATACACCGTCTTCAACGTACGCAAAAGCCTCCCCCGTCAGCATAAAAAAGAGAGCCAGCTTATCGTAGAACCAGTTGGTGTAAACGCTGTTGTATATAGCAGCGCTCGCCCTCTCGCTGTAAAACGCCTTTGGAAGCGCGTTTCTGTTAAACGCCAGGTACGCTATAGCAAACCCCACCACTATGACGACGCTCTCTATCGCTGCTTCTGCAATTTTTATATTTACAGGCGAACCAAGGTAGCTCGGAAGATAAAGATACGATATTGACACCAGGATCGCCATGGCCGCGGTAAACGCCCCAGAATAGAGCATGCTGCGCGGAAGAGTCTGGTAACCTATGTTTATTTCCGCCCCCAGATTCTGCGCTGCCCTCCTGCTCGGAACCAGGATCCATCTCATCATATAGAGCACGCTCAAGAATTCTATGAGCGCGAGGGTTACGTAAACGTAGGGTATTGTCGCAGACTGCCCGACAAGCGTCTTGCCGAAGAACCCCCCCAACGGGAAGACGCCCATAAGAGACGCTGCTCCTATCGCTGTTGGCACGTAGAGCATCTTGCGGTATTGCAGGTTGTGCGATTCGTAAAGGTCATCGGTGCTGTTTGCCTTCATTATCGATCCCGCGCTCATGAAAAGCTGGGCCTTGTAGAACGCCTGCACCACGAAAAGCATCATAGCCGCCAGTACAGAGCCAAATCCTAGCGCCACGAACATCAGGCCTATGTCTTCGGTCGTTGAATACGCGAGTATTCTTTTGATGTGGTGCTCTGACAACGCATTGAGCGCCCCTAGTGCCGCGGTTATAGTGCCGAAGAGTATGAATATCCATAGAAGACCAGCTCTGCTGTACAGAGGCAGCAGTACGGCTATGAGTAGCACTCCAGCCTTCACCATCGTGGATGAATGGAGATACGCGGATACCGGTGTCGGGCCCTCCATCGCGTCAGCCAGCCACTCGTTGAACGGAAACTGCGCGGATTTTGTGAATACGGCAAGCGCTATCAGGGCCAACGATGCGTAGAGCGCTGTGCCGAGGGGCTGCACCAGTATCGTGGAGAACAGATCTGATCCGTAGGTTCCGATGAGTATTATTATAGCCGACAGCATAGCCACGTCTCCTATGATTATGGTAGTTATGGCCTTGCGCGATGCCCTGGCCGGCTTATCCTTCTTGTACCAGAATCCTATCAACATATAGCTCGTGATTCCAAGGATAGACCACGATACGAACAGTGTTATCAGGCTGTACGAAACTGCAAAAAGGAGCATAGAGGCTGCGAACAGGTTCATCAGCGCGTAGAATCTGCTCTGTTCGCTTGGGACGTTGATGAAACCGTATGAATAGTAGAATATGAGCGGTGTTATTATCCCTATCAGGAGAAGCAGGAGCATGTTGAGAGGGTACGTAGCCGCGGTTATAGTAAACGAAAACCCGGAAACTGAGAACCACGTAAGCGTTGATACCTTCTGCACGTTAGAGAACGCTAATACTATTAGCAGAAGCGCTACCAAGCTTGCCGCCAGGCTTACGTGCCTTATGTAAGAAGCCATTCTCCCCCTGTCTGACGCTAGGAACGCCACCAGAGCAGCGATTAGAGAAGGCAGTAGTATGTACAGCGCGTCCATTCAACCCCTCAGTTTGGAAAGTTTTCTCACGTCAAGATCCATTTCGGCTTTGCCGAGATACCTGTATATCACTATAAGAGCCATGGCTTCGGCCGATGCAATTCCCCATATCGTGAAGAGCAACCCAAGGAGATTTCCGCCCGTGCCGAAATAGAAGGTTGATACGGAAAGCAGCATGGCCGCGACAAGGCCTATTTCACTTGACAGAACCATTATGACGGCGTGCCTGCTCGACATGATTCCGGCTATCCCTAGCGAGAAAATCGCGAAGCTGAGCCCCAAGAAGAAAATCGGTGTCAACGCCATTTGCCAGCACCTATCTTTTTGTACATCACTATCGCTCCGAGCCCTATTCCGAACAGCAGAAGCGCGATTATGTAGAACAGAACCGCGTCAGCTGCTAGGAACTGCGACTGCGAGCTTACGGAAAATGTATTTGATGAAGCCTGCGAATACTGCGACGCGTTGCTTGCTACAGGGTATATCATTACTCCAAATATTATCAACGCGCCGACCAGAAGCAGAGCGACGTTTGTGTGCTTGAATCTGGAGAAGCCCTGCGAAGCGGTGCCGATGAAAAGATACGTAGATACGCCTCCCACCATCACGAGAAGCTGAAGCGCGGCCAGGAGCGGCTGTGATAGCGTAAGGTATACAAGCGATATGGAGATGAATAGTATAGAGAGAAGCACTATCGAGTGCAGAAGGTCCTTCACGCGAAATATCCCTATTATGGAAGCGAGGCCCGTGATAGCCAAAAGTGTGAACAAAATTATCGTGACATACATTAGATTCACTTCAGATCCTCTGGGCGCTTTATCAGATCGCGTCTGTCGTAGACGTCCATGCTTGTGTCTTTAGTCAGTACAAGGCAGTGGGTTGGACATACCTCCTCGCAGTCGGCGCAGAAAAGGCACCTTTCAAGATGTATTTCCGGCATCTTCTTGGTCCCCCTGTCGGTAAACGTATCTACCATGTCTATGCACTGGTTGGGGCATATTCTGGCGCACGCAGCGCAGCTTATGCACGTTTCGATGTCGAGCTTGTGAACCCCCCTATAGTTGTCGGTAAGCGCCTCGCGCTCTTCCGGAAACTGCAGGGTGAACGGCTCCTTGAGGACCTCCTTTCCTGATTTTGTAAGTGATTTCAGCATCACAGACTCGCCATATATCAATTTCGCTGTCTATTTGATAAACAACACAAATGTAATAAATATGTTCAGAACCGAAAGGGGCATCAGGTAAATCCAACCCAGCCTGAGCAACCTGTTTATCTTAACGCGTACGGTTGTGGCGCGCAAAAGCATAATGAAGAACGAAAGGATTACGACCTTTATCATGATCCAGGCGAAGGGAGGCAGGACTGGGCCGGACCATCCTCCGAGGAACAGCACGGATATCAGTAGCGTGCCTACAAACATCCTGGTGTAGTCCAAAAAGAGGGCCAGCGCGTAGTATGGTGCACTCACGTCAGTGAGCCATCCGGCTATAAGCTCGTTGTCGGCCTCCCTAAGATCAAACGGGGGTCTCTCGAGCTCAGCGAGCATCGTCACGAAGAACACTATGAATCCGAGCGGCATGAGCACAGCGTACCACATGCTGCTCTGCGAAGTCACTATGGAAACCAGGTTGTAACCGTGGGCCATCATTGACACTGCGGCTATGACAAGCACCAGCGGGATTTCGTAGCTGAGCAGCATAAGCACGGACCTCTGCGCGCTTATCGCTCCGAACTTATTGCCGCTGGTCCATCCGGCTAGGAACATCAGGAGCGGTATGAGTGAGACCAGCATCAGTACCACAAGAAGCGAAACCGAGGAGCTGAGGCCGAAGAACGAAGGGGTAAAAGGGATGAAAAACAGAATCAGGAAGAATATGGCGTATACCAGTGGTAGTATCAAGGGGAAGAGGTACTTGTCCGAGTTGTATGGAACTATGTTTTCCTTAGAAAGCAGCTTTATCACGTCGGCCATGTTCTGGAGCAGACCGAACTTACCCAGGTAGGTTGGCCCGCGCCTAGCCTGCATCCTTGCTATCGTCTTTCTCTCAAACCATCCGAACATGTAGGCGAATATCGCAACCAGTATCGATAGAGCTATGGCAAACACTATAAGCGCAAGAAGCATGGATGCGCCTACGTGCAGAAATGAGCTCGCGAACTGTATTTTTGAGTAGAAGTATGAATAGTATGATGCAATCGCTGGTGAGGTGGGGACTATCGCCAATGTACCACGCATTAGATTGTGAAAGAACATTTTTAGTTGTTAGTCACGGAAGGATACAATCGAGTTTAATGGTCAGCGAGAACACATTGAGAATCATAAAAGAGGGAAGCTTAAGGACGAAAGTAAAGAGGGGCGGCATGCTGCAGTTCCAGGTATTCAAGATAAAAAGGATAAAGATAGGGAATGGGGAGTTCGTGGAACTGTTTCTTGACAGGGTACTGGATACGAGCGAAATCGTAAGGATCGCAGAGGAGACGGGGTTGCCTGTAGAGGCCGAGAACGGCAGGGCGTTCCCCACGGGGATGGGAGCAAAAGATTTCATCGGACTTTGACCGCTACAGAAAAACAATTAAACTACAGACCCGGCCCTGCGATAGGGTTAAATAGGTTGTTTTCGTTTTTTAAGCATGCACGAAGGGATAGTCAAGCCCAGGGCCCTGAAACCAGGGGACACTATAAAGATAATAGCGCCTTCTTCTATAACCAGCGCCAAGCTAAACCTGCCTAAAGCGGTCAACTTCCTCACAAAGAGCGGTTTCAAAGTCAGCCTTTCTTCCGTAATGCAGAGAAAGTCCGCAACCAGGTATTTTGCAACAGCCGGAGACCACGTAAGGCTTACCGAGATAGAGGAAGCGTTCAAGAGCGACGAGATTGACGGGATAATGGTGCTCAGAGGAGGATCCGGTGCTATAGACCTGCTGAACATGATAGATTATCAGGTAATAAGGGACCATCCAAAGGTCTTCATAGGATACAGCGATATAACATTCCTTCAGATGGCTTTTCTGAGCAAGGCCGGACTGGTCACTTTTCACGGGCCTATGCTGATAGACCTCGCGGAGGAGGACCAGAACGTCATAAAATACAATTTTGATACGCTCATGAAAATTGTAAGCAGCCAGGAGCTCATGACCCTTAGGAATCCTGCAGATGTGAAGTGGAGCAGGACGATAGTAGACGGAAAGGCGCAGGGTAGGTTGATCGGCGGGGACCTCTCTGTACTATCCATCATAGCAAACACGCCTTTTATGCCAAAGCCCGATGGAGATATAGTGTTCATGGAAGACGTAGATGTAGAACCGTGGGAGGTAGACAACATGCTCACCTCGCTTGTGATAAAGGATTTCTTCAGCAAGGCTAGCGGTATCTTCTTCGGAGAGTTTCCACCCTACGATTTGGGAGAGGCGGCCGCGAGTGTTTCAAGGAGCGCGTTCGTGGAGGACTATCTCGACACGGCGATAGGGGACGTCATATACGACATAGTAACAAAGAAGATGAAGGAGATGCCTTCGTTCATGGATTTCCTGTGCTGCCACGGAAAGTACATAACAACCCTGCCTCTTGGAGTAAGGGTGGAGATGGATTCGAAGGCGAGGGAAATAACAATGCTCGAAAGCGCGGTCGAGTAATAGGTTCAAGAAGCGAGGTTGGACACGTTCAGCACTCCGATCGCCAGTCTGCTCCTGTTCAGCAGTGTGTAGTTCATTATGAAGGTGTAGCTTGATACTGCGCTGGTTGCCGGTATCGGCACGTTATAGCAGCGCACCGTGAGGTTGGCGAGAGAGGAAGGCGTTACGTTTACCGACTGCGTCTCGTTGACCCTTTCTCCGGGCATGTAGCACGCTACGCTTTTTATCCTAATCTCAGAACTAAAGTTGTTTGTTATGCTTACTACTCCGGTGTTGTTTGCGTTGTTGAACGACTTGACCTTGCAGCCTATGCTGGCGTTGTTGAGATTGCAGCTGTTCTTGAATGGCGAGGTAAAGTTGACAGAGCTTTCGTTTATGTCAAGTGCATTGATGAGGTGCGCACCGTTGTAGTGTGCGTTCAGTAGGGTGCTCGTGTTTACTAATGAGTAGAGTTCGATTATGTAGTTTGCTGTAAGTTCCGATGTGTTTATTAGCGAGATAGAAGCGTTTGCTGTTTTTATGGGCATGACGTAAGATGAGCAGATATTGTTTGTACCGTTCCTATATATCAAGCCTGCGCAGGTAACGTTGCTGTTTGTATCGAATGCCCTGGTCCTTCCGAGTACCGTTGAAAGGAACAAGCCGTAAGAGTTCTGGAATAGGTTGACGAAGCCGATAGTAGAATTTGAGTCTATGATCGATGACCCTAGAGAGGAGTAATTGGTGTAGTAGAAGCCCGTTTGGTAGTGTTCCAGTTGCGTATTATTCTTAAGTGCGGCTATTATCCTGCTGCTCGTGGTGGGTGTGTAATTCTCCATGGTGACTGAGAGGCACGTGGATGGTTCGGAAGCGTTGTAGTACATGATAACTTTTGTCCATCCGTCCTGGTAAAATGAGCAAATAGAGGTAGTGCTATTGTCTACGTAGTAGTCTTTTACCACCCCGCCAGTGCTGGACGTGGTGTGTTTAAGTCTGAACGTATTGAGCACCGTACTAATGGTCTGGTTGTTGGCGATACCCTGAAGCCATACCACGTACGCCTTTTCTCCGTTGCTGTACTTGGCGTAGGCGCCGTTAACGTTTGACACCATGCCCTGTATGTCAGAGAAGAAGGGATTGAAAATCTGCCTGTTGATTCCGAGCATTCCTTCAGCTACGCTCAGATTGTAAAAATTGTCTATGTAGGATACAAGGGCCACGCCCCCAGAAGAAATGGTAAAGGATTGTGTGTAATTTATGCCGTTGTTTGGTATTGAGGTATAGATCTCTGGCTGTGCGGGAGAAAGGACCGTGATTATAATGCCGGACTGGGTCGTGTTCCTGTCAGCTATGTTGAGTACGTGAGCCGGATCGGCTACAGCTTTGAACGAATAATTTCCGCTGTACTTGTAGGTGTAGTTGGCGATTATATGTGTGCTTGTATGGGCTGGCAATGAAACCTTGTATGATCCGACCTCGCTGTTGTTGGAATAAAGGTTGACGAACATACCGCTAACCGCTTGCGTTCCTCTGTTTCCTATAGTGACGTTTAGGTGTATGGTCTGGTATGGATAGATTCTTGTCGTGGTTATGTTCTTCACGTCTACCGATATCGAATAGACCTGATTGCTAACGCGATACAGGTAAATGGATACAGCTGCGATTATTACTATAGCGAGTAT
>JAKAOQ010000034.1 GCA_021812105.1 Microcaldota archaeon | reverse complement strand
ATCATAATACGCCGGGAGCGGGAATCGAACCCGCGGAGGCCTATTCGGCCAAACAGCTTAGCAGGCTGCCGCCCTTTCGTGCACCGATGCACACGCATTCAATGTACCACTAGGCGATCCCGGCATTTTTTACTTCATTCGTTGCACAGTGTGGCAAAAGCAGGACTTGCATCAAAACACAAGACAAAGTTTGTCACGCGTCCGTTCGATTTTGTATCCTAGAAGCGCAGTCCTGTATGCTTAAGGTTGCTCCTTCCGGCCTGGCCTGGTTCACACACAAATCCTGCCCACCAGGGCAAAGTCTCATCACTTCCGCGCGGGCTTTGAATCATGCCTTGACACGCATCCTGCATTGGCCCGCCGTAAAGGGATTTGCGTTCAGGAAACCCTTAGCTTCCCGGCCTATTTGCCACTATATTATATTTCAAACCAATTAAATAGGTTGTTGTTAAGACGTCGTATTGTATACCGTGCGATTAGATAAGATTATAAATCTTGAATACGAGATATATCCAATCAGTTGCAGCACGCGCTTTTTCGGGTGTACCATTGGAAGACAACGAATACGAAAGGCTTCTTGACCGCGCTCTCTCGAAAGCGTCAGCTCTCGCTGTGCAGAACGCGGACTTCGTAATTCCGAAAGTAGATTCGATAAACGAGGGAACGAAGACGATAGTGAGCAACATAACCGTGATAGCGGACAAGGCGAGGAGAAAAGCGGAGGAAATAGCCAGGTACCTGAGCAAGGAGCTCGGTGTTCCCGTCTCGATAGAAGGGCAGAGAATGATAATAAACGGAAGGTTCAGCTACAAAGACCTCGATGCCAAGATAGCAAACTATTTCAACACCTACGTAATATGCAAGGAGTGCCACAAACCAGATTCGCACCTGGAGAACGCAGGCAGGGGGATGCTGTACTTTGTCTGCGAGGCTTGCGGCGCCAGGTACGCCGTTAAGAATTATTGAAGTGTGTTTATGAGAGGAGAATCAAGATTTCACGATGCGAGGAGGGGTGCGCCAATTACCTATTCTACAAAACGCCCCGGCCAGGGGGAGGTAGTCGGTATAGTGGACAAAGCCGCCGGAGCTACGAACTTCATAGTCAGATGCAGCGACGGCAACGAGAGGACGTGCACGATACCCGGAAGGCTGAGGAGGAGGTTCTGGATAAAGGTAAACGACGTTGTCCTGGTAAAGCCCTGGGTAGTGCAGTCGAACGAGAGGGGGGACATACTATGGAGATACAGCAGGATGGACGCAGACGTGCTGCGCAGGGACGGCTTTATGAACAATCTCTGACCGCTTCGTTGGTCGGAAAATCCGCATAATCTGTTGTGTATCAAAATATCTTCGTGTAGTGGAAGATACAACCAGAAAAAAGGAACCAATTTAAATAAATTATCCACAATATAACACGGAGGTACTGATGTCGAATCTTAGCGACCTGCTTGTAGAATCCAAGATTTTCGCGGAGCGGGAAGTCTTGTCGCCGCACTTCGTGCCTCACAAGCTCCAATTCAGGGACAAGGAGATAAACAACATAGAGAGAAACATAGCACCCGCGCTAAAGGGCGAGAAGGGAAGGAATCTATTCATATACGGTAAGACGGGAACCGGGAAGACGTCGTGCACAAGATACGTGATCGAGGAGGTAAACAAGATACCAAACACCAAGGCGAAGATATCCTACATTAACTGCAGGATCTACAACTCGAGGTTCAGGGTGCTGAACAAGATAATAAGCGACCATATGCCTACGTACGCAAAGCGCGGCTACGGGGCCGTGGACCTGTACGAAAAGCTAGCTAGCTGGATAGAGGAAGACAACAAGATACTTGTTGCGGTGCTTGACGAGATAGACGTGGTAAAGGACCTCGACGACCTTATATACACGCTCACCAGGATAAACAGCGATATAAAGGCTGGCGGAGTGTCGATAATAGGGATATCAAACAAGATATCGTTCAAAGACGATCTCGATCCAAGGAGCCTTTCGGCGCTGTACGAGAACGAGCTCGTATTCGCTCCTTACAACGCCAACGAGCTTTACGCCATAATCAGGGACAGGGCGGAGAAGGGGTTCAAGCCCAACACGATAGACGAAGAGGTGCTGAGGTTCGTGGCGGCTTCCTCCGCCAGGGAGGGCGGGGACGCCAGGTTCTCGCTTACTGTACTCTCGAAAGCTGGCGAAATAGCCGAAGAGGATGACTCCAGCAAAATAACAGTAGATACGGTCCAGCGCGCGCTAAAAATAGCCGAAAACGAAGTAGTTTACGATCTTATTTCAACGCTGCCAGAGCATCAGAAGCTTCTCCTATACTCTCTGGCGGTGCTCAGCAACAGCGGCGGAACGTACAAGAAGCTGACCGATGGAGTTGACACCTACCTTTTCAGCGGCGAGGTCTACAACAGGTACAAATCCATAGCCGAGGGGATGCACAGGGAGTGCAAGAGCGAGAGGTGGTACAGGAAGTACCTGTCAGAGCTCCAGATGCAAGGCCTCATACTTTCATACGAATCCGGCAAAGGCATACGCGGCCACACCAAGCTTATAAAACTCCTATATCCGGCGAAGAAGATAAAGGACGTGCTGGACAAGGATCTCTTCGAGGTTAAATCCGAGCACAGCGAGCAGGACCGGGGTGACGCGGCCTGAGGTGCTTTGTTGGAAATGTATGATATTGTCGCGGCCGGTTGCAACGCCGATGAGAAAACAACCACACTGCTGGGCTACAAAAAGATATTCGCAAGCGGGAAGGATTTTAGAATGTCAGACCTGGACGAAGGCGCTGGAAAGACTGGCGATGCAGCAATGTTCACCGGCTCAGACGAGAACGGTCTCGCTGCGCGCGCCAAGTACGGCAAGTTCATACTGCCGAAGCGGATTGGAGTGGGCAGGTCACTACTCGCAAGGATAAAAGACAACGACGCGGTCCTGTGCCTGCCCATGGAGAGGATAACCTCTACATACGGCCTTGTTAGAAGCAAGAACATCTACTTTATGAGGAAGACATTCTCCGAGGCGAGGCGTTTCGGGGCCAAGGTCTCCCTAGCCAGCATGGCACCATCGGCACAATTCATGCTGTCTACCGGACAGCTTCTGGAACTTGGCAAGATGATAACGGGCAATGAGTCCTATGTGCGGGAAAGCATAGGCGTTGTAAACAGGTCAATTTCAGGCGTTTGAATGAAGGAGAAGAGGCGCTACATACTGGTGAAGTACTCTGGCAGGGTAGCTCAGGAAGCCGCGCAGGAATTCGAGCACGGGCTATACCGCGAGCTGCTGAAGATGCTCGGGGAGCTGCACTACGCCGACGCGAATCCCAAGCTCGCAAAGATGCTGGAAGACGGCTACTTTGTGCTGAGGTCAAGCCTCTCTGGAGCGGGAGACTGCATCCTGGCGCTCTCGATGATAAAGAAGCTCAACGGAGAGGACGCATTCTTCTACACTACCAAGAGCTCAGGGACGCTAAAAGCGCTACTCAAACACTACGAGCATGAGCGCGGTGCGCAACCACAGGAGAAGCCTAAAACTACACCAGCGCAAGATTATTAAAGTATTACAACTAAAGACTCTTACAGTAGCAATCATTCTTATCTCGTTGTCTTGCGTTTATAAAAACTCAGACATTCGTGCTAAAAGGTGAATTGATGTATCCAAACATACAAGCATATGATAGAGGAGTAATGTTCGATCCTACGGGCAGGCTGTTCCAGGTCGAGTACGCAAAGGAAGCAGTTAGGAAAGGAGCCACATCTATAGGCATGATCAGCGACGAAGCCGTTGTTTTCGTGGCCCACAGGAATATAACCATACCCCTAGCTGTTCCGAGCACGCTTCAGAAGATATTCAAGGTAGATTCACACATAGCCGTCACATACAGCGGAATAGTATCAGACGGACTGCACATGGTAAGCGTAATGAGGAGCAAGGCGCAGAGCCACAGGATGATCTACGACGAGACCGAGTCCGTTGAGACGATAGCCAGGGAAATAGCCGAAGAGCTGCAGATGGCTACCCAGTACGGAGGAATGAGGCCCTACGGAATATCTATGCTTGTCGGCGGAGTCGACAGCGACAAAAAACTGTTCGAGATAGGTCCAGATGCGGCGTTCCTGGGGTACAAGGCCGTAGCGATAGGTTCCGGAAAGAAGGCGGCAGAGGACATACTGATAAAGGAGTACAAAGACGACATAAAGAAGGACGATGCGATAGGCCTGTCGGTGTCCATAATAAAGAAACTCGGGGAGAAGAAACTGACTCCTGACGACCTCGAAATCTCAACTATAAACAAGGCACAGGGATACAAGATGTTCTCCAGCGCGGATGTAGCAAAATACCTCTGATGATTTCTTATGGGTAAAACCAGCATAGTCAAGTTCTCCAAGGGAGGAGACAACTTCGAGATTATAGTTGACGCGAATATGGCGTACGAATTCGTAACGGGAAAGCGCAGCGACCCCCTGTCGGTCCTGGACGTTGAAGTGGTATTCAAGGACGCGAGGAAGGGGGAGAGGCAGAGCGAGGACAAGATAAAGAAGGTTTTCGGTACCGAGGATATCTCCAAGATAGCTGAAACCATACTCAAGGAGGGGAACGTCCCTATAACTACTGAGCAGAGGCAGAAGCTTCTGGAGGAGAAGAGGAGGCAGGTCATAGAGATAATATCGAAGAACGCGATAGACCCGAGAACCAACGCTCCCATGCCGCCACTCAGGCTGGAAAACGCCATGGCGGAGGCTAGGGTCTCCATAGATCCATTCAAGAGCGCGAGCTCGCAGGTTGATGCGATAGTGAAGAAGCTCAGCATCATACTTCCAATAAAATTCTCTGTGGCAAAGGTCGAGGTAGTGATACCCCCAGAATACACGAACAGGTGCTATGGAATACTTAAACAGTTCGGATTGAAGTCGGAGCAGTGGCTTCCCAACGGGAGCCTTTCTGCTATTGTGGAGTTTCCGGCAGGTATGCAGAGCGATTTCTATCTAAGGCTCAGCAATGCCACGCAGGGCAAGGCTACCACAAAGCTTGTGCAGTAACCAGATTGAATCGAAGCGTGAGGGAATGAAGAGCATAATTATCCCAGGAGATGAAGTAAAAGAAGGCGTAAGCTCGGTAAACGTGTACGTGGAAGACGGCAAGAGCCTCGCGTCCGCGGTGGGTTTCTACGATGAGCAGGGAAAGAGGATCGTACCGCTTGAGGGAACATGGACTCCCAAGATTGACGACACCGTGGTCGGCACTATAGAGGAAGTAGGAAGGAACAACACGTACACCGTAGACCTCTGCTCCTTCAGAACCGGGGTCCTGCTTTTGGGCAAGTACAGCAGAAGCGTACTCAAGGTCGGGGAGGTGATAGAGGCTATAGTAGACAGGATAAACGGCAAGAAAGAAGTCATACTTTCAAATCCGAAAGAGCTGCGCGGAGGGATGGTCCTAAAGATAAAACCCACGAAGATACCACGGGTTCTCGGAAAGGCCAACACGATGGCGAAGCAGATATCAGAAATCGCCAGGTGCGACATGATCATCGGTTCAAACGGGCTGATATGGCTGAGGGGCGGCGACATAGCGCTTGCAACAGAAGTAATACTAAGGATAGAGAGAGAAGCCCACATGCCCGGATTGACGGAGAAGATAAAGGAAGTGCTTATAAGCAAGAGCAAAAACAACGAAAGAAAAATTGAATGAGGTAATCATATGGCATCAAAAGCTAACAAACCGGAATTACTCGTAAACGGGAAGAGACTTGACGGAAGGGCGTTCGACGAGCTGAGGCCGCTCAGGATAAGCGCGGGCGTGGTAAAGAACGCAAACGGGTCCGCGTATCTTGAATGGGGGAACAACAAGGTTCTCGTCGCGGTGTACGGGCCGAAGGAAGTAGTGCCCAGGCGCGACGCAGACCCTGCGAAGGCGGTCTTGCGATGCAGGTATCAGATGGCGCCGTTTTCGTCGCTCGAGGGCCACGGAAGGACGGGGCCGAACAGGAGAGCCACGGAGATATCAAAGGTTATAAGGGAAGCCTTCGAAAACGTGGTGCTGCTGGAGGAATTCCCGAACAACGAGATAGACGTGTACATCGAGATACTTCAGAGCGATGGCGGCACGAGGGCCGCGGGGCTTACGGCAGCATCGGTTGCCCTCGCGAACGCGGGCATACCCATGAAGGACCTGGTATACGCCGTATCTGCGGGCAGGATCGACGAGCACGTGGTGCTCGACCTGAACATGATAGAGGACAACTACTCAGATGCCGACATGCCTACGGCAATAGCGCACAGGAACGGCGACATACTCCTGCTGCAGATGGACGGCGGGCTCACGAAGGAGCAATTCCATACCGCCCTTGGAATGATACAGGAAGCGGGAAAGAAGATAAGCGCCATACAGAGGCAGGCGCTGATAGACGTATACAGCGCCCCGGGCGAAGAGGTAAAGAGATGATAATATGAAAGCAATGGACTACGTAAACAGCAAGTATATAAGGGAACTCGCGGCGAAGGACGTACGTGAGGATGGCAGGAAGGCCTACGATTTCAGGAGCATAAAGGTGTCAAGCGGGATCATAAAAAACGCTGAAGGTTCATCGCAGGTAGACCTTGGTTTAACCAGGGTAATGGTCGGGATAAAGATGATCGTCGACACACCGATGGAGGATACTCCGGATATGGGCAACCTGGTCGTATCTGCGGAGATGCTTCCTCTGGCAGACCCCGAATACGAACCAGGGCCTCCTACCCCAGAAGCGATAGAGTTGGCGAGGGTAATAGACAGGGGGATAAGAGCGGCGGAATACATAGATCTGCACTCCCTGCTGATCGAAGAGGGGAAGGCGTGGAGCGTTTACCTCGATATTTACATACTAAACAACGACGGAAATCTTTTCGACGCCGGAATGTTGGCTGCTCTAGCTGCGATAGCGGACGCAAAGATGCCTGGATACAAGGAAGGCAAGGCGGTAATGAACGAGAGAATCAAACCGCTCCCGCTTGGCAAGGCGGTAAGCTCGTGCACATTCGTAAAACTGGGGGGTAAGATATTTCTAGACCCGAATTCGAGCGAGCAGAAGGCGGCAGACGCGAGGCTAACGATAGAGACCGATGGAAAGGTTATCCGCGCCATGC
>JAKAOQ010000033.1 GCA_021812105.1 Microcaldota archaeon | reverse complement strand
AGCCTTATTATCTCCCTGCTCCTGTCGGTGATAACATCGAAGAGTTTTTGCTTCTGCCTGACGTATTCGGTTATCTCTCCGACGTCATTCTCCAGTCCAGATTGATTGTGAACCGCCATAAAACCCCTATAGAGAATGCATACCATGCCAATATAGATATTGCTGTGCGTACCCTGCAAGACCGCCCCACCTGTCTTCGGCGAACGTGTGTATTTCCTTTATGCTTTTCTTTTTGCCTTTGAAATACACCCTCTCCACCACACGCTTCACCCACGTGTCTATCGGGAACGCTTCCAGCTTCCCGTACCCCATAAGGGCTATGCAGTCGGCAACCTTGTCACCTACGCCGCGCACTTGCATGAGCTCGCTTTTTATAGTGTCGTAGTCCTTGCTGCCGAGCCTGTAGAGGTCGAGATTTTCGGAGCAGTATCTCGAAGCTTCCCTGATGTAATCAGCCCTGAACCCTGCGCCGCACGCCATAAGCTCCTTAACGCTGAGCCTCGAAAGCGTCTCCATTCTGGGAAACGCCTTTCCGACGACCTTGTCGCCATCGTATATCGCATCTCCGTATTTTTCCATGAGCGTCTTCACTATCCGCCTGATCCTCTTTATGTTGTTGAACTGCGATATTATGAACACAAGTGTGGTTATCCACGGATCGTTGTGGGTCAGGCGCATGCCGCGGTATTTCTCTACCGATGACTTCATGAACGCGTCTGTTGATATTTTTCCGTATATGTTATCCATGTTGTCCTCTAGCCTGAATAGTTTTGAGAGCTCTTTGCTTCCAAAGCCAGATCCGCCAGCGCCTCCAACAAGGTAAAATACCCCTTTTGAATCTGAGCTTTTATATTTTAGTGAGACCATGCTGTCCTTGTATGGGAAGGATATGGCGCCGCTCCTCACTTCGTAGTCGGAATAGAACGTTAGCGGTTGCGCGCTCTCCACGGTATACGAGAAAGCAAAGTCTCTTACCGAATATAGCCTGAGCACCTTCGCACCACACAAATGCCTTTCACAGCAGACTGTCTACCTTTATTCTTTCCTGACTGGTTGTGAGCATGTCACGTACGGTGACGCTACCGTCATTGAGCGTATCGTAGTCTACAGTAAGCGCCCTGTTTATCCCTATTTCATCGGCTCTTGCGTATCTTTTCCCTATGCTACCCGTGTAGCTGTAGAACACGCTGTATCCTTTCTTCAGAAGCGCGTCGCGTATTTCGGCAGATTTGTCCATAAGCTTGTCGTCTCTCTGCAGCGGGAACAGGGCGAAATCGTACGGAGTAATCGACTCGTTTAAACGGAGCACCTCCCAACCTCTCTTGTCATCCTTGTAAAGGGAGTTTGAAATCAGCGCAAGGAAGGTCCTGTCCAGCCCCATGGCAAATTCCACTACGTGCGGCATGACCTTCTTGTCGTTGTTGAAAACGTGCATGTCCTCTTTTGAAAGAGTTTCGTGGTTCTTAAGGTCAAAGTCCGTCCTGTAGGCGGTCCCGGCGAGCTCCTCGTACTTGCCACCTATCTTTGCCTCAAGGTCAACGTTCCCTTTAGAGTAGTGCGGCAGTTCGTCCTTCGACAGCTCTACGAACTTATAGGCATCGTCATCGAACCCCAGAGCCTTCATGAACTCGTTCTCCTGGTATAGCAGGTAGCCGAATAGCTTGTTCGGTATATGACCTTCTTCCATCAGCTTTGATATACTAACCTTTCCCACAACGGATTCGTCGCCGCCCCCCGCAGTGCTGGCAAATGTTATCTCGTTAGAGAACACGCCTTCATCTACCTTCTTCCCGTTGATGGCCAGATCTTTCTCTTCAGGATCAAAAAAATACTCCAGTTCCATCTGTGAAAATTCCCTCATTCTGACTAGTATGTTCCTGGGTGATATCTCGTTCCTGAAAGCCTTTCCGGACTGGCCTATACCTATTGGGAGCTTTAGCCCGTATATCTTGAATATATTCTTGAAGTCGAGGAATGTCCCCTGCGCTGTTTCGGGCCTCAGATAGCTCTGCGTCGATCCGAGGGAGCCGACTTTCGTAGCGAGCATCAGATTGAACATCTCAACGTCCTCGAGCTTGGCACCGCATCTCTCACATTTCAGTTCGGCATCCAGTATCATCTTCTTTAGCTCGTTCAGGTTTGCGTGTTTTGCGGCTTCTGCCTTTGCCTTATCGTTCCTCCTCTCGTAGAACTCAGCGAGCATCTTGTCGGCCCTGTGGCTGTAACCACATTTCTTGCACACTGATACCGGATCGGCAAACGTTTCCAGATGCCCACTGGCGCGGAAAACCTGTTCTGGAGCTATCAGCGATGTTTCTATCTCAAGGTTCCCGAGCCCCTCTACCAGCCTCCTTCTCCAAAGCGCTTCTATTCTTTTCTTTATCTTTAGCCCGATCGGACCGTAATCGTAGAATCCGCCCACCTCGCCGTATATTTGCGCTGATGGCATTATCATCCCGCGCCTATTCATAAGATTGAGCGCCGAGTCCAGACCTTCTTTTTCCACTGTATCAACTTCGATTATTCCCTTTTCTATTCTTAGATATTTTTGTTTCTTTGCCCACTTTTATATACCTTGCCTTGTAGCAGACGTTTACCTTTGGCATTCCAATTCCCGTTGAGGCAGTATGCGTCAAGGACATCGTGCAAAATTTTATAAAACCGAATACAACAATAGTCTTGTACATTATTCTGTGAAAGAGATGCCGGAAGTTTATGAAGTTATAAAGTCATTAAAGGCGAACGGTTCTGCCCCGGATCTTGGCCCGGTCGCGGACGCTTCAGCTGCAAGCGGAAAGAACGGCGCGTATATTGTAATCGCCCTGTCTTTCAAGCTACCCAGCTATATAAAAGTTAGCACAAGCAGGGAGATAACTTTTGACAGCAAGCTGGATGTGGATGGTGATGTTGTCTCGTACGAAGGTGCGGAAGTTGGGAGGGTGACCGAAAGGAAGTCCGTATACGATGTAAAGGTAGATACGAGCTTTGACATAAAGTACATCGGCGGCTACTCTACCGACGGCAGGACCATTTATCTTGACAGGGATTTTCCGAAGACTCTGAACATAAATGGCAAGGAGGTGGACTGCGTGGAATCAATCGCCAAGCACCATGAGCTGACTGAAAAGTGGATGGTGGGAGAAGGGTATACGTATCAGTACGCGCATATAATAGCGAACAAGATAGAAAGGGAATACGTGGAGTCGCTCGGAGTGGATTGGAGCGAATATGATAAGGAGGTAAGGAAGTACATACACCAGATTTTTTCTAAGACGCTTTCGGCGAGTCCGCCGGACTTGGATCTGGCACCGTATTCCGAGTCAAAAGATACGGAAGCGCTCCACGAGATAAGGGACAGCACCCAGCAGACAGAGCAAACGTATTGAGAGTCCGCGTAACTGGCATCGTGCTTTCGGTTCTGATTATGTAAAGACACAATGCTTGGAGCTCTCGTTGTTTTATCATGCGGTAAGTCGTATACATAACTATTTAAATATTTACTTAGGTAAATATATAGGTAGTGGAGTAGTGATTTTATGCGATTGTTATCAATTGGTACACCAAAACTCGCCGTGCTCAGGGACACGGTCGGGCATATCTTTGCTCCGATAACGTTCATGCTGCTGCTCACAAGGATAACGTACGGGGCTTCTTCCGCTCCGATACTGACGCAGCTGGATTACATAAAGGGCATACTCACGCAGGTAGGGCCCGCGCTGAGCGCGGTGCTGTTCGTGATAGCAGGGATATTCTACGCTATCGGTCAGATGCTTCCTCCTGACAAGAAGGCAAACTTCCACACTACCGCGGTTAACATAATAATAGGGGCGGTTGTTGTAGGGGTACTAAGCGTTGCTTCCACTTCCCTGGCCGTGGCGTCGACGCACCTGCTCAGCAACCTGACGAGCGGCAGCACAAACGCGCTGACGTGAATAGCGGTGAGGGACGTTGCCATATTTTGCGGGGTACTATATAGCGGTAGCTCTGATAGGCATAATGCTTATCGTGGCTGGTATACTGCTCGGGCTTGGATACGCCATAGACGATAAAAAGCTTAAGGATCTCGGCAGAGCTGAGCTCATACAGTCGCTGATAAACGGAGTGATAGTAGGGTCGCTGCTCCTCGCCTTCTCGCCCTCCGGCATCGTGACCGCGCTGATAAACAACATGGCGTCCGGGTTCTATCCGAACAGCTGCAGCGGAGCGCTCGCGTCGAACTCTGCGATATGCTTCGCGTACAACTACCTCGCCGGTGTGTATCCGGTAACAATATACGGCACCAGCCACGCCACGCTTCTGGACTCGTCCTTGACTATACTTACGCCCCTCGCCGTGCTGTACGCTTCCCTTGGTGTTATAAGTTCGCTCAGCCTTGGGATAGGCGTAGTCAGCTTCTCATTCGCAAAGCTCCTGTCTCCCATGCTATCCCAGCTTGGATACGCCATAAGCGCTGTAACCTTCGCCGTGATGGGGATAGAGGTGCAGGCTGTTCTGCTAAAGTTCGTTGGCCTTATCTCGATACCTGTGCTTCTGCCGACTGGTATGGTGCTGCGCACGTTCTACCTGACGCGCAGGCTGGGCGGTGCCCTGATCGCGATAGCCATAGGGCTGTTTGTTGTTTTTCCGCTAACCTACCTGCTCGATGCCCAGCTTACGGCACAGTATTCAAGCAGTGTAGACGTTTCATCAATAACTTCAGCCATAAACAGCACCGCGAGCGGTAGCTCGCTCCTTTCAGGCATCAACCTTACATCGAACAGCATAGGCAGCGGGATAGTGAATACTCTGGAAAGCAGCCTCAGCGGCATAGTCTCCGGACTCGAATCTCTGGTAAACAGCATAATAGACTACATAGCGCTGCTGATAGTGGAAGTGTTCTTCCTGCCCACTTTCAGTGTAATACTTACGGTTATTTTCACGAGGGAACTCGCCAGGGCTCTGGGCAGCGAGGTTTCGTTTGGTCGCTTTGATGTCTTTTAGGTAAGCGCATGAGGCCCGACTACCTTGAATATATCCTGCTCGTGATTCTTGCTGTGGATAGCGTTGCCGGAGGGCTGATGCTGAACCCCTACCTGCTTGCAGCATCCGCATCTTTGTGCGCGTTTGCTGTGCTGCTGCACTATTTCAGGGACCCGTTCGAATCTATGGTATTCAGGCATTCCAATCTTGTGCAGGTGATCGACGGTTACGAGATTGGCGGGGAGAGGAACGTAGCTACGCGCAGGGTGGGGCAGAAGTACGTCGCCAGCGCGGGAGGCTTCATAAGCGTGGAATCCGGAACGCTCGACAGGGAGAAGGTAGAAAGTATAATATCGCACTTTTCATATCCGTTCAGGCTTTCGATGGTGGTGGAAAGGCTGGACAGCAACAGGATACTAGACGCGCTGAGGACAAAACGAAGCATCAAGGAGATAGAGCTCTCGAGGGTAGGCAACGTGTCTACCGGTAGGGGAGCCGCCAAGGCGTCGTGGATAAGGAGGGCGATAGAGCAGATAGAGCACGATATAAAAAGCGTTGCGGGAGGCTACGCGCCGCTGAAGCTAGCGTACTACGTGCTAACGAGCTCGGAGAGCGAAAGGAGGTATTCGGCCGAAGAGGAGGCGAGATCGCGCGCGAGGGCCCTGCTCGGTGCTTTCGATGGAGCGCTGGGTTCCGCGTCTTCCCTCGCCAGCGGAGGCGCCCTGATCAGGATGCTGCGCATAGACTCGATGGTGACTAGCGGTGAGATCGATGGGATATAGTGATTTTTCGAACTCAAAATCGGCGAGCGACAGGCTGTGCCTCTTTGCCATGTCGGAGCCGGGGTATGCGCATGGTGAAGGCGTATACCTGGGCAGGACGTCGATCTACAAGATACCGCTTATGCTCGACCTGCACGCTACGGTAAACCCGCACATTTCCATACTCGGAATGAGCGGCGCTGGAAAAAGCTACATGCTAAAAAATCTTATTATCAGGGAAGTGGTCTACAACTCCTCCAACACGCTTATCTTGGACTGGAACGGGGAATACAGCGATACGGTACGCTTCCTTAACGGGAACGATATAGTAATCGGAAGAGGCGGAAGCGTTCCGAGTTCCGAAGACGAAGGCTTCGCTGAACTGCTGCGCGGAGTAAACAGCATAAACCTGCACAGGCTGCGCGACGATGAAGAGAGAAAACGCGTGGTATATTCTGCGATACGCTCTTTGATAGAGTACATGCACGGAAGGGGGATGGGGGAGCGCATGCGGCTCTTCGTTGTACTGGACGAGGCCTGGAGGATGTTGGACAACCCCGATATGGTGCAGCAGCTCTACAGAGAAGGCAGGAAATACGGCATCTCTGTTGTTACCGCCACGCAGGCGGTGGGAGACGTGAGCAGGGGAGTCATATCAAACTCGGCGTGCCTGTTCATTTTCAAGCTGCAGGGAGACAGCGATGTGGCCTGGCTTGTGGAGAGCGGAGTGGTAGGGAAGGGCAATGCTGCATTGCTGGGAGAGCTTCCTGTTGGGGCGTGCATGGTGCGGATAAATTACAAGGGCGTGGGACGCGCGAGCGCTTTCTTTTTGGACAGAATCGACGGATTCTCTACAGACCTGAGATACATTACCAAAGGTGATAGAATGAAGTACGAAATTTCTTTGAGCAAGATGCTGGAAGCCCTGGACAGGCTCGTTGTAGATCGCACCGCCAGGGAGGGGATAAGGAGCTTTCTAGAAAGCGGGAACGGCAGGATGGAGCTGGTGAACCTCGTAAGGGAGATGATGCGTCTCGGACTCGACAGGGCGACAGTAGTAACTTTTACAAGGGCAATAGGCGTAAACGACACCGACAGCGTAGAGGCGTACGAGAACGCGAAGGATGTCAGGCTCGAGATTGATGAGGAATAGCTTCACGTCCTGTTTGCCGGCCTGCTGTGAAGCGCTTCGTCTATCGAGAATTTCCTTATTACCAGCGTCTTTATCCTATCAGTATCACTGCTTCCGGTTTTCCTCGCTATGCTCTCCGCCTGCGCGAGCTTGTCCTTGTATTCGTTGAAAGCCTTTACCGCGGAAGCAAACGCATCCCTCTCGTGGGGATTTGTTATATTTGTAGTCTTGGTCATCTCGCGCTTCTCCCTGACGTTCATGTCTTTGTCCGGATAGAAAACGCTTACGTTGAACACCGCGCCGAGCTTCTTGACAAAGCTGCCCTGCCTGTGCTTGTCCGTAGAAATTAGGGC
>JAKAOQ010000032.1 GCA_021812105.1 Microcaldota archaeon | reverse complement strand
CCGGCCAAGGCGTTTTTCATTATGATAAAATCGAATCCAGAGACAAGCAGTTGGGCTAGATGAATTCTGATTTAACCTACACCCGTTCTGGAGCAGCAACTGGCGCGTGTATGTAACCCAGCCTCTTTGCCGCGCTCATCGCTTTGTAGTACCCCACTATTCCTATTACAACTACGCTTATTATTACCAGCATGAAGCCCAGGCCCAGAGAGTCCAGGTTGTGCACCTTTATACCTGTGTTAATCGCGAAGCCCAAAATCTGCGGGAAAACAAGAACCAGAAGCCCGCCTACTACGAACACGATTCCACCATATTTCAATACATACGTAGAGATTGACACGGCCACGAACTTAAGCCCTTTCTCTGTCAAATTCTTCATTTTGCGCATATAGCCGCCGAAAAATGACCCAAACGCCACCTGCATCGTCATGGTACCTAGCCCGAACAGCGCTCCGGGAACCCAACCCAGCCACGCAGAATGCATTGCCGGGGACAGAACGGTGTATATGATCAGAGCGAATGCGCCGAAGCCGAATCCTGCTATAAAACCGTGTATGAGCGCGAGCTTCGAAGGGACCGGTTTAGTCGATATCGCATCGTCACAGCAAAGGGACGGGTTTGCCGTATGCTCGAATTCGTGCTTCTGCTCCTCGCTGCCCCTTTTGTGTATCCTAAAGAACACCCCCAGTTTCTCTTCTATGTAATGCCAGTGCGGGTACCTTCCACCAGCGGCTATGTAGAATCCGGCCGCCGCCATAGCTATCCCTACAATTATGTACGTTACCCCAAACGCGAAGTTTGTCATAAAGATTGTAGCAAGTGCGAAGAACGCCACCTCCGACAGTATGGCGCGCTGGATAGTGAAACCCGTTGAAAACATTATTCCCGCTTTCGCTCCGCCCTTTACGCTGTAGCTTCCTATCGCGTACGAGAACGTTATCGGCCAGGTGTGCTCGTCTGGAGTTATGCCGTGCACTATCCCGAGCACGTAGGCGAGAATTATCGCCTCTATTATTGTCACGTTGGTGGGATTCCAAAGATTGAGGTTTAGATCGAAAGGCATCAATTACACCATATTTGCGGAATTTTGCAATACGCGTATAGGCCTACCGTGCGGGCAGAGCTTTGGCTCTTTTAGCCTTATGAACAGCTCTTTTGCTACCCTGTCGCTAATCAGAAAATCAAGCTTCTTGCATTCGGTGCATGCATCGCTTACGCTAACTCCGTTCTTCGTGAGCAATGTTTCAAGCACGCGGTGCCTGAAAATTATACTCTCCGCGTTCTTCTCTCCAAGAGCAGTGAGCATAATCGTATTGTTTTTATCCCTCGAAACGGCCCCTTTTCCGATTAGTCTCTGTACAATAGAATATGCGGTTGGTGGTTTTACATTAAGATACTTGCTAAGCCTTACGAGTTTGACGCTGCCCTCGTCTCTTATCTGCTCCAGGCAGTCACGTTCTCTTCTCGTAAATTTGGTCTCCATCTGATCACCGATTCGTGGGTTCAAACCCGTATAAAACCTGCGTATGATTAGTATATTACTAATTAATTTAGTATAATACTAATTTATAAAGCTTGTGTGTGTACGGAAGCTTTGCACCTACATATTTTTTCATAAACTGTTTGGTAATGCGTCAGTTTAGGGTTGGCGTGTACCGGTATTCGTATGAAACGTATGTGTTAAATGCCTTTCCAACCAATACTTTATCGTATAAAGTGATTTAGTGAAAGGAAAAGTGAAAATGTTCAACTCCGAGAGGGGTTTTGGATTCATTACCGGAGACGACGGTAAGGACGTATACGTGCACAGCAGTTCCATAGAAGGCGGGGCAACTCTCGCGGTTGGAGACCAGGTAGAGTACGAAGTAGAACAGGGAGATCGCGGGCCAAGGGCCAAGAACGTAAAGAAGCTCTAATCTTTTTAGATAGAAAGTTTCACGTTTTGCATGGGTTAGGCGTAGCCATGCGATTTTGAGCTGAGAAATCGGATCTCAAATACGGAAAACTATAAATATATAATAAAGGCCATCTTATCCCGATGATTCGATGCCAACAACCACTATCGATACAAACGCCAAGAAGCTGGCCGAGGTATCAGAGAGGATAATGAATGAGAAGGCATGGATGATATCGAATAATTTCGACTCTGGTATAATAGAGCGCATAGAAGACGTATTTGAGAAGTTGAATCAGGCTCGTGTGATATGGCCAAACGAGAAAGCGGTAGATGGGATACAGATTTCTGTAGAAATGCTGTCTAGTCTTAGTCGTTATCTAAGTAATAAGTTCACAGCAGAGAATAGCAGCAAAGAAGTTCAGTGGCACGTAGCCGAACTTTATGACTTGGCTGGCGACCTGGCATCTATAATAGGAGCAGATGCTGCCGCAGAAAATCTTGGATGGGTCGCAGATCGTATACGGGAACCTTAAACGTTCTGTTCCTAGCACGGAGTTTATCAGACACATATTGAAACCAGCTAAGACTTGTACAAAGCCTTAAGTACGAAAATGCAGCCATAAAAATGTGGATAATATTGCCCAAGGCCCGAAGCGGCAAAAGGTATAAATATCTAAATGGCATCACGGTACTGGGGGTATTATATGGCAACGAAGAAGGTCGATGTAGAAAAAGACAAGACGCAGCATAATGCGCAATCCAATAAGGAAGAGGCTCTGAAATCATGGCATAACCTTTATCCCGACCTGCTCAAGGCGTTCAGCACGGGCGACAAGGCGGCGCTCGACAAGGCCTATGAGTCAGCTAGGACATGGAGGGAAAACTACTTGGACATAATCAAGACTCCCGACGCTGAGGAAAATAAGAAGATGAGAGAGGAGCTGGATCTTGTGTTCAGCAAGGCGAGGCTCCTTGGGCAGGCGTTCCGCATCATAAAGGGACCTATCTCCGATGTAAGCAAGAACACGAAAGAGATCGAGAGTGCAATAAACAGGCTGCTCAGGACGTTTGACTCGGAAGACAAGCCGAAGATAGATGCCGCGATAGAAAAGACGCTGCCCGTGCTTGAAAAAATCCTTAAATCGATAAGCGTCAGGCCGCTTCTCACGGACAAGATTAACCTGAATATGAAGGAGTTCAGCCCTGACGATTACGAGAACACGCTGGCCAGGGGATTCCGTCCTATCGACATGGTGCGGTGGGACACGAGCGGTGTAACCTTCTGGAGGCAGGATGAAAACTGCTACACCGTGACCGCTTCTACACCAAAGTACAGCCTCACGTGGAAGCAAATCAGCATCCTGGCCGCCATAGAAAGGACGTGGTCCGTAGGCCCGTTCGTGATGAGGCATGAGGACCTTGTCAAGCTCCTGAAACTGAAAGACATAAGCTACACGAACGCGAAGGAGGCCAAGGTAGTGGAAAAGATCATGAGCGCCTGAGCTCAGGTTTCCGGAAGGCAGAATAGAAAGCATTTTAGAATTCTTATCAAGCACCAACAAGACAGTATTATGGTGTATGTATCATACTGTGGTTACTATGCGCTTTCTGAACTACTTCAAAACAGATTGCCGGTTTAATCGCTATCCTCAAGCCCTATCTGACTTCCCTACCGAATAATAGTACGAGACAGAATATACGCAAGAGTTGGTGCTTAAATGATGGATGATCTGACATTCCTTGAAGAAGGAAAATTTACGCGTATAGATAAAGCCGTAAGGGAAAAGGCCCTCGAACTCACATCGAAAAAGGGCGATCAGGAAAAGGTTTCCGCAATATCAAAGTTCATCCTATCAAACTTAAAGATGAGGCCCTTCGATTTAAGCATTTTTAGGAAGCGCACTGGCTCTAAGATTTTCGAGTCCGGATTTTCTACAGGATGCTCTGATACCGCTCTTGTTTTCATAGTTCTAAGCAGGGCTTCAGGCATACCAACAAGATATGTTGAAACATTGTTAGAAGATTGGCTCACAGGGAAGATCCCTGAAAACCCTGTAGAAGGGCATATTTTTGTAGATGTAAGACTCAATGGCAGGTGGTTCGCATACGAACCACTGAGGGGCTTTACGCCAAATAATCAATACGTTCTTATGGGCAGGCCGTACTGCGAAGTAGGAAAGGGACTTGATTTCTCGGAGATTTACCCTAAAACAGAGGGTGGCTATACCAATAAACCCATAAATTTACAAAGCATAGGACCTTTAAAGAAGTTAAAGGATTCGAACTATCGTAAAATATGTTAGAATTCTATTGAGATAACGAAGGAGTCTAGGACTTCAAAAACCCCCTAGGAATCGGGGGAACTATTGGACAGAGTAGTAGTATGAGAATATATAAATATATGAACCGCACCATAGTTGGACTGGAAGGTGAATGAATGGTGAACAAAAAAACGGAGATAACCAATGACGCTCCTCACAGGTACGAATTTCCTGAGGCGGCGGTCGAGATAATGGACCAACTCTACCTGACAAAGAAAGAGCTTTCCTCGCAACTTGTAAAAATAGCGATGGAAGTGTATGAAGAAAAAGACGATTCCATAGTATTCAGAACTCTAGACGAGCTTGCCAAAACGGGACTAATAGTCAAGGAGGAAGAGGCGGGTAATGACGCGATCTACTCTATCACAAAAAAAGGAATCCGGTTGATGGAGGAGGAAGCTGAAAAGCACGTGTCAATCATACGGGAAAATTTAAGATCAATAAAAAATTAACTTGGCAGCGTCAAAAATCGAATACTATAAAATATTAGACGCTGATGCAAGAGCTTCTGACTATCTTGACTAAAAAGACGGAACAGGGACTTGGTGTGGGGGCTGTGGTCCTGAAGTAGTAGAGAGACTAGGGTAGTTTTTATGAAGGTACTTTTCATATGCAAGGCAAATGTCGGTAGGAGCCAGATGGCCGAAGCGATATTCAACAGCTTGACTAGAGGAAAGGCAACGGCCAGTAGTGCTGGAGTCGATCCGGGCAGCTATGAAGGTAAAAAGATAGCTGAAGCAGGCCCTAATGTAATCGCGTGTATGAAGGACATAGGGTTGGATGTATCAGATAAGGTATCAAAGGAGCTTACTGAATTCATGACTAATGATGCAGATATGGTTGTGGCGATGGTAAGCAAGGACATGCTGCCTTCTTATCTGCAAAGCTCAGCTAAACTGATACTGTGGGGTATAAAAGATCCTAAATTTATGGATTACACAGGACATGTTGAAATAAGGAACCATATATACGAGAAGGTCAAAGAACTTGTGAAAGAGTTGAATTTGAATTAACACAAATGGTTTGGGGCCCTATGAAGGCGTTGTAATACCCATGGTGAAAGAGTGTGTTCGTAAATAATGTCGTAGGCGAGAAAATAGATATTGTAGTAGAGGGTAACTTAAACTCTCCAATTTCGATTGTATTTGTTCATGGTTTTGGAACAAATAAAGATGAGGGTGCAGGACTTTTCGTGGACCTTTCATCGGTTTTGAGAGAATATAGGATAGTGAGGTTTGACTTTACTGGTTATGGTATGAGTGAGGGGAAGCAAGAAGACACAAGCCTGGTTAAGGAAGCGTCAGATCTCAACAGCGTGTTGGGGTTCGTTCGGGAGAAGTACGGCGACAGGATTTGGTTGATCGGTATGTCTCTAGGATGTTATGTGATAGCCCTGCTGTCTCCAAAAGGCGTTTCAAAAACAGTATTCATTTCTCCACCGGATTCTAATCCGGTTATCACGATAGAAAGACTTGCGAAGAGGATAAAATCCCGTAAAGGAGGGGTTTTGGATTATAATGGGATTACTATCTATCCGCGGTCAAACGGCGAGACACAAAAGATAGGGCCAACTTTCTGGAAATCACTTAGAGAATTTGATGCTGCAACGGCAATTTCTACATATTCGCGTAAAACGGATCTTGTAACAATAATACCTGTGAACGATGAGATCTTCGAACGCAAAAATATGGATGTTTATGATAAGGTATCTTCGAGTTGCATAAGGTTGAAAGGCGATCACGCTTTCGCTGTTAAAGAAGAAAGGGAAGCCCTAGCATCAAAGATAGCGGATATATTTAAGAGCAATCAAGAATAAAATGCATGTCTGTGCAAATAATATTAGAATCTCAATGAAAGTGCTTGTATATGGAGAATAAAAACTTCATGCAGCTTGCAATCGATAAAGCTAGAGAGGATAAGACGCCTTTCGCTGCTTGTATTGCTGGTGACGGCAAGGCAATAGCATGTGAAGCCAGTTCGGTGTTTATAGACAACGACCCCACATCTCATGGCGAAGTGCATGCCATAAGAGCGGCTTGCAGAAAATTAAAAAAACCCGATCTGCACGGATACGTCCTCTATACTACGTGCCAGCCATGCGCGATGTGCCTCATGGCTTGCTATTGGGCTGGCATAAATAAAGTAGTTTATGGTGCTACTCTTGCCGATTCAAAAAAGGCAGGATTCCATGAACTAGATGTGTCAGGGAAATTGGCAAAACGGATAGTCGGGAATAGGATAAAGCTGCATGGCGGGGTTATGAAGGGGCAATGCTTGGAGTTATTTAAGGAATTCGAGTAAGCGTAAAATATGCTAGAATTTCTATGAAAGTGTTGGATGAGATATGTATCAGATCTTGAGTCAGAGAGGAAATTTCTCTTCTACGTAGGAATAAAGGCGCTTATAATTAAAGATAAGAAAATCCTTTTGCTCTCATCCGGAAAAGAAGAACTCTCATCCACTATGAGGAAGCAAATTTTTTGGGATCTGCCTGGTGGCAAGATGGAGGCGGGTGAGCAGGTCGAGGAGACATTAATGCGCGAAGTATCGGAAGAGCTCGGCGTAAGCAAACATGATCTAAAGATAATCAAGCCGTTTGACGTATCTGTGTCAAATTTTAAGATATCGCATGGCCAACACATTCCTTTGATTCTCATGACCTATATCTGCAAACTTAAGAAGCCTGAAAGGAAATTCAAGCTCACTAATGAACATGCACAATACGAGTGGGTTAATGTTAAAAACGCAGCCGTCAGGCTGTCTACTAAGTTCAACAAGAGCTTTATAGTGAAACTTTTAGAATTTCTATTATAATTAGAATAATGTTTGGGGTGCGGGTTTGATGAAGGTACTTTTCATATGCAAGGCAAACGTCGGCAGGAGCCAGATGGCCGGGGCGTTTTACAACAAGCTGTCAAAAAAACGGGCATGCCGTTAGCGCAGGCGTAAGGAATTACTATTATAGAAGGAGATGGCATTCTAAGATAAAGGCTAGCGATCCT
>JAKAOQ010000031.1 GCA_021812105.1 Microcaldota archaeon | reverse complement strand
TGCAGTGTCATATTATATACCCCTGCGGGGGCGGAGAAATTCTGGTAGAATGTTATGCAGCCCGTGCTTGAAGTGGCGTTGATGTACGTTGTATTACCGGGTCCGACTACAGTAGCGTGCGCCGAGCCAGTATTCCCTGCCGCGATCCAGAAGCCAAGCATGCCTCCATCCCAATAGCACCGTTCACTAACCGTGGTGTTATTCGACTCGTTGTAGAGGCTGTACTGGTTGCACGGATAGTATACAGGAGAGGTATTGTTGCCCGTTCCGCCACCTGATATCGTAGTTGTCTGTGTGGTCTTTGAGGTCGTAGTCGTAGTAGTGGCCGATAGCGGCCTGAACCCCGTTGCGATATACGCGACTATGAGTATGATAATTATTATTGCTACGTAAGCTATTATTCCCTTGTGCATGAGCGCACCATGTGATAGTGTTTTGCCACTCAACTATTTATAGGTTTTTGATTTTGCGGCCTTGCGCGATGGTGTCCGGTCGCCAGCCCCGACTCTCGATGATTTAGAAAAGGTATTTATAGATTCTTTCTCAAGAGACTCTAAACGTTTATAGTGGTGTTAATTTGGGAAGCATACCCAGGAAATGGAAGAAGAAAGGAAGAATGCGCTGGAAGTGGCTAAAAAAAAGGAGGAAGAGGCTCAGGAGAGCCCAGAAGCGCAGAGTAGGTAAGCTCTGATTCCTGCACTTTTTATTTTGTATCGCTCGCCTTCAGCGCGAGCGCTATACTACACGCCAGGAAAGGAGAATATTGCAAAGTTTCAGCCGCCTGTGAGCTTGTCAAGTATGGGATATGACTCGAAAAGCCGCTCCTGCTGCAACTGCTGATACAGCATGTAGATTATACCAACTGTAAGCAGTATGCCCATCCCCGTACCGACCGCACCTGTGAGCGTGGCCAGGGCAGCTAGGAGCCCGACAAATATGCTGCCCAGCACTGTAACCGAAGGTATGTACTTGTTGAGTATACTTTCCACTATCCTCGGGTCGCGCCTGAATCCGGGTATCTGCCACCCCATGTCGCCTATCTGCTTGGCCAACTCCTTGGGGCTCTGCCCAGTCATCTCTATCCAGAACTTTCCGAATATGACAGACAGCCCCGCTAGGACAAGCGTGTATATTATTATGTGTATCCACTCTGGCACGAGCACCATGCCGCCCCATGGCAGGAACAGCTGCGTAGTGTGCGATGCTAGGTAAGTGAAGTACGCAGCGTAGCCGCCTATACCGCCGTAAGCGGCCGAGTATGGTAGCGGGAACGAGGGGGATATCAAGTAAATAAGACCCCCTGCCAGCTGCGGAGATCCTCCGGAAACTGGGATATAGTACGCTATGAACTTTGCGAGATTTGCCAGGCTACCGTGCACGTTGGCTATGAACCTGAACCATACGGCGAGGCTGAGCTCTAGCGAAGAAGCAAGTATTACGGGGAGCACGCTGACGTACAGGAACGGTATCGGAAGTCTGCCACCTACACCCCTTATATCGCCGAACGCCAGCGGCAGCTCTACCTTCATCTCATAAGCGTATATGCTTGCCACGAAGACTATTACGGCAAAGAAGAGAGGCCCGAACGCCAGTATGGCGTTTGATATTGCCGCGGCACCTCCGGCGCCTATGGCGGCAGCGGCCTCTGGCAGCAGTATGCCCACGGTTCCTGCTATTATCGCGTAGGATACTCCGCTGGCTATGAAGAGGTTTATACCCGAGGTTATGCCATACTTTGTCATCATTTCGTCCAGGTATATTATCATCAGGCTGCCCATGAACAGCTGCAGCACTACTATTGGGAAATAGGCGGCCGATGCTATAGGGACGTATCCCGTGGACACGAATATGAACGACTCTATGAACCCTATCCCTATGGCGGAGAGTTTTTGCACCCCCTGGAACCTCGCCTTGTCTTCGGTATTGTTCATGTCAAGGTGTATGAGGCCCGATCCGTTCAGGAGCTGCAGGACTATGCTTGAAAGGACTATCGGACCTATGCCTATGGTTATTATGCTCCCTATCTTTGCGGCGAATATTATGCTTACCAGCTGCAGGAATGGTTGGGTAACCGCTTGCGGGTTCACACCGGTAGCGTAAGTATTGTACAGCAGGAAATAGACCGATATTATTACTCCGGTCCACAGCATCTTCTCCCTCAAGGAGAGGGGCCTGTCTGACTTCTTTATCGTAGGTATGAATGGAAGTATTTTATCCATGAAGTTTAAGGCCATCGGTGCACCTCAGCGTTTTTCTTTTATGTGAAGAACGTATCTGCCTCCCCTGTTCTGCATCGTAGAGTATATGTTGTTCTTCATCACGGCTTTGCTAGCTATTCCGTTCATGAAAGAGAGTGAAAGATTGATGTATTCCTTTCTGGAAAGCTCGGGGCTGAATGAAAATTTCATGTCTATTTCTTTGGAGTCCCTAATTGAGGGTTCGCCAAAGTTTAATAAGCTTGCGGTCTTCGAGATACAGTCACTGATTTTCTTGGATGTTACTTTCCTGTTATCGAAAACGTAATCGCCGAATCTGTATCCCATGTGCTCGGCTATATTGTTTATCGCACCGGAATACCTGCGGTTTAGCAACGGAGATACGCTGAGCGCGTGGTATAGTGAGCTTATTCTATTGGATCTCTTCCTGCCGTGCATCGACATTTTCAGATGCTGCGCGAAGCTTTCCACAGCTACACTCATGTCAATTTCGTTTCCTTCGTCCCTCTTCTGCGAGGATACGAATTCGCAGTAATCTGCGTCATTCTTCACACATCTCTCCTCGTTGACGTGAATCATCTGCCTGCTCGCTGCGGACAGGAAGCCGGACATGAGTCCCGACTCAAAGGTGTGCACCGATGCGCCTACGAACGCGCCATCGGTAGTGTATACCCTTAAACGCAGCCCCCTGGTGGTAAGCGTGTATGTGACGTCCTTGTACCCAGACTTCTCTAGAAACGCCACCAGGTCGGGAATCGCCTCTTCGTACCAGTAGTAGTGTTTTTTGGAATTGAGGGTTCTGTACAGATCTCGGCCAACGTTTATTCCAAACCTGTACGTAATGGTCTTCATATTCTTTGTAAGGTTTGAGAGTATTTCGCTGAATGTAACCGCTTCTTCGGGGATTGGTGTTGCCTTTGCTCCGCGAATCACGTTGTCGAGGATCGCTTCTTCGTATGAATAGGCTGCTGCCGGATATGAAATTTGTTCAACGCGTCTCTCGGCCTTCGCGTAGGTCTTGATTTTTGCCTTCTTCGCTCTGCTGATGCGCGCTTTTGGCCGCGCCTTCGCCCTTTTGCTTGTTCTGGCCGGCCGCATATTACCAGGCATCTGACCACCCTCTCCAAAACTTTCACTTGATTCTGCACGAAGGTTTTGAAAGCTTGTTCAGATAATATATTGTTAGGAGCAGATTTAAAAAGATGAATACCAGCACCAGTTCCATCGAATAAGCAGAGAAAAAGTCGTTCAGGTATATTATGTCTGCGCCGCTTATGCCTATGGCCGCTAGAGAGAATAGTATGGGGACGGCGCATCCGCACGACACTATAACGCTGCCCAACAGTGCTGTTACTGCACTCAAACCGCTGGCCGTCACTTTTGCCATGTTCCTCCTGGTATTGCCTATCGAGTATACTGCTACTGTCAGCAGGATCGAAGATGTAATAGCAAGCGGATAAATCATGTAGTAGAGGATAGGATTTACTATTAGGAACACCCTTTCCTGCGATACCACTATGAGCCTGATGAGTATATAGTATACGACAAAAACGACTAAGTTCAGCACAATATACTTAAGATTGTATATTGATTTGAGTGTGTTTAATACCCCCATCAAATTCCTTCTATTTTTTCAATTGACTGTATGGCTGGCAGCTGGCACACGCTGGCGGAATTGTTTATTGTTGGGCATATCATGCTTATGTAAACGTCAGCGCCCGCGTATTCGCTCCATGCGAACTGGTCGTTGAATTTGGCGAATTGCGATATTACCTGTGCGTGTGTCATGCCCGCGATGGGCAGCGTAGACCCGTTGGGTGTGGTGTTGCCGAACACCACCGCATCGGCACCAGTTACTATCGTGTTGCCCCAGAAGGTGAACGGCGTACCCTGGAACTGGCCCGTAGAGTTCATAAAGGACAGCGCATTGCTATAGGTCGCGTTCGGAGCCTTGCCAATGAAATAGCTCAGGGGGGCAACCTCGAATCCGGCTTTTATAGGAGATTCGTATTCGGCAGATATGAAGTTTATGTAGCTACTTGAATAGTAGTTTCCGTAACCCACACCCGCTGGGGTGGTGTAGTTGTCGCGTATCCAGTAGAGTGTAGGTATGTCACCGTCTCCGAAGGAGCTGTATCCCTTGTACAGCTGCGAGAAGGAACCGAATCTAGACAGTGCGAGAGCCATCGCCCAGCGGTTTTCACCGCAATATATGCATGAGATGGCGCCTATGTATATCACGCTGGGCTTGCCGTTGACATACAGGGCATTGTACTCTATAGTATTGGAAATCTTTGATAGTACAACCTGGTTTGTCAAGCTTCCGTTAAGCAGTCTTTCGCCTGCAATCTCGAAATAGCTGTTGGGAGCGTTGTTTATCGCGGATAGTTCCGTGTTGTTCAGTGGCGTGTCTATGCCCGCGATGGTGTATCCGGAAGTCGTATTGGATGTGGGGCTGGTGCTCCTAGAACTGGAATTGAGAAGCGATGCAATGTTGTGAAGGGATGAAAACGATGACTGGTACAAAAGAGATAACAGCAGAACCGCAACCGCGAGTATTATCACTGCGAATAGGAGTACCATATTCACTCTTTTGTACATGGAAATTTCGTTCTTTTTCTGTTCTGAAAGTTTGAATTCGCTTTCAACCATTATATTCACTACTATGCGGGTGCCGATAGAACATGCGCAATATTTTATTATATAGACCTTATACTAATAAATAGATTGCATATGCACGGAGTGAAGACTATTGAGATCAGCAGGGAGAGTCTCAAAAAAGAGAAGGTAGAACTGGCCGATGCGCATTGCCACCTCAACATGCTTGACGAAGGCGCAGTGGCAGATTCCGTGGCTGCAGGGGTCACTGTTATGGTCACTAACGGTGGCAGCACCGGGGCGAATATGGAGGTACTCAAGCGTGCTGATGGGAAGCATGTGTTCGCCGCGGTGGGCATAGGACCGGATGAAGCGATGGTAATCGACGATGATGAGGTGAATTTCAACATCCAGCTCGCGAAGGATAACAGGGACAAGATAGTTGGAATAGGCGAGATAGGTCTTGACTATGAGATAGCGAGTAGTTTTGAGAGGGTGGCCGCGCAAAAAACCGTATTCAAAAAGTTTGTTGATCTCGCCCTGGAGCTCGATCTGCCGGTAAGCGTACATTCACGCAAAGCGATGGATGACGTACTCAGAATACTGAAGGAAGAGGGCGCTAGGAAGGTGCACCTGCATTTTTTCGAAGGCGATGCCGCTCAGGCTAAGGTTGCTGCAGAAAGAGGTTATTATGTGTCAGTGCCACCCATGGAATCTTCAAAAAGGAGCAATGCAATTAAGCACGTACCGATTGAACAGATAATGTCGGAGAGCGATGCTCCGGCCGCCGGCTCCCTCCCGAAAGACGTGGAGAGGTCGGTGGTGATTATTGCCAAATCAAAGGCGATTGAATACCAGAAAGCAGCAGAGGTTACAGTGGCCAACACGAGAAGGTTCTTTAACATTGGCAAACAAAACCTCATAAGATTATGACACCTGGGCTCGTAGCTCAGCTTGGATAGAGCAACAGCCTTCTAATGGACTTCTCGAAAAGAGGTCCAATAAATGAAGGAGAAAGCTGAAGGTCGTGGGTTCAAATCCCACCGAGCCCGTATTACCTTTGTAGTTCTAAGGTCTGTGTTATTTGGTTAGTAAGAGATTGAACTAACTACATCCAGTTTCATAGCTTCAAACCAAATTCTGCTACGTCTGATATCTTGTCGGTTATGTTGCGCAAAATGTAAGTGTAAAACTTGCCGATCTTTCGGCGTGGGATCTTTTTCAGTATTGAAGCACGCATTTCCGTCACCTCTTCTATCACTTTCAGGTTTCCAGTAAATCCAGTGAAAGCAAGATCAAACTGCTTGTGCATGTCTTCAAAGATGTGCATGCCCCTAACAGATGGTTCCTCAGAGATAAACGCGATACTGTCGGCTATGCTTTCCAGCGCACCGAGCACACTGTAATATCTGAAGAAATCACTCGCTTGGGTTATGTTTATGTATCGAACACCAAGCATGTAGAACCTATTTATCAGCTCTTCCATCTTACCTATCGCGTAGGTATCCAAATTTTCCAGTTCCGAGAACTCCTGTCCAACTATTGACCTCAAGCGCATTATCACTTTCTCAAGGCTCACTTCCTTTATGTTGGTAAGGTCTTCTATAACCACTTCCTTGCTCGTTTGCGTGGTTATCTCGAATCCAGAGCAGCTCCCGTGCACTGTATTTTCTATCACGTCCAACTGGGAGCGTGTAAACCCGTCACTCGAGTAGATATGCAGGTTAGTGGTACCGTACATATAGTGAAGACCAATCCTTCTGCCTATAAGCGTGGGGCTCACGCTTGAATCGGTGATCCAATCGGTGCTTTTCTTCTTGGTTCCGGTTGCGGTTATTATAAGGTTGCCGCTTTCGCTCTCGGAAAGATATACCGAGTCGGAGGCTTTCAGGCCGCTCTTGTCCACCCACGCCTTCGGCAATATGAGAGCTGTACTGCCTTCTCCAAACTTGAATATATGCCTCTCCATATGTATAAGTTGTATAGATATGCATATATGCTTTATGCAAATCGCATATATACAAGTCCATACAATCACATAACGTGATTTGATGGATGTGAATCGCTCACATGAAGAAAGATTTGGACTGGGAGAGAATCTGCTCCTGCTTACTGATAGCTACAAGCTCACGCACTGGAAGCAGTATCCGCCAGGCACTGAAAAAGTCTATTCCTACTTCGAATCTAGAGGGGGCATGTTCGATAAGGTCGTATTCTTCGGACTACAGTATTTCATCCAGAGGTACGTAGAGGGAGCTGTCGTGACCCAAGAGAAGATAGACGAAGCCGCAAAGATCGCGGCGTTACACCTCGGCAACGACAAACTGTTCAATAAGGATGGTTGGGGGTATATACTTAGGGAGCACGGAGGGATGCTACCGGTAAGTATAAAGGCAGTACCAGAGGGGAGCGTAGTGCAGACGCATAATGTACTCATAACGGTCGAGAACACAGATCCAAAGTGCTACTGGCTT
>JAKAOQ010000030.1 GCA_021812105.1 Microcaldota archaeon | reverse complement strand
CGAGGAGATATTCATAAAGCTCAAGAGCGAGGGAGATGGCGGAAAACGATGAAACGTACAAGAGGCTCGTGGAAGCCGCGCTCTTCGTATCAGCAAAGGCGCTCAGCGCAGACGAGATAGCGAGGGCGGTAGGCGTGGCATCGATAGGCTACGTGAACAAAATAGCTGAGGAGCTGGCGAAGGAGTACGAGGAGAGGAACACAGCCCTAAGGATAAGCACTGTAGGCAACAAGTTCATGATGGAGGTGAAGAGCGAGTATGCAAGCAGGGTCAACGGACTGGCCGGGAAGCCGGAACTCAGGGAGGGGGCGCTAAGGATACTGGCTTACGTTAGCAAGAACGAACCCGTAATGCAGAACTCCATAGTAAAGGTATTCGGTTCTTCGACGTACGAATACATGAAGGAGCTTATAGAGAACGATTTTGTAAAGGCAAAGAGGGTTGGCAGGACCAAAAAGATAGAGACCGCTGAGAAGTTCAGGGAATACTTCGATCTGAAATAGGTAGCCAGGGATCAGTAACTTGGATTTGTCTCGTCGACGCCCTCTTTTTTGTTCATGTACAGCGCCGATACGAACAAAAGCGATGAAAGCCTGTTTAGATAAGGTATTATGCTTTTATTCTTCAGCTTGCTACTTATTCTTATCACGCTTCTCTCGGCCCTCCTTGATACGGATCTTGAAACGTGGAGGTATGCAGACGCTTCGGATCCGCCGGGCAGCACGAACCTGTTCAGGTCGGGTAGTCGTGACGCCGTATCAGCAATTATTTTTTCGAGCTCTGTAACTTTCACGGGTGATATTTTGTGCTTGGGTAAGAATCTCTCGTTCACTACTGAAGAGAGCTCCGCTCCTATTATGAATAGGTTCTCCTGTACGCTTTTTAGTGCGATCGATAACCTGTCATCATCGATGCAAGCCATAGCGAGCCCTATGAAGCTGTTCAGTTCGTCTATGTTTCCTATCGCCTCGATTACGCTGTCGCTTTTCTTTATCTTCCTGCCCAGCATGCTGGAATAACCCGAGTCACCAAGACCAGTGTAGAATCTGCTCATCATACCGATTACTAATAAAAAGGTTAATTATTAAAGCATAAGCACAATGTGGGCTCGTAGTCGAGTGGTAAGACGCCGCCTTCACAAGGCGGAGATCCGGAGTCCGATTCTCCGCGGGCCCATTAATTCTTATAAGGATTGTTCAATAATCAGCTAATACGCCGAGGTTTCGCAGAGGTGGTGCGGTATGCTTTTTATGTTTCTTCCCGCCCCCCACAGCATATAATCCAGATGCAGGTATGTGACTCCAGAATCGGGGTTGATCCTTTCTATTTCCTCCTTCAACATCCTTATGGCGTGAAGCGTAACCGCTCTTAGCTCTATCTCCTGATTGCTGCCGTATTCCAAAGGTATCTGATTGAGCACCTTCTTGTTCAGCCTATCACTGTATACAAGAATGCCAAGCCCATTGAGAACCTTCGGCAGTTCGTAGTTCACAAAGACCGTAAGCTGCTTCATTTCAGATTCGGGAAACAGCTCAAGCCCTAGGCCGAGGAACTTTTCGTAAAGCATGGCGGCGCCAAGTTGTGCACGCTTGCTGAAAACGATCCTTTTTCCTTTATAATACGCTTCGTCTTTGAACGAGGGAAAGTCTGCAAGCAGTCTATCAATAAGCCCATTTCCGTTGTTGAAAAGCTTTCCTTGCTTGGTAGCGAGAGCACCGTTGTCTTCGAGAAGCTCCGCACCAGATTCTGCTACAAGATTGTAGAAATGGCCATTGTATTTATCGGCCAATGTTCTGCCGACCTCATTGAGTATTTCAACCCTGCGCTCCAGCATGGGTATATTGGACTCCTTGTTGAATATCTTCCTTGCTTGCTCAAGCGTAAGTACGGATAAGTATACACCATCAAGTATGGGCATACCTTGCTCAAAGGCATTTTTTAGGGCGGCCCACATCCCCATTGCGCCATACCATATATTTCCTTTGTATTCAAAGAAATACTTCTCTTTGGTCCTTACGTCTGTATATTGAAAGTTTATTGTGTTGCCAAGAAGCATGAAGTCTATTGTGTCTTTATTTGGTTTGTCAGCAAAAACAGGCAGGTCCCATTTAGGAAGCGGGGAGATCTTTGTTGATAGGTACAGTGCAAATGCCTTCAGTTTGTTGGCGTCTATACTGACATCTTCTGCATCCTTTGCGACGTCTTCGGCCCCTCCAAGAATCCTGTCCATCCAGATGCTTTTGCTGATTGTCTTATAGGTCATTGCTCCACGCTCGCCTTTGCGCCTTCGAGATATTTATAGGTTTCTCTGAACATTTCTGCCCGTAAAAGCAGACATTAATATTTGTTATCCTTGACTTATGTATGTAAAACAGCTGGGATAGATTGCTGGCGTGGAAAAATGATGAAGGAGGTGAGTAAAATGGAAGTGCACAGTGGTTCCTCTCTGGAACTCGCTAAAGAGGTGGTGGCCGGTGTAGAAAGTAAGGTAAGACTTTTTATGGAGAGCGAGAGCGTACCGGGGCTTGTTATCGGCATATTCAGCCGGGGCGAGACCTTGCTGGTCAACGGCTATGGTTTGGCCGAGGTTGCACGCGGTATACCGGTAGACCCTAAGATGGCATTCCAGGTCGGTTCCATAGGCAAGTCGTTTGTTTCCGCTGCTATAATGATGCTGGTAGAGAGCAACGAGCTGAGCCTTGATGACAGTATTTACAATTACTTCAGGGACGCGCCGGAGAGCTGGAGGAGTATAAAGATAAAGCACCTGCTTTCTCACACCTCAGGATTAAGAGAGTACCTTGATAGACCCGAGCCTCCGGACTCGCCTCTGACTCTGAGAGCCACGTCGGATTATACGGAAAACGAGATCGTGGGTGTTGTAGGATCGTTTCCAGTTGAGTTCGGACCCGGGCAGAGGTACTCGTACACCAACACGAATTATATGCTGCTAGGGGTAATAATACACAGAATCACAGGCATGCACTATTTCGATTTTCTAGAAGAAAGAATATTCAAACCACTCGAAATGAATTCTGTAAGGCAGGGACTGCAGAAGACAAAACCGCGCGATGGGCCTCGCGGATATGAACTGAAAGAAGGTAGGGTAAGGCCAGTTGGCCCGATTTCAGACACGTTCAACTCTACGGCCGACGGTACGCTCTACTGCAACGTTTTCGACCTGGCAAAGTGGGATGCGGTTCTGTATGGTGAGAGTCTGCTCAAACGTTCTTCTTTGGACGCTATATTCACGACATTCAGGCTAAATAACGGTGAGCCCAACGAAGAGGGTTACGGCTTTGGTTGGTTTATAAAAGAGGCAAACGGTCGAAGGCTTATTGAGCATACTGGTAATTGGGGTGGTTTCACTTCGATCATGTCAAGATATGTGGATGATGGTTTCTCGGTCGTAGTAATGTGCAACCTTGATTTTGACACGTCGGATAAGATCGCCGGACTTGCCCATTCAATTTCTGACCTGATCAAACGCTGAAAGGAGGGCAAGAGCACGCCGTTATCTGGCCTAGCAAGGTCAGGCGGCGCGGCTCTTTTTATACCGGGTTCAGCCCGCCGTGGCGGTTGCATTGGTGTGGGCGAATGCACGGGATATTTAACTCGGTTTCCTCGCAATTTTTAATAATAAGTTGAAATGTCAATAAATTCTTGTTTAAATAGAAAAATATTTAAACATATTGGCGCATAATAGTATATAGAGAAGGAAACAGCGAGGCACGGTCAGCTTTTACTGTTGGAGGGATATACCATGAGAGGCAGGAAAGAGATAGTCATACGTTCGGTTGAAAAACCCGATATCGGCAGGGGCAAGCCCGACAATCTCATAAGATGGTTCTGCGAAGCGTTGGGGCTTTCAGCCGAAAGCGGTGACGATCTGGAGGAAAGAATACTCAAGGACTTCATCTATGCCGCTTTCAGGGATAGTGGACTCTCAAGCAGCGAGATAAAACTCGACAGGCCAACTCCGAGAAGCACGGTAGTGTACCATCTAAACAGGTTCGTGGACCTTGGCCTCGTAGTAAAGAGGGGCAGGAGATATTATCTAAGGGCAACGGACATGGCAAAAGTAGTTGAGGAACTCGAGTATGACATGAACAGGGAGATGATGAAGATGCTCGACATGGCGAGGGAACTAGATTCAATAATGCTCAAATCCATGATGAAAAAAAGGAGAGAATTGAAAAATAAATAGTGATGGTATGGCAGCTGAAAGCAGAGAGGAGAAGGAAGGTCCTGAAAAGAGAGATGGCGCAGATGGAGCTAAACCCGATACCGATAGCGAGGCGAAGCAGGATCAGGTCAAAAGTGCTGAGAAAGAACGTGAGGAGAAGGAAAAATTTCTAAGGCTGGCTGCGGAATTTGACAATTATAAAAAGAGGGTTGCGGGAGAGATCTCGGGTGCAAAGAACCTCGGAAAAGCAGAGACGCTCAAGAACCTGCTGCCGATACTAGACGAGTTCGAGCTCGCGATGATTGCGGTAAACAAGTCCGACAACAACGAACTCGCGAAGGGCATCGAACTGGTGTACTCGAACATGATAGAATTCATGAAGAATGAGGGGATAAAGGAGGTAAGGTGCGACGGCGTGTATGACCCCTATCTGCACGAGATAGCGCTTACCCGGGAAAGTGAAAAGAAGCAGGGCACCATACTTGAAGTAATCAAGAAGGGTTATACCATCAACGGCATTCTTTTGAGGCCCGCTATGGTCATAGTGTCTGGCGAGGCAAAAAAACAGGATGACAAATGAGAATTAAAGCAAGATTGTGTTTGAAAAATAAAAGGTGTAGAATATGAAAATTATAGGAATCGACCTAGGAACATCTAATAGTGCTGCTGCTGTACTCGAAGGAGGCAGGCCTACCATAATACCGAGTGCAGAGGGTGCTTCCCTTTACGGGAAGGCGTTTCCCAGCTACGTGGCGTTCACCAAGGACGACCAGAGGCTGGTCGGCGAGGCTGCTAGGAGGCAGGCGGTTGCAAATCCCGAGGGTACGGTAACGGCGTTCAAGAGGAAGATGGGGAGCGACTACGTGTACAAGATACATGGTAAGAGTTACAAGCCGCAGGAACTCTCGGCAATACTTTTGCAGAAGATAAAGAAAGACGCGGAGGCGTTTCTCGGGGAGGAGGTCAAGAAGGCCGTAATAACGGTCCCAGCCTACTTCGATGACAACCAGAGGCAGGCTACGAAGGACGCGGGAGAGATCGCGGGGCTTGAAGTTGTCAGGCTCGTAAACGAACCTACGGCCGCGTGCTTGGCTTACGGACTCGACAAGTCGGACAGGGAGATGAAGATACTCGTATACGACTTCGGAGGCGGGACGCTTGACGTTACAATAATGGAATTCGGCAAGGGAGTATTCGAGGTGAAGGCGACAAGCGGGGATACACAGCTAGGAGGCACAGACATGGACAACGTAATAGTAAAGTTCCTTTCGGACGAGATCAATTCCAGGTATGGCGTAGACGTTACGAAGGACGCACAGGCTATGCAGAGGATTAGGGAAGCGGGAGAGAAGGCGAAGATAGAGCTTTCTACGGTACTGCAGTCTGACATAAACCTTCCGTTCCTCGGACAGGACAAGAACGGCAAGCCGATACAGTTCAGCTACACGTTCACAAGGGCAAAGCTGGAGAGCCTCGTCCTGCCGATAGTAGAGAGGACAGCAAAGCCCGTGAGGCAGGCGCTGAACGATGCGAAGCTCGAACCCAACAATCTCGATAAGATAGTGATGATAGGCGGACCGACCAGGATGCCCATAGTGCAGAGATACGTTGAGCAGCTGCTGGGGAAGAAGATAGAGAGGGGAGTAGACCCTATGGAGGCGGTAGCCCTTGGCGCGGCGGTGCAGGCCGGAGTGCTTACCGGAGAGGTAAAGGATATAGTGCTACTTGACGTGACGCCTCTGACTCTCAGCGTAGAAACGCTCGGTGGCATAGCAACCCCACTGATCGAGAGGAATACCACGATACCGATCAAGAAGTCACAGATATTCACAACCGCTGATGATTCGCAGACGAGCGTTGACATACCAATAGTCCAGGGAGAAAGGGCGATGGCTAAGGACAACGTGGAGCTCGGAAGGGTTACTCTGACAGACATACCACCCGCAAGGAGAGGCGTACCTCAGATAGAGGTTACTTTTGACATTGACGCAAACGGCATACTTCACGTTACGGCGAAAGACAAGGGAACAGGAAAGTCGCAGAGCCTGGATATAGTAGCACCTCACAAGATGGGCAGGGAGGATATAGACAGGAAGATAGAGGATGCAAAGAAGTATGAGGAAGAGGACAAGAAGATTAGGGAGCAGATAGAGACAAAGAACAACGGCGAGTCACTTATATACACCACAGACAGGACTCTGGAAGAGTACAAGGACAAGGTACCCAAAGACGTGCTGGAAAGGATAGACAGCGCGAAGAAGGAACTGCAGGAGGCCGTAAAGAAGGACGACTACGACGACATAAAGATGAAGTACGAAAACCTGAAGAAAGCCCTGGAGGAGATAGGAAGCAGCGTCTATAAGGGAGCGCAGGGCGGGATGCCGGGGGGCGGAGCGCCACCGGATGGCGGAAGCGAACCCGGAGGGACTGACGCTGGCAGCGGCGGAGCGAGAAACGCCACGGACGCGGACTTCAAGGTAGAGAAGTAAACCAAGAGGCAGAAACATGGCTGAGGACTACTACGACATACTGCACGTCAAGAAAAACGCGACTCAGGACGAAATAAAGAACGCCTACAGGGAGCTCGCGATGAAGTATCATCCCGACAGGAACAAGGATCCGGGCGCAGAGGAGATATTCAAGAAGGTGAACGAAGCGTATGCGGTCCTCAGCAGTCCGCAGAAGAGGCAACAGTACGATACGTACGGTCCGGAAGGATTCAATCAGAGGTTCAGCGAAGAAGACATATTCAGGGGATTTGACGTAAACCAGATATTCAGGAACTTCGGCATAGACTTCGGCGACAGCGAGGACATTTTCAGCAGCTTCTTTGGAATGCCGGGAAGAAGCGGAGGAAGACGCGCGAGGCAGATGGGCAGCGACATACTGGCGCACATGAGCATAAGCCTGGAGGACGCTGCGAAGGGGGTTGAGAAGGAGGTAAGCGTAAGGCACGTCGCCGCATGCGAGAGATGCGGCGGCACAGGAATGGAACCCGGAAGCAGGCTGCTCAAGTGCGATAAGTGCGGCGGAAGCGGGCAGCTCAGGGTCACAAGGCGAACGCCGTTCGGAATAATGCAGACAATAACCACGTGCGACAAATGCGGAGGCAGCGGAAAAATATTTGAGACCCCGTGCAAGGAGTGCAGAGGTAGAGGTGCAGTCCAAAAGGAGAACAAGATATCTGTGAGAATACCGAAAGGCATAGAGGACAACACGAGACTAAGACTTGAAGGGATGGGAGACTTCGGGAGGGACGGGCCGGGGGACCTGTACATTGACGTGCGCGTACAAAAAGACAGCAGGTTCGAAAGGCAGGGCAGCGATGTATACTACACTCTTGAGCTGCCTTTCTACACCGCGCTGCTGGGCGGAAGCGTAGAAGTTCC
>JAKAOQ010000029.1 GCA_021812105.1 Microcaldota archaeon | reverse complement strand
CCTTCTTCAGCTCCTCCTTCAGCACAGAGTCGTGCTTGATCAGCCACGCCAGCAGCAAAGACGCGTGCTCCTTCTCGTCGTCCCTGTTGTAAGCGAGAACCTTTACCAGGGTTTTATCCTTGGTCGCACTTATGCGCTCGTCGTACCACATCATAGCCTGCAGCTCTTCGATAAGCGACTGCCTGGCCCTGCTCAGGTCCTTTGTCCTGGAATCCAGGTCCTTGTTGTCCTCGTACATGGTTTCACCACCAGCATATCTACAAAATTACTGCAACCCTAATCAGTGATTTATCGCATCACTCTTATTTATATCCCTCACAAACCGTGCTGTGAAATCGTTAAACAGGCCTAATCCTATCGAGTCTAATCATACACTGACTAATACAGGTTTGTAGTTGATAGGGGATTTTGTGTTGCGTGATTCCTATACTCTGCCCTTTGATTCGCCGCTCGACACTCCTCTCGCAATCATGTGCGCGAGCCTAAGCGCTTCGAAAGCAGCGGCCACGGCCTCATCGCTCTCCCTCATCCTTGCACTGGATTTCACGTAGAAGCCGGAGCTTTTGTAGCCCGTGAATCCGTCAACGTCATCCAGTATCTTCAGCCTGCCGGAGATGTCGGCGCCATTCTCCCTAGAGTATTCTCTCAGCGCTTTTTCAAGCGCGTTCTTTCTGGGCCTTTTCCTTGTGAGGAGCAGCACAGTGGCTCCGGACTCCTTTGCAACGCGTGTTGCGTCTACCAGGTTGAGCCCGGCCAGCGCCACTCCATCGAACGCGAGAATCTTGACCTGCTGCCTGAACTTTGATAATGCCAGCATCTTCAGTATCCTGGACGTGGAATCGGTTCCATCCACTTCTACGCTGGTCGAGAGCACGCCCTCTGTAGTCTTCTCTCGCTGCACAACGCCTACCGCGATCGTGTTGCTCGCGCCCTCTGCGGGGCCCGACGCGACCGCGAGAATTCTCACCCCCTTCTTATGCGCGCCAGTGCTCATTTGCTCTTCTTTGACAATCCATCCTTTATGTCCGACAGCTCCTCCTCCGCGCTCTTCAGCGCCTTCTCGAGTACTTCCTTTGGCTTCTTCTTGTCGGTCTTTATTACGAGCCTCGGCTTCCCGACCTCCGGGTGTTCCTTGTAGGTTCCGGCGAAGCTGACGTCCTTGTCCCTGTTGAGCACGCTGGCTATCAGGTCGGGAATAGTAAAGTCCTCACTGCCGAACTCTATGACCATCTCCTTTTTTTCATCCTTTATAATATTCATTTCCATTGTATCACTGGGGCTGCGTTAACGCTTTCGCAAGCAAGCTTTTTATCTCGTTTGGTTTTCCGTACAGCGCGCTAACTCTCGAGTGTTCCTTGTGCTTGCACTTCGTGCAGACCAGCACGCGCTCCGCGCCGTCGTACCTCATGTCGCCTCCGCACTCGCTGCACCTGGCGTAGACTACTCCCGTTTCGGGGCCGTAAAGGCCGAGGGTGTATATGTCGTCCCCGACCTCGTCGACCTTCGCCAGTATGACGTCGCCCTCCTTGCATATCTTCCCTACGGGGCCGTGCGGGCCGCCCCTGTCGCGCGGTCCGGAATGGCTGCTGGTTATTATCTTCCCGTCGCTCAGCGCCGCGTACAGCTTGCTGCCCGCCTTGACGTCATCGACCTTTACGAACAGGACCTTCCCTACCTCGCTCACCACCTCGCCCAGCACGAGCATGCCGCGCCCTATCTTGTCGACCTCGGCTTTGCTGTTTGATACCAGAACCTTTCCATCCCTGGTCTCAACGTTGCCGCACATCGCCGAGTAGACGTTTCCGTTCTCGGTGAAAACGCTGCGCGTGGGTAGAAACTCCTCCTCGGTGCAGAGCACCTCTCCGGGAGTTACGAACTTGCCTTTTTTAGGCTCCATCATATCATGCGCATTGCCGCCGAGTCGATGACGAGACGCTTCAGCCGAAGAGGCTTGCGAGTCCCTCAGCAGCGGCCTCCTCCTTCTTTTCGTCGTGCTTCTCCTCTTTCTTCTGCTCCTTCTTCTCTCCCTCAGCGTGCTGCTGTGCGGCCGCCGGAGCTGCAGCTACCTGCGCTGCGTTCTTTATGACCTCCTTTATGTCGACGTCCTTCAGCGACGCTACGAGCGCTTTCGCCCTCGCCTCGTCGGGGGAGAATCCAGCTGCTTTCACTACTTCCATGAGGCCCTTCTCGTCTATCGGCTTTCCTGCTTCACTGAGCAGCAAAGCGGCGTATACATATTCCATTTCTTTTCACCTTTCTATCAGCATGATCATTTATTTCTTGCTCAGCTTCTCGAGGGCGCCGGCCTCCCCGGCCGCCTTTGCGAGAAGCTTCTCCGCTATTCCTGTATCGTAAACGTTCGCTCCGGTTCCGAGAGCTATTGCGTTCCTGTAGGCCCTGGTTATAAGCTCGACCACGGTGTAAGGCGTTACTATGCCGAGAGACAGGGCGAGCGTACGGGCGCGCGCAAAAGCGGTCCCGAGCTCGGAGAGCGTGCTCTCCCTGCTTATCCTTAGAACGTCCAGCCTGAAAAGCAGCCCGTCACGCATCAGAACCTTGGGCTCAATCTTGGCGGTGAACGGCGTTATGCCGAGGGTGTGAAGCGCGCTGGCAACGGCCGTGCTTATGACCGTGCCCTTGGCCGCAACTACCTTATCCTTTGATATCACAACCTTGCCCTTGTCGATCTTGACGTCTATTCCTGCCTTCTTCAGCTCTGTCACCGCCTGCCCGGGCTGCAGCGATGTCTCGCCGCTCTTCACCACTATATCCTCTGGCGCGACCTGCCTGGGCTTCGCCGAAAGCTTGAGAATGTTTCCCTTGAATACGCCGTATAGCTCGAAAGGATCCTTGTTGGAAAGGAGTATCGCGCTCGTGTCCGAGAGCTCGTCAGCGAGGCCCTTCGTCCTGTCGTTGCTTTCCAGCACCATCCTGATAAGCTTCTTCCTGCCTATTATGAACCTGCCGTCCGCACCCAGACCGTTTCTAACTTTCTGCAAGAGCCTGTCGGGAACGGAGCTCAGCGCTACGACTCCTACAGTCTTGTAGCTCTTGATCTCCTCTGAAGCGTTTTCCACGAACTTTATCTTGTCCTTTTTGGTAATCATGAGATCAGCCTATTATCTTTACAGGTTTGCTCATGGTGAGCTTTACGTACGCGGACCTTATGTGGGCGTTGCCCGGCTTCTTCGCCAGCGCTGCCATTACCGCGTCTATGTTCTCGGCTATCTTCTGCGTCTCCATGCCCTCCTTCCCAACAACGCAGTGCACCGTGGGAAGGTACTTGCCCTTGCTCCTCAATTGCACGGAGTCTATCGCCCTCTTGATCGCGCCCGAGATGTCGCTTCCTAGGAGCGGCTTCGGCATCTTGTTCCTCGGTCCGAGTAGTTGCCCGAGGTTCTTCGCTATAGCCGGCATCAGGCTCGGCTGTGCCACGAGCTCGCTCTTGAGCATGTTCCTGAGCATCGCCTTGTCGCTGGAAGCCGAGGGAAGCTGCGCGCTTCCTATCACCCTTGCCCCGAGCTTGCCAGCGCTATCGGCTATGTTCCTGTCGTCAGCGAATACTATGACGCTGCTCTCCTTGCCCTTTCCGTTCGGCAGCGAAATCTCAACGTTTAGCCTGTCGTCCTGCTTCGAGAAGTCGATCCCCTTGAAGTTGACCGAAAGCTCAACGCTCTGCGCAAACTTGCGTTTGCCCCTGTTTTCCTGTATAAACTTGTCTAGAATCTCAAGCTTTTCCTTTTCCACGATAATCCCTCCTGCAATGCGTGCAGTGCGTGCGGGAAAAACAGCATACGGTTATATGCCTCCCTCTAACTTAAGTAACTTACTTTGACTGCCCAAACTTTATAAATCTATCGTCACTCCCCGGCTTTGTTGATTTAGCCTTACTTTTTCAACAAAGCCTAAAATTGCAAAAGTCTTATATATCTTCAAGTCGCTCTATTATCATAGGATCCCCAGAGTTACTGGCTTCGGCTGGTAAATCTGGGCTTAACTGATTATATAAAAAAGGCAGCACTTTTCATAGATAACTCTAATTTCTACCATTCGCTTAAAGATTCAAGGAGGTTGCCATTTCCGCCAGCGGATTATGAGAAACTATTCTCATCGCTATCAAAACAATTTGACCTTGAACTTAAGTACATATTTCTCTATGACGCGGTAAAAGACAGCTCAAAGGAGCAAGCTCAATATATATCACAGCAAAAGTTTCATAGTGGAATAAGGAGTCTAGCCCCAAAATGGCCGATAAATCTAAGAACTAGAAAGCTGAAATACAGGACAGTAGGGAAGCGATTTGTTGCTGAGGAAAAAGGAGTAGATGTCCTATTGGTAGTAGACGCAATAAAAAAGGCATTAACAAAAGAAGTAGAAACGGTCATAATACTCTCAGGCGACGCAGACTTCGTACCTATGGTTGAATTTGTAAAAACTCTAAAGGTTGAGACCATCAACCTTCATCTCTTTTCGGGTAGTTCCACAGAACTACGCCAAGCTTGCGACAAGCACATACTAATTTACTTTACCGACAGTTCTCTACTGTTAAGATAGCAAGAATTTTAAGCCAAACCGAACGATAGAGCTGGGCGGCCCTAAGGAGCTTTGCTCTAAAAGTGACTAAAGGAGCAAACTTTAGGAGCAGATATAAGACTTTAGGAGCAGGATAGACTAAAGGAGCAAAGCCGCCCTAAGGAGAAGACATATAAACAACCTAAAATTACAGCTTTGTTTATTTAGTCTGACTTTATCAACAATTTAAGACTTAATCAACAAAGCCGTCACTCCCTTAGGTGCGCGGTTATCAGCCTCCTCTTCTTTCCCCCGCTGCTGCAGTCCCTGTCCGATGCGACAACCTCGGTTCCGTCCCCGCTGCCCCTCAGCGTGTAGACTCTCGTCCCGGCGTATTTTCCAGGCTTCGTTTCGTGATCGCCGTACACGATGTCCATGACCTTGGCCTGTGGTATGCCTCTCTGCATTACCCAGTGCACAAAGTGTCTGGTAACCTCTACGTCGATCCTGCTGATGTCCTCGTGTGTTTCTGATAAGCTCTCGCCCTTCCTGCAGGTCGTACCTACCATTAGCTCATCGCCAAAACCCTACTCCACACGTGCATTTGCGTGTAAAATATTAAATACCTTTTTGATTTCGGCGTTCCGACCTCGCAACAAAGCTATAAATATCTAATAAAACTCAGTGTAGGGTGTGGAGGTGATACGTGTGGCAGAAGCGCCAGAAGATGCAGGATACTTGCGATTTGTTGATATAGAATCCCCTTATTCTGCCGACACCCCAGAAGGCATTATAAAAAATATAAGGTACGCCCGGGCGTGCGTTTTCGACTGCTTATCGAAAAATGAGATACCCTACGCATCGCACCTATTTTTTACCCAGCCTGGAATCCTGGACGATAATTCTCCAACCGAAAGGATGCGGGGGATAATAGCCGGGAAAGCCGTGATTAAAAAATTGGAGGCGGTTACCGTAGTATATACAGACCAGGGAATATCTAGAGGAATGCAGATAGGGATAGAGATGGCGGAGAAGGAGGGCAGGAAAGTAGAATACAGAAGCCTCGGCAAGAACTGGGAAGAGGAGTTTGCAATACGCGAGAATGGCCACTCCCATATCGGGATCTGGTTAAGAGAGAGTAAAAGCAGCGAACCTGCAGATAAAAGCGAAGAAATCATGACCATTTATATAGCCGGCCCGTACACTCCGCAGGGCGATCTTCACGATGCAGCTAGGATCGCGCATCACAACGTAGAGAATGCAATAAGGGCGGGCATAGAAGTAATGAAAAGAGGGCATATCCCGTATATCCCCCACCTTACTCATTTTATACACCTTCAAATGAGGGATGACGAGGCTCTGCCGAAAGAAGCATGGTACAAATTTGATGAAAATTGGGAATCCAAGTGCAATGCCCTGCTGTACCTGGGCAGGTCACAAGGCGCCGACGCGGAATTGGCGCGCGCCAAAGAGCACGGATTCAGGATTTTCTACAGCGTAGATGAAATACCGGATCTGACCAAACGCACTGCAAAGCAAAAGTCCGTCTCGTAACCTTTTTATAATCTGTCAGCCACCTATTCAACGATTTCGTGATAGAAGCGATTATGCTATCTAGTCTTTCGGGGTTGACCGCCTATGTATACGGCCTAGCCACTGGTCTGGTAAAAACCTACGGCGTAACAGCGGTATTCTTCCTGATGATGCTGGAAAGTTCGTCGATTCCAGTACCGAGCGAGGTGGTAATGCCGCTCGCCGGACTGCTCGCTCACAAGGGGCTCCTGCTCTTCTATCCCGCCCTGCTCGCTTCCATAGTGGGCAGCGCGGTGGGCATAGCGATAGACTACCTCATCGGCTACTACATCGGCAAGGACATAGTGTACAAGCACCTGAGGCTTTTCCACATAAGCAAGGAATCGCTCGACTCGTTCGACGCGTGGTTCAGCAGGAACGGAGTCGCCGCTGTCTTCTTCACCCGACTGGTACCGGTGATAAGGACCCTTATGAGCTTCCCCGCGGGCTTCGCAAAGATGCCCCCGAAGACGTTCTTCACCTACTCGGTAGCCGGGGCGGTCATATGGAATTCGGTGCTTATGCTTTTCGGGTTCTATCTACTTTCGAGCACGCACGCCGTAGTGATACTCAGCGCGATAGGCATGCTCGCAATCGCACTGTACGTCGTGTACAGGTACGCGATAAAAAGGATACGTGCAAAGTAAAGTCAGATATAAAAGATAGATAAATAGGTAATAAAATAGGCCTGCGTTTGCACGCAGGCCAAGGTTAGAGTGTTGGGATAATTAGCGTAATTCGTTCGGGTTGTTTTTGAATATGCCGAGAATCCTTGAGAATAAGCCGGTTTTTTGCGCCGCTTCGCGCGGCACAGTTTCGTCCTTGAACTTGAGATCCCACACGAGGCCCGGGACCCTTTCTACTACGGCAACGTCGTCGTCTAGTTTCGTCATGCTTTCGCCCTTCTGATATTGTAATAGCTGAGGGCAACGCCGTACTTGCCCTTCATGTTCTTTGTGATGTAATCGCCGATGGAGCCATCATTGTCGCCCGTGTAATTTGCCTTGACTACATAACCGTATTCGCCTTCCGTTATGTCTACTTCCTCTATGCCCTTTATGCCGAGCAGCCTTTCGGAAAGTGATCTGGCGTCCGTATTAGGTATAGGCTTTATGAAAAAGAACTTGTGCGGCTTCGCACGCACGATATTGTCTCTCTTATTCTTTGTTGCACCCACAGTAGCACCCACCAGCATTAGCAAGTATGGCAAACCCCAGCCACGCTTATGTAGTATTAGGTTGTTTGTTGTATATAATCTATAACGCTCTTACGATAGGTGTTTAGACGGATTAATCAGCACATATCCTATAATATTCTCCTTATCTGTCAGAGAAATAACCTTATGTATTACCATATAGTAGCAATTTAAATACTTTAAAGTATTATAATAATACTATGGAAACGCCGGAAGCGGTAAAGAAGACGTTTGAGGGGCTCAAGTCAGAATATCCCTTCTATATCGTACTGGCAAGGATCAACGGCAGATTCTACGTATACAGGTCCAGCGCCTGGTGGGACAAGGCGAGCAAGAGGGTGCGCAGCAAGAAGGAATATCTGGGGAGGATAACAGAAGAGGGGAAGTTCATAAAGAAGGCCGTGATAGAAACGGCCAGCCAGCAAGCGGTTACGGCGGCGCCCACGTACGATTTTGACAAAACAGACGAGAGTATACTGATGCACCTGAGCATGAACTGCAGGATACCGCTGTCAGCAATAGCGAACAGGCTGGGCGTAACGCTGCAGACCGTGGAACGAAGAAAAGCAGAGCTGGAAGAGAGATACGGTATAAGGTATTTTGCGAGCATAAATTACACAAAGCTAGGATTT
>JAKAOQ010000028.1 GCA_021812105.1 Microcaldota archaeon | reverse complement strand
GTATATACTTAGGGAGCACGGAGGGATGCTACCGGTAAGTATAAAGGCAGTACCAGAGGGGAGCGTAGTGCAGACGCATAATGTACTCATAACGGTCGAGAACACAGATCCAAAGTGCTACTGGCTTACGAACTATTTGGAGACCCTGCTCGTACAGACATGGTATCCCACCACCGTAGCAACGCTATCCAGGAACATGAAGAGCCGCATACTCGAGTATCTAGATGACACGGGTAATCCGGAACTTATAGACTTCAAGTTGCACGATTTTGGGTTTAGGGGAGTCTCTTCTGTCGAGTCCGCCGGGATTGGAGGGGCAGCGCATCTTGTCAACTTTAAAGGCACAGATACAATCGCTTCGTTGATCCTATTGCGCGACTACTACGATGCGGAGATGGCGGGATTCTCAGTCCCTGCGGCCGAACATTCTACCATAACGGCGTGGGGCAGATCTCACGAAGCCGAAGCGATGAGGAACATGCTAGAGCAGTTCCCAAACGGAACGGTAGCCGTAGTTTCAGATTCATACAACATATACAAGGCGTGCAGCGATATTTGGGGAGATAAACTCAAGGAAAAGGTGCTTGGCAGGGAGGGGGTGGTTGTGGTAAGGCCAGACTCGGGCAACCCACCAGATGTAGTCTTGGACGTACTAAATATACTTGGAGATAGGTTTGGATACACGATAAACAGCAAAGGCTATAGGGTATTAAACGACAAGATAAGAGTAATCCAGGGAGACGGTATGGATTACGCAATGGCACGCGACATACTCGAAAATATGAGGATACACAAATGGTCAGCCGACAACGTATCGTTCGGGATGGGAGGCGCGCTGTTGCAGAAGCTGAACAGGGACACTCAGAAGTTTGCGTTCAAATGCTCCAGCGTTACCGTAAACGGCGAAGAACGGAACGTATACAAGGAGCCGATAACCGATCCTGGTAAGAACTCCAAGGCAGGGAGACTGAAGCTCGTAAAGGTACACGCAACATATTACACGGAAAGTGATAGCGATCCAGGCAGAGACGAACTCGTTGAAGTATTCAGGGACGGCAGACTCCTCAGAAAATACACGCTAGACGAGGTACGCGAGAGGGCGAAGATCGGAAACTGGCTTAGGCTAGAGGAAGTTGAGATGTGATTTGATATATGGAAAAACCTGAAGATAGGATGAATGAATTAACAAGACCAGGATGAATTAAAAGCCGCAGTAATAACTTGAAGAATGACGATACAATAGTTTATAAACGCTTCCGGAAAAACAGTATTATGGATAAGGCAGGTGAAAAACAGATTACAATAAGCTATGATGATTTTTCGAAAGTTGAGATCAGGGTAGGTACAATAATTGATGTCCAAGACTTTCCGGAGGCAAGAAGACCTGCGTACAGATTATAGATCAATTTTGGAGAACTTGGAATCAAGAGGTCTTCGGCCCAGATTACGAATTATAAGAAGGACAAACTCATGGGGATGAAGATCGTGGCGGTGACTAATTTTGCACCAAAGCAGGTTGCAAACTTCATTTCAGAGGCCCTTGTTTTGGGTGCGCTCACGAGCGATGGAGTAATACTGTTGACTCCGAACGATCCGGAGAAAACCAAACCAGGGGACCGAATAGCATAACCATATTCCAATGACTGAGCACAGGTCATTTACCGAAATTTTGAATGAGGTAACTGCAGAGAAGGATCCGGTCTAAATCCCTAGAGATGCACAACGGTTTTATACAGAGCTTTGTTCTACATCCGCAAACGCAGGAAAGAAAAGGAATTTTGCACAATGTTTATAATTTTTTTGAGCTAATACTACTAGTGGTGGGTGCATGACGCTTGTAGTGTATGTATCATGTACTGATGGGGTAGTGCTAGCTGCAGACAGCGGATTTGAGATGAACTACTCTAAGGATAGCGGCATAATGATGCGTGGGGAAAAAATAAGGAGAATAAATAACACGTTCTTATTTTCCGGAGTGGGAGATTCCAGCGTAATAGAAGGAGTATACAAAATATTGAAGAAGAAACTGACAAGATCAAAAAGCGTGGAGGATGTAAAGGATGCTATGCTCGATGAATTTTCTGAGACAAAATACAAGCATATAATCAGGATGAAGAGGGCAAATGGGCACGATCCGGAAGAAGAGGACGAGAGCATAGAAAGCCTCCTGTCCGCCGCGATAGTTATGGCAAGCTACGAAGAGAAAAAGGGAGGAGAAGCAGCAGTTATCTCTGATGATTCTCTTTTAAACATATACAACGACAGCACCAACAAGATAAACAAGCTTGCAATAGGAGTAGGGGATACTATAGCAAATGCGTACCTGAGCGCGCACCGGGAAAGGCTTTCCATTGAAGAGGGAAGCTTTCTGGCGTACAAAACAATAAAAGATACTATGGAGGTTTCTGCGCAAAAGCTTATGGAGCCCATAACAATCAGCGTAATCGACAAGAACGGTATAAGGTCACTTGGTGAAGAGGAGATAGCGAAGTTTGAGCGCATCTATGCTCTTTCTCAAAAAGAGGAGAAAGAGCTTTTTAGCAAGCATATTAGAATGCTGAGGGAGGATGACCCTTCAGAGAGATTGAAAAATAAAATTTGAGGTGTTTTGTTTGTCTTTAGTAGTAGGTATAAAATGCGATGACGGCAGCTTAGTTATAGCTTCTGATACCGCGATGAGCCTAAGAGCAGGTGATGGGGCAGACTACGTGTCGCTTAGTACCAATAAGATATTCTGCGAGAAGGACTATATTTTCGCTGTGGCTGGCGCTGTCTGGATAAACCAAAAGGTAAGGAAGCTGTCATATGAGATATTTAGTAAGGACGCGGACTTCTCGGAAGAAGGTTTTAAGTCTTTTCTTGATGGGATAGGAAGGATCATCAAAGAAGACGTGGAACTTAGGCTGAACGCGGGACTTGAAAGCGGAGAAGAGATAAAAAACAGCGTAGTGCTGAATACGCTTGTCGCATACAAAGACATGGATACTGACGAGAATAGGATGTGGATTGCAGACAATTCGCTCAAAGGCAGATATGTCGAAGAGAAGTTTGTGGTTTTTTCCGACAAAGACCTTGCCTACATGCCGCTTAAAGAATTTGAAGATTATAAGATAGGGATAGGTGAAGGAAAGCTGCTTGCCTTCAAATCCATAAGAGACACAATCAGGCTTTCTCCCGTATTCGTAGCTGAGCCGATAGATATCGCCACGATGGACAAGGAGGGCAACGTAAGTAAACTTGAAGGAAATGAGATAGAAAAGATAGGTAAGGCGTATCTTAAAATGAGGGAGGAGTCCTACAATGCACTTCTTCGTGTTTCGAATCCTACAAAAACTAACTTGCGCGAAGAGGGTGTTAATGGAGCACTGAAAAAGGATAAATTTAGAGCATAGATAGATGAGCCGGGAAAGTGCTTTTTATAACAAATGCAAAAAAGTGCTCAGGATTGGGTTTTATCTTACTGTGGAGGATCGACCTTCTGCGTCTCTTGGTTTTGGTCTTTGTCGCGCTGTTTCCTGCCGCCCCTTTTCTGCTGCTTGTCAAATCTGATATTGGCGAAAACTATGCTTAGGTCTTCCTCGGCAGGGCTGTCAATCCATGCCTTTATGTACGCGGCTATGTTTCTCATCGGCTTACTGAACCTGTCGGTAAACATGTAATTGTTGTCCTCGTGTTTCAGCAGCCCGAGCTGGACAGCATAATCTAGATATCTTTTAGCTGTGGCGATGGGTATCAATGCTGGCACGTCTTTGAGCTTTAACTGTCCCTTTTTCTTTACCTCTGAAAGCAGAACTGCAAACCTGAAAGATTCGGTTTCGTTATCGAAGAATATGTTTGAAACTGCCTTTACGGAAGGATTTTTCAGTTTTTCCTTGAAGGGTGCGTCCTCGAACTCCCAGTACTTGATCGACATGCCAACACGATAATAATATCAGCGCCAAACCTTTTAAAGTTGTTTCATATTTTTGGATATTGTTATAATAAACAACTTGATGGTGACCGTACTTATTTAATGAAGGTTATAGTGTCGCCGTCCTTTAGGATATGTTCGACCCCGACTCGTTGATTGGAAAACCTTGCACTACTGCCAGACACGTAAGCACACTTTAGCTCGTTTACGAGCTTTGTATGCAGCCTCCTTGCGACTTCCTTTACTGTGGAGTTCTTTGGTAGGGTCATCGGCGTTGCATCTTCGTTTTTAAGCTCGGGCTTCAGATAAACACGCATCAGATTTAGATTATTGTACATCGATTCTTTCAAGGATTCGATGTTTAGGCTTCGTGTTATGCTTATTGGTACTACTTCGATACTGTATTTCTTTTTTATCTGGTCTGCGATATAGGAGTGGTCTTCTGCCAAATCCACCTTGTTGAGAGCTACGATAGCCTTCACGTACTTCGACCTGTTCGCCATTAGGGATATTATCTCGTCCTCGGATACGTCATCCCAGATACGTACTTCGGCATTGTATATTCCGAATGAGTGTAGAATTGTTTCTATGGCGTTCTGTGGTATTTTTGATTTGTTCATCTCGATCTTTATCCCGATATTTCTCTTTGTTTCCAGTATTTGCACATTGGGCGCTTTCTTGTTTATTTTGATGTCGAAGTAGAACAGTTCACTCATCAGGACGTCCAGGGCCTTGACGTCTTCTACACTTACAACGAACACCATCAGGTCGGCGCTCTTGGCCGCTGCGATCACCTCGTTGCCTCCGCCTTTACCAGAATGGGCACCCAGAAGCAATCCTGGAAGGTCAAATATCTGTATGTGTGCTCCCCTGTACACCATAGTACCAGGAACTACGGTAAGTGTGGTGAAAGCGTAATCTGCAATCTTCGACCTGGTGTTGGCCAGCAGATTTATCAGTGATGATTTTCCGGCGTTTGGAAATCCTATAAGGGCGATGGTAGCGTCACCAGATTTCTTGACAAAGAACCCCTGCCCGTGCGCCTTCTTAGAAGCCTCTACCATATCGCGCTTTACCTGGGCTATCTTAGCACGAAGTATACCAAGATGTTTGTCTGTTGCCTTGTTGTACTTCGTCTTTGAGTATTCGTTTTGGAGCTCACTGAGCTTGTTTTTGAGCACTTCTGTCTTTTCTGGCATGGAAACCCGTTAGATAACATTTTCAATAAATTTTAAAGTTCGCTTGGTTTGATCAAGATTTTAAGACGACAAAATTAAAATAGTCGTATCGTGTTGTATAAGCATGTATATAACGTTAAACTATATGTTATTGACATATAAATTTAATATGGTCTTATTTAAAAACATTGTCAGACATGTGAAAAGTACAAGTGAGTGAAATGGCAAAGGCAAAGAAAAAGAAGGGCGGAAAAAAGAAGAAAAGGTAGGATGTGAAAGGGTTTTATTTTTCTTTTCTTTTATTTTTTTTATATTGACTATTTATTTTATATTAACTGTTTATACCTGATACGATTTCGCTACTGCGTCATTCCTCCGAACCTCTTTTTGAATGACCTGTCATTCTTGAATGTGTTGAAAAGTTTCTTCATCTTGTTGAATTCTGATATCATCTCCCTTACGTCCTTTTCTGAAGTACCGCTTCCCCTAGCTATGCGGGCTATCCTTCCCGACTCGTGAAGAAGTCGTTCGTTCTTCCTCTCTTCGATAGTCATAGACGAGATTATAGAGTGGAAGCGTTTGAGCCGCTCTTCGCCGTGCTCTATCATATCCTTTGGTACGTCTGCTGCTCCTATCATTCCAAAAAGATTTTTGAGCGGGCCCATCTTGCCCATGGCCTTCAACTGGGAGTAGAATGTGTCGAAGTTAAGCTCCTCGCTTTCTACCTCTTCCTGCTTAAGCCCCGTTTCTTCTACTGCTTTCCTTACGGTCTCTGTAAGAGCGGCAATATCTGGGACTCCGAGTAGATTTTCTACATACTTTGTAGGATCAAAAGGCTTTATATCGGCCAGTTTTTCTCCAGTGCCGAGGAACATGACTTTTGCATTTGCTGCACTCGCCGCGCTCAATGCCCCTCCTCCTTTCGCTGAACCATCGGATTTTGTGAGTATGACCCCAGTTATTCCTATAGCGTTGCCAAATTCCCTAGCCTGCTTACCTGCGACCTGACCCATGTCCGCACTAATGACTAGCATCTTTTCGTCTGGATCGAAAGCCTTTTTCACTTCCTTTAATTCCTCTATGAGAGCCCCATCGAGAGCGCTCCTTCCGCTTGTGTCGCATATTATGACTTTCTTGTCCTTCAGCGATTTCAGTCCTTCCTTTGCAATTTTTGCCGCGCTTCGCTCGCCTTCCATACCAAAGAATGCTACGTTAGCCTGCTTGGCGAGTGTTTCAAGCTGTTGATAGGCCGCCGGTCTCGATACGTCGCAGCATATCACTCCCGCGCTAAGCCCTCTGTCCTGATAGAACTTTGCCAGCTTGGCTGCGGTCGTGGTCTTACCTGAACCGTAGAGGCCGGCTAGGAGTATCTTCTTTGGCTTGAGTTCTGGTACGTAGGCGTTGCCCATCAGAGCTACGAGCTCTTCATAGACTATGTTGGTTATGTAGTCCCTTTGCGATACGCCTTTTGGCGGCTTGCTTTTCAGGGCCCTCTCCTCTATTTTTTCAGTAAGTGAAAAAACCAGTTGCACTTCCACATCGGAGCTCAGCAATGTCTTCTGCAGGTCCTTGTTGAACTCCCTTATAGTCTTGGCATCTATTATCGTAGCGTTTGTTAATCGCGCTATCGCCTTTCTCAGGCCTTCCCCTAAATCCATCATTACCGCTTTTCAGAGACTGATATTATAGATGAATTGTATATATTTTTATATCTGCTCTCGGTTTCTTTATACGTCAGAAGGTGTTGCAATTGAAGCTTGTGCTTACCCAGTCAAACCTTACCCTGAAGGGCGGTGCAGAGAAGGTAGTGCTTGAAATAGCAAAGCACTACAACGCCAAGATTTACACGGCCGAATACGACAGGGACAACACGCTTGAGGAGTTTAAGGATTTGGATGTTGAGCTAATCGGGCAGCCCGAAGTTTCCAGGATGCTTCCGTACGGCAGGGTCAAGCAGGGAGTGGGTTACGGATGGGGATTCTACAACAAAGTAATAGAAGAGGATTATGATGTGATAAACGCACACGTGTCTCCCAGCCACTGGATAAGGAACAAGAACGCGCGCGTGCTATGGTACTGTCATACGCCTCTCAGGGAAGCTTACGATTTGTACAGCTACAGGCAGTCTCTCAGGGGACAGGCACACAGGATCGTATCCGCGTTGGGAATGGTAGCTGTGCGCAGGATGGACAGGCGGGTGGTAAGGAAAATAGAGGGTATATTTGCAAACAGCAACAATACGAAACGCAGAATAGAAAAATATCTTAACAGGTTAGACGCCACGGTGCTGAATCCGGCCGTTGACTACAAGCTTTACAGCAACAGAGGGGATGAGAAATTTTTCGTGTACCCATCGAGGTTCTCACCCAACAAGAGGCAGGATTACGCAATAAGAGCTTTCCAAGCCTTCAAGAATAAATACAAGGCTGCGCGCTACAGACTTGTGCTGCTCGGCTCGGTTTCTAACGATAGATATTACTCGGATTATTACGACAAGATAGTAAGGCTTGCGAAGTCTGTTGGTGATGTTGAGATAATAACAGACCCAAGGGGCAGAACCGACGAGAAGCTCAGGAACATTATTTCCAGATCGACGGCAGTTCTGTACACGCCTATCGACGAAGACTTTGGAATGATACCCCTTGACGCCATGGCATCGGGTAAGGTAGTTATAGCTGTAAACCAGGGAGGGCCGAGGGAAACGGTAGTGAACGGAAAAACAGGTTACCTAGCGGACAGCGAATCAGATATGGCAGATATGATGGTCACGGTGGTAGAGCACCCAAAGGTAGCTGAAGAGATGGGTAAACGCGGAATAGAGAGGGTAAGAGAGAACTATTCTTGGGAGAGAT
>JAKAOQ010000027.1 GCA_021812105.1 Microcaldota archaeon | reverse complement strand
GTCGTTTGGAACAGCGAAATAAAGGAGATAATCGGAAAGGATAAAGTTGAAGCTGTAACGGTAAAGGACACGGTTACAGGAAAGGAGAGCAATATTGCCACGGGTGGCGTGTTCATAGCAATAGGTCATTCTCCAAACACTACGCTTTTTAACGGACAGCTTGAACTGGACGAAAGCGGCTACATAAAAACGCACGAGTTGACGAAGACTAGCAAAGACGGTGTCTTCGCTGCCGGAGATGTACAGGACAGGAAGTACAAACAGGCTATCGTTGCCGCCGGATGGGGCAGCATGGCAGCTCTTGATGTTTTCGCGTTTCTTAACGAAAAGAAGCTGCTTGAGTGAACGTATACTTTCCTAACTTCGCGACGATCAAGGATAAACGAAATTTATTTCCTCTGTTCCGAGTTCCTTTTGAGAATTTTTTTGTACGGCAAGCGTCACGATCCTTGTCTTTTTAAGCACATCGTCGTCAGAAACGTGTAACTCGACTACTATCGCGATTTCCGGTAACATGTTTATGCCCGAGCTTTTCCTATCGACTTCAACGGTGTATAGGTTGTTGTTAACTTTCGAGATTTTAGAGTTGTAATTTTTGTATACCCATCTCGGGTCTCCAAACAGCATCATGTTTACTGCGTCTTTCATTAGATTTAGCTTCGATGAAAGATCATGCAGGCGGTTCTTCGTGACGTTCAAGCTTATGGGGAGATAATTGGAATCCATTCCGATTTCGTAAAGTGTTACGCCGTTTTTGTGGTTATATCTAATCGGCTTGCTCCCGTCTGCTGGAGCATAACCTGTATAAAAATCTGAAACTAAAATCCCGTTTCCGGTAAAAACGTCTCCTTCTCCGATGACTTCTTTGCCTTCAAAATCTGCTATTATTTCACCAAGCGTCTTCATAAACCCTCCGTCTTAATTTAGTTTAGATATCTTTTCAAGATAAAAGCGTATTATACCAGGACTCTGGCTTGAATTTCCCTTTACAGCTTTATTGTAAAAATTTATATCCTCGAAAAAACTAGATACTTAATGCCATATATACCACAAGCTGATAGGCCAGCGTTGGATAAAACCGTTGATATTCTGGCGGACGAGCTGTCGAACAAGCTGATAAAGATTAACAAGACGGCGCATATATCCGTGCTTTACGAAGATAGCCTGATGAAAGTTATCGAGACCTTATACAAGCTTGAAATAGGGGGCAAACTTAAAAAATTAAAAACGACGGAACAATCCCTTGCAGAGACCATTTTCGAAATAGCAAAAGAGCATGATTATGATTGTCCTTGGCTGGGGGAACTAAACTATTCGATCACTAGGCTTATACAGTTAGTGCCAAGAAAAATGGTAGAAAAGGGAAAATGGAAGGACGAGTTCAGGTATTGGATATTCGCTCAAACGTCTGGCGCTTTGGAAAAAGCAGCTCTTAAGATAAACAAGCAGCTTACGCTTGAGAAGCACGCTTATATATTGAACGGAATAATAGGCGCGCTTATAGACATAAAGGACGAATACAAACGAAGAGTAAACACTGCCTATGAAGCAGTGCAGATAAGGAAGTCCGGCGACTGCTACGATGGCCCGTATCACACGGAACTAAAAGATGAAAAAGACGCTTCGAATAATCTTATCGGATATACTGAAATAATGAAGGACTATAGAAAGGAAAAAACACAGGATAAAAAAGTCGAATAAGCCCGCGTAAAATGGTACTGTATTACGTCACGGGAAACAGCATAAAATTTCGTGAGGCCTCCCAGATAATCAAAGGACTTGAATGGCTTAAGTTGGATTTGGAGGAAGTACAGTCGCTTGACTCTAAAGAAATAATACGCAAAAAATTGGAGCAGGTGTTCAGATACAAAAAGGGCAAATTTATAGTAGAAGATGTGTCTTTTTCATTGGATTGTATCGGTGGGCTTCCCGGTCCTCTGATAAAATGGTTCCTGAAAAGTATAGGCACTATGGGGATATTTGAGATAGCAGACCGGTTCAAAAATTATGGTGCCGTGTCCAGCATTGAGGTGGGGTACGCAGAATCCGAAAGCGATATTCATTTTTTCGATGCCAGCATAAAGGGTTTAGTAATAAAACCAGCGAAAAATTCTAATAGCTTCTGGGACGACCTATTCATGCCGACGGGTTACACCAAAACTTTTGCAGAGATGTCTCTAAAAGAAAAGAACAGCATAAGCCATCGGGGTCTCGCGCTCGCAAAACTAAACCAGTTTTTACACGATAGGAAAATCCAATTCTGAGAATACGTTTTCGTTAGAAACGCCGGAAAGAAGTTCTATGAATTTTCTCTTTTTTTCAGCGTTGTAGAATATCGTTGCCATATCCAGGCCTATTACCCTAAGTATCCTATAAAGCCCCATAAAATCTTCTATGCTTTGTTTAGTTACTGTTATTTTTTCGCCGCCGTCTAGTTCCTGCTCCTTTACCTTTCTGCAGTTTCTCGCCAAAAATAGGTGTATCTTGAAATCTACGAAGACGTACGGTTCATACTCTTTCAATGGCACCCAGTCATCTGATTCGTATCCAGTTTCCTCAAGAAGTTCCCTTTTTGCGGTCTCGATGGGTTTTTCACCCTCTTCTATCGTGCCGCCGATTACTCCTAAAGATCTTGGTCGAGTGGGTTGCTCCTCGTCCAGCACGATGACTTTACCGTCCGACACCGCTATGACCATCACACCGTAAGCCCAACTTATTCGTTCGAATTCTCTGTAAGACCCGTCGAACATCTTCTGATCCCAGCCATAGACCTTGAACTTGTTGCCGCTGAAGACTACCTTTGCGTTTTCCGGTATTTTCATATAATCCTACTGTTTACCAGCCTGGCGCTAGTTTCTGTCGGGATATCCATTATGCTGTAACCTCACCTCTTGAAAAAACTTATACTCTGCCTCTGCTTTTAAATGTAAATGCTGCTCAAAGCGAACGACTTCCCCATCAGCTACCTGCTTTGCTCAACAACTGTGTGCCGGATGTCTAAATCGCCTTTAGGGCTGTTTAAGCTCCTCTAAACCCATCTTTTTCCTAAGTTCGTTTATCTTGTAAGCGAGTACATATTTTGTCCACGGATCACTCGTAGTATAAAGGGAGGAAGTGTAATTTGCCAGATCCTTGAGGTCCTTATTCTTTTCATTTATCGAAGACAGAATGTTTTCTGCGTACAATTTTGAACGGGCGCTAGACAGTGCTTTGGCGATGTCCGCATCGTCAAACTTGAAGAGCTTTGATACCGCTCGAGGTATGTAAGCTAGCGCCTCACCGATTAACGTACCGGTCGGCCTTTTAAGGTAGCTTATCGGCGCTCTTATTGCATCAAGCATAAGATATGCACCGATTGTCTGGAACAATAATGCGGGTATGACTATATCGTACACTGTTGCGCTATAAGATAGATAACCAGGTATGTTTACGGAACTGACTTTCTCTAATTCCATGCTCTGTAATCCAAAGGTATATGCGCCGAGTGCAAACATGTAGATTGAGGAAGCGATGCTTGCTAATTTCGGCTTAAAGAATGCAAACTTATCGCTTATTTTTTTCTGCAACGTGTACGGAAGCATTCCTGTCGGGGCGATGATGTTCACAAGCAGCGATTTTGCCTTGGTATTTATGCTGTTTTTAGCTTTCGCCGACGCTTGTTTGTGCAACTCCTCTTGCAGTAGCTGCTCCATTCTCGATTTATAATCAGGCTGTTCCATTCTCTCCCGAAATTAGCTTCATAAGCTCTGATTTGTTTGATACTTCTTTTATATTCGTTCCTTTGTATAAGCTGTTACCATGAGCATCCAACGTTTTGTTGTGCATATCATATCCTGATATCAGGAATTTGTTTCCTTGTGCAACTGTATCCAATAGCCTCATATTGAGCTTGTCTAAGGAGGTTATTTCACCCGTTTCAAGCATATGTAAAGCCAGCTTTACATCCTGCCTTACGGGAGTATTATTGATAGCAGACTTTACTGCTACATAAGCGCCCGCCAGTATCGAATCGTCGTCCTTAAGAGAAGGGATGGATATCGATATTTTATAAGAATCGAGGTCTATTCCATCCATTTGCAGGAGTATCTTCAACGATGAACGATAGAAGTCTCTGTTAAGGCTGCTGTCCTTGCTTACTATGTTTAATTCTCCAAGCACTCCAGCAGGAAGAGTCTTCGCAACTGCTTGTATCGGTATTGTGTAGCCCATATAATCCTCTTTTTCGATATAGTCGTATATCTCTTCAGGCACATCAGAACCAAGACCTTTCAGAAGAGGGTCATGGTATATCGTGGCCACGTTCACCCTGCCTACTAAAAACTTATCGTGCGTGCCGGAAGTCTGAACTGAATAATTATCTAACTTTGTTTCCATTACCGCTCTTGTTATCGATTTTGACTCTTCTTCCGCCATTAGTATGTGACGCAATTCGACGTAAGGCAATCTAATCCTTGTTTTTTCCTCCTCTGCGGCCCTGATGTCTTCGGCCGATTTTATCATGCCTATCACACGCCTGCTTATTCTCATCTGGCGTGAATTATCTGCCAGTCTTGAGCAGTAATTGACGAGCTCTTCATATCCTTCCTTTTTCCACGGTCGTCCGCCTATTCCATATATCGTCTTTGCAAGTACGGCGAGCCCGAAATGTCTTTCATTGAATCTGCTTCTTTTTACGTATCTGCTGCTTACAACTGTAGACGAACCGCCCTGGCCTTCTATTACGACATCAACACTATCGCGATCCACTTCATTAAGTACGTTCATTATTTTCGCATAGTTCATCCTGTTTCTCAACGATTCTTTTATGAACGGCAATTTTTCTGTGTTCACATTGAGCGACATAAGCGAGTACACAAGTTGCCTGTAACCGCGGGGAAGATTCGCGAATTCTATCACTTTTTCCTCCAATATCTGAGCAAGGCTGCCCTGCAGCTCGTCTGAAAGGTCGCCGAGGTTCTCGACCATGAATATGTTTTCGTGCGCTCTCAGCATGTCGGCTTGCCGTATGGAATCCTGCGGCGCCACGCCGTTTTTATTTTCAACGCCACCTATCAAGCCCTCGATCGTTTCGTTCTTTCCTATGTACACGTGAGGGACTTCTCCGCCTTCCGAAAGGAGCGCTGGGTGATCCTTCTTGTCTTTATTGAAAGCGTTGTAAAGCGTGCGGCCTATCGACAGGGTTGCGCCGGCTATGACCGAAAGCGCAAGCGGCGGTACGAACTGCGCGTAGTTTAAGAATATCCATTCCGTCCAGTCGTATCCGTAATACTGTGCTACCCACCAGTATTGCACGAGAAGCTCTGCCAATCCGTAAGTCGTTCCGGTCAATATCGTTCCTATAGTTCCCCATTTTAGATATTTAGATAATTTTTCGTTTAATTTCTGGTTCTCCTCATATTCGTCGCGCAATTTCCTACCGCTAGGAGAGGCCATCTGTTCCAATCTAAAGCCCTGCGGAGCGCGTGCGTCCCTAAATGCGACGTAATCGAAACCTTTCAGTTTTAAACTTTTCTTAAGCATCTGAAGGTACTCCATTTCGGCTTCCTGCTGTATTGTCTTACTGCTGCCGTAAGGGCCTACTCTAAAGATTATGGGCATGGTGAGCCCTTTTCTGACCATGTCTATTATATCCTCTTTTCGGTAGCCCTGCTCCTTTAATTTGGCTATCTTCGACTCAAGTTCTACTATGGAATTCACGAACTGCTCTACGCTTCTTTTAGAAAGTTCTTTGTCCTTTTCGTGTCCGACTATACGGTTATATGGATTATAGAAACGTTCTTTTCCCTGCATCTCCATGACAAAGTGAAGCGGGAGCTGCGAAGTGTCTTTGAATTCTTCTTCGTGGAATTTCTCATCACTAAGGAACTGGTCCAACGTATCCCATCTTGGCCTTTGTTGGGTCGCGTCTATTCTTTTAATAATCGTGGCTAGGTCTTGCTTAGTCATCTGAATACTAAGAATATGCAACCTATTTAAAAATTAGCATTATACTTCTTATAAAATTATAGAAGAATTGTTGTAAAATTTATAAGATTTTAAACCGTCGTGCCTTTATCCTGCGTATAGAGCTTCTTTTCGTTCTTTACGTAAACGTTTCGCAGCTTCAGTATATGCTTGCACGGATCCCCGTAATATCTGTACGATTCGCACTGGCAGTTGCCAAACATTATCTGTTTGCCTGCCGGCAAGTATGTTACCTCAACTGGATACAGGGCGTTCGGGTTTGATTCGCTTTTAACGTAACCGTTTATAGTAAGACCTCTGCCTTTGCTGACTATTGAGCATATTGCAACGTCTCTATCGCTTGACACTAACAAAGGTCTCTCGAGTATGTTCTCCAGCAGGTCTCTTTTGTCTCCCATATGCAGATAATATTGCATTTTATCAAATTAAAACGTTTTAAGCCTATCGATTATGAAAGCGTGCGATAATATCGATGTAAAAAACTCCGCTTGCATCAGAGCGTATTTGCCATGGTATCTACAGGTATCTTATTCTGTATCCACGAGCATTTTTTTAAGATTTTGTATTATTTGATCAGTCTTTTCTTTGAGTATCCCCTTCAAGAGCTGCTGGTCCATTGCCGCCGCTATGCCGGTAAGCACTACTTCGGCGTCCCACTCGAGTTTAGTTTTCTTACCTTGCTGTTTAAGAGTTATGTTCAGCAGTGTTTTCATCTCGCTTCCTATTGTATGGCCTATAAGCGAGATTTGCAGCTCGAATTTGCCTGTCTCCTTTAATTTTCCCTCTATATCAAATCCGGCGGAGAAATATCCGATGGGTATCTTTATTTTCGCATCAAACGAAGATTTTGAAGATTTGGTAAAGGCTGTCAAATCGGGTATGAGTTTCTCGTAATTATCTGTGTTTATTATTATGGACCTCGTGCTTTTTATGTCGCTAGAAAGAATCGACTTGCCGTCGAACTTCAATTCCATCAGTAAAATGCCTTGAAATCGTCACCCAAAACGTAGGAAGCTATTTTTAAGTCCATTATTTCGTCTGTGCCTTCGTATATCCGTGTGACTCTTGAGTCGCAGTAGTGTCTTCCCGGCGAAGCTAGGGTCGTATATCCCAGACCCCCGAATACCTGCACCGCATGGTCGGCGGACTCGAAAGCAAGCCTGGACGCTATGCGCTTCGCAAGCGAAGTTTGGCGGTCCATTTCTTTTATCAGAGTCTTATTTTCTGGAGACTTGTCGTACTCTTCCCTTTTTACTGCCATGAAATACGCGGGCCATCTTGCCATTTCAAGGTTCTTCGCTATTTCAGCGATGTGCCGCTGCACAAGTTGATGCTTGCCGATCGGTTTGTTGAATTGTATTCTCTCCTTTGCACGGTTTGACACGACATTGAGACAATCCTCTATGCAACCTATGCAACCTGCGCTTACACCGAACCTTCCGTTTACAAGTCCGGAATAGGCGATCGATAACCCGTGTCCTTGTCTCCCAAGGATGTCCGCCTTGTCGACAACGACTTCATTCAACTCCAAAAAAGCAGTATCAGACGTGAAAAGTCCTATCTTCTCTTTTAGCGGTGTAGCGGAGAAGCCTGCGGATTTTGAGTCTATTATGAATGAACTTATTTCGTTTTTGTTTTCTGAAGACCTTGCGAATAGTATGATGTTGTCTGCGATGGAACCGTTGGTTATCAGGTACTTTGAACCGGATATTACGAACTTCCCCCCTCTCTTCTTATAAATCGTTTTCATTGATTCTGGATTGCTGCCTATGTCCGGCTCCGTCAGACCGAATGCAAGTATCTTATCCCCCTTTACTGCGGGTTTAAGGTAGCGTTCCTTCTGCTCCTTGTTTGCCCACCTCTGAAGGGTGAGTTCGCCGAGAAATATCTGCACGTTAAGAAACGAGGACAGCCCGAGACCTACCTGACCAAGTCTTTCCTTTGCTAAAAGCGTTACTATCGGCGACATACCGCGGCCTCCCGATTCGATTTCGACAGGGATTGCGAATATGCCGTGCTTTTTGCAGGTTTTCACTGCATCTTTATTGAACTGACGTTTAAGATAGTTCTCCGTCTCCGACAATACGAGTTCTTCTGCGGCACTGTCGACCGTCTTAAGTACCTTCATGTCTTCATCTGAGAACTTGTGCAACTCTGAAATGTCTGCTATCGATTCCTCAAAAAGAGGCTCCATATATAGGTTAAAACGTGGTGGCTTATAAACTTCTTTTGCTAAGTGTTGCAAAACCCGACTGTTTGAAATTTAGCCTGATTTAAGAATATTACTCCGTATATTACGCTTATATGGAATATGGGGATATATGATGTCTATCGCTCCA
>JAKAOQ010000026.1 GCA_021812105.1 Microcaldota archaeon | reverse complement strand
GGATCGGCGCCCTCTCTTACAACATATCGGTGTCGAGCAGCGGAGTCGTGACCGCCAGCACAAAGGTGGGCAAGGAGGTGGTAAGCGCGCAAGCATACAGCAGCGCAAGGAATCTGGTTATAAACGGAACCGTGATAGCGCAGGGAAGCGGAATAAGCGTTTACCTGATACCTGCGTACAGGGGCAGCGTGTACGTGGCGAACTCAGAGGGCACGATTTACTTGGACGAGCAGCCCGCATCTACTCTCAGCCTTGCGGGAAACTTGAACGTTGGCGTAAGGTTCAACGGCGAATCCGCGGGTTTCAACGGCCGGAACAGCTACGTATATTCAACATTGCCCACAACTAAAACTACAAATGTCACGATTGTAGTATGGGTCTATGTACCGTCCATTTTCGACCACGGGGCTTTTGTCAAAATAGGGGGCAATACTACGGGTTACGGAGGTTATGGGATAGGTGTTGGTGGTACTAATTGGGATAATGCTGGAAATGAACTCTGGGGTCTCTATGAGAATGTAAGGTTTATTGATTCTGGCAGGACAATCGGAACCGGCTGGCATGATGTTGTATTTGAAGTGAATAGTAGCGGCGTACCTTACTTTTATCTAGACGGTAAATTCATTGTTGCGGTAACTGGCACAGGGCCTATAGCACCAGGCACTATCGTTACAATCGGCTCGGACTATCCTGCTTCGGGTACCAGATATTTCAATGGTTCGATTGCAAATGTCCAAGTTTACAACACTGCGCTTTCGTCACTAAAAATTCAGCAGCTCTACAATGAAGGTATAGGCGGAGTGCCGATAAGCAACGCAAGCCTTGCAGGCTGGTGGCCGCTCAACGGCAACGCTAACGACTACAGCGGCTATGGGGATCATGGTGCACCCCGTAATGTAAGCTTCTACGGCACGACGCAGATAGACGCGCACGTCAGCAACCATAACGGCGGAAATGCGGTAGGTGATATCGTTGGTTTCACTTCGACAGCAGGTAGTTTCGGGTCGCAGAGAGGAGAGTACTCCACGTACTCCAACGCTAACGGCAACGCCACGGCCATCCTGACAGCGAATACTTCGTCGACGCAGCTAGCCAACATAACGGTAACCGCGTTCAACGGAAACTACACGATCGCGGGGAACGTTGTCGGATGGTGGCCGCTCAACATCGGATCCGGCAACACCATATACGACCTGAGCACGCACAACAACAACGGCGCGTTCGTGAACAACGCATGGTCTACGGCAAACAACCAAACAAGTTTCTTGACTGGAAATTTCAACGGTGCGAGCAGCTACATTACCGCGAATAGCTTTGAATTTCCATTTACCGTAACAGCATGGATAAATCCAGCAAACTATAACACTGCGCATCTAAAACCTATAGTAGAGACAGACGGAGTTTCAGGTAGTGATGGGGGGTATTACCAGTTTTTTTTGGTTCCCTCAGGATCCGGCTATTGTGGTGGCGTAGGGGGCACATTATACCTATGGAATCCAAATTCAAATTTTTGCACTCCCATAAAAATTCCCCTTAACGCCTGGAGCTTCGTAGCGTTTACTACAACTTCTACGGGCGCATCAATCTATGTAAATGGAAAGATGGTTGCGAGCATATCCGCTTCGGAATATATAGCCTCGAGTAAGGATAACCAGTTGGTCATAGGTGATCAATCAGGGGGGACTAGATATTTTAATGGCTCAATGTCAAATATCCAAGTATACAACACCTCACTTTCATCATCGCAGATACAGCAACTATACCAGGAAGGTATAAACAGCGTACCAATAAGCAATTCCGGGCTTGTCGGCTGGTGGCCGCTTGACGGAAACCCTAACGACTACAGCGGGAATAACAACAACGGTACACCAGTTAATGTGGCGTACACGAACACAAATTATAACATTACTACTGACTACCCAGTTGCAAGTTTCAACGGACAGAGCAGTAACAGAATAATCTCTCAAGATACTTCGTATAATAGTACATTTTCTAAAAATAACGCCATAACCTTATCTGCATGGATATATGAATTACCAAATAGTGAATGTGAAGTAAGCGTGGCGAACATCTATAATTTAACTGGAGGTCTTCCTTCATTTCTATTTAGATTCGGAGTAAGTGGTGGATCAACATGGAATCCTCCGAATAGAATAATGCTGGAACTATTTACTACCTCCACTCAAACAAATATGTTCAGTACAACCGTGGTTCCTTATAAACAATGGAGCAACATAGTGGCTGAATACAATGGCACGTACGTTAAATTTTATTTAAACGGCAACTCTGCCGGCATGACTCCTTATAGTGCTACTTTAAGTACAGCTCCTAAAAGTTTGTTAGTTATCGGAGCAAATCCCAATTCCGGTTGTAATAACGGTTTTCCAGGAAGTGTGAGTAATCTGCAGATATACAACTCTTCGCTTTCATCTTCGCAAATACAGCAGCTCTATCAGCAGGGTCTGCCGCAGTACAAAAAAATAACTATTGAACTTGGTTAGATTGATACGATGAGAAACTACAAAGGCCAATTCTGGAGCATCGACCTAATATTCGCCATAGTTATCTTCGCCGTTGCGCTTACGATACTCGCATTTACGTGGTCTGAAATAAATTCCCAACTATCCCTTGCATACGGAAGCGGGTCAACTCTGATGCAATTGCAGGCACAGACGCTCGCACAGGTCCTTGTATCCACTGGTGCACCCTCAAACTGGCCCAACCTGGTCAACACGAGCAACCCGCTTACATGGTCAAACGTCAGCATAGGGCTAGCCGCATCTCAGGGAAGCACGAGCATGTCCGCCAGCAAGATCTATACTTTCATGTCCATGTCAAATTCGAACTACCAGGCGACCAAATCGCTTCTCGGACTGGCGTACGACTACTACATAAATATAGAAGGTCAGTCGTTCAACATAACTATAGGCAGCAGCCCTACAGCGGGCAAGGCCCTCACTACGTACGTGCAGAAAAAGAATATCTTCATAAACGGGCAGCCAGCCACTATAGTGGTGCAGGTATGGACCGGTGAACCCCTTGGAGTGGTCTGATATGGTGATGATTCCAAAATGAAAAACATGAAGGGCTTCATATTCACTCTCGATGCGCTCTTCGCGCTTATAATCGCGAGCCTGGGGGTATCAATCATACTGTACGTGCACTTTACTTCGCCTAGCCTTACCGAGCCGCAGGTCGGCGAAGCGCTTGGAATAATGCAGAACCTTGTTCAGACTAAGATTGGACAGGCTAGCGGGGTGCTGTACGCCCTCTACGCTTCCAGAACCGGAGCCGCTAGCGCAGAATCGTGGCCATATTACGGCGGAAATTCCGGCTTATCATCCAGCGGCAGCTACGGTCCGCAGGCTCTGGATTTGCTGTTCACATATTCTGCCTCTGCTGCCATAACCCCGCTCGTATCCGTCGACTCCGGTGTTGTAGTTTTCGGAGCCGGCAGCGAGTTGTACGCAATAAATGCCACTACGGGCAAAGCAGTAAGCGGTTTTCCCGTTTCGATACAGACTAGTTTTTCAGGGTCACCAGTGATCTACAAGGGTGAGATAATCTACGCAAATACCTCTGGATACCTCGCCGCTGTAAGTCTGAAAGGCGGCGCCAAGATGTGGAGCAGTGACGTAGCCGTGTCTATAGACACACCAATAGCGGTCGAAGACGGGTTCGTAACGTTTGGCGGAGGGGATAGCTTCTACCTAGTCTATCCATCGAACGGTACCGTATATGCGCACGCGACTCTCCCTACTACCGTGCAACTTCCGGTCTACTCGAACGGGGAATTCGTAGTTAGTACTTCGACTGTTGGAACGCAGAATTATCTGAGCTCGTACGCGCTCAACGGCAACACTCTTATGCAGAACTGGAACCTTCCTCTTTCAACATCCGCGATAAGCACGCCTTCTATATACGATGGATTAATATTCATAGGCAACGGCAGCAAACTAAACGTCTTCACTCTTGGAGGAAGTATGAAGTATCCGCTCTCTCTTGACTCTCAGGTCTTTGGCGGTGTAGCCGAATCCGGGGGTTCGGCCTTCGTAGAGACAACGGACAAAGTATACTCATTTAACATAACGTCTGGTACGTCTCTCTCAGCTTCTCTGCCTCCGGTTACCAACGAAAACGCTACTCCTTCCGCCAGCCCGTATGACTTCTACCTTATGCCCGGAGGAAGCAAGTTTATCGCGTTTGACATTAAAAGCGGCAACATGATATGGAACTTCACCTTTCCATCTTCAGCGTACAACAAGTATGCAGACATAGCGCTTGCGTACGGCAACGCCTACGTCGCGGCCGGTAGCACGCTCTACGCCTTTGGCACGTGCAGCGCATCGCCGAACCAGAGCATAGCAAGCGCCCTTGGAGAATTCTACCTTGGCAACGAAGGAGGCTGTGCGAGCGCCATACTTAATTCCATATATCCGTCTAGCAATATGGGTCTTTTCATAAACGGTACATACGCGCCAAGCCTAAAAACTGCGAGCTTTCCTAATACATCCCAGCACGGAGTTACGGTCTATCAGTCACCATCTCTGAACAAAGCTTGGAATGGCGGTTCATGGACAATAAATGCTTGGTTTATGGACACTAACCCGCCTCTTACTGGAACAGGACGCGACCTCATAGAGGAGAGCAATGGATGCACTAGCGGGATGTGGGTAATCGGCAATACCTCAACGCACTACACCCTAAACACGATACAATGGTACAGTTCTGGAGGCCTCTGCACAAACGATGGAGCTGTTGGAGTGAACAGCGTGCCCGTGCCGTTCAACAAGTGGGTTATGGCTACATCAAGCTTCTACTACAACGGCCACGGAGGCGGCTATGTAGAGGTATGCGCGAACGCGCAGTGCACAAGCAAACCGTGGTCGTCAAGTTCGCCATCCAATTACTCAAAATACGGTTACAACTTCCTGATAAACGATAATGATTGCTGTGGCGGCTGGCTGATAGGCGGCAGGTTGGTCAACGTGCAGCTGTACAGTTCGGCTCTGACGCAGAGCCAGATAAATCAGCTCTACGGCGAAGGCATTAACGGTGCGCCCGTCAATGCTTCTACTCTAGAGGGCTGGTGGCCTCTTGAGGGCAACGCGAATGATTACTCGGGCAATAACAACGTAGGAATACCAAACAGCCAGTTCGGCTATTCGAATTCGGGCTACGCGCCTCAGTCTCTGCTTAATTCCTACCAAATAAGCAAGGGCACAGTCCCGTTGGGACTTAGCGTAAACGGGACTGGCAGAAGCTACAACGAAAGCGTGGTGATCTGGAAATGAGAATCAAGAGCAGGAAGGGCATACTGCTGACGCTCGTTACGATAGTGCTTTTCGTGCTGATGCTTGCCGAGCTGATCACCTACGTGGTCATAAACATAAACTACAGCAACTTGGGTACTGCAGCCTCGGTAACCCTGAGTACCGGTGCGTTTACGCAGAGCCTCAGCAGCGGAACGTCCTCGTTCATGCACGACAGCCTGCGCAGAGCACTCAACGCACTCGTCTACTATGAGGGTAACGCAACGCTCAGGAAGGGAAACTTCGTGAACAACACGGCCCTGGAACTTGAGAGCCTCATGAACAACGGAACGATATACGGCAGCAGCGTCCTGAACGGATACATGAACGGTTACACGCTGGTCAATTTCACGAACAGCATTGTTGTAGAGGCCGCAAAGCAGAACATGGAGCTGAACATAAATAACGCGACTATCGCTGTATACCAGGACTCCCCGTTCACGTTGAACGTAAGCTATACCGCTCTGGCTGTGCTGAATTCCACAGAAGGTACGATCACGTATCCGATACACGCGAAGGGCAGCGTCTCGCTCAACGGAACCATGGACCTGTACAGCGTAGAAAGCGGAAATCCGCAACAGATAAACGTGATGAACAACAGCCTCGTTACGATGGTGGGCAACGCACGGGCGATAAGCGGCTCCAAATCCACGTTCATGTTCGTTTACGGCACACTGCTCGTTGAACCCTCCGGAATAGTATGCTCCTCTATACCAGCGCAATACAGGAACATCAACTATATACTCGCGACTTCCAACGCCGCCGATGTGAACCAGAGCGTGTGCAACATGGGTGGACTGGTTACCAACGTGACCAACTCTAGCACTCCTCTCAAGCCGTATCTTGTATATTCGAATTCCGCCAATATATTCAACTACCTGCAGAACGGGACCAAAGTATTGCTCAGTGGTAGCAGCCTGTCGCTGCTAAACATGTCAGGCCTAAAAACCGCGTACGATAACAACTACTATTACTCTTCACTTTCCTCACCATCGTATCTGGACAGCTCCGGCTCCGCTCTAAACAATAATTCACATAGCGGGATTTTCTCTTTGGACTCCGTGAACAAGGCGGTGTTGACAACCGATGGGGGCGCAGGCATGTACGCATTAATCCCCAAGCCAGGGTTTAACTATACTGAGACTTTCTGGTTCAAGATACCCGCATCGCCCACAAGTTGGCAGCCTCTTACTGATATATACAATGCGAGCGTAAACGGTGGTGCCGGAGGCGGTCAGAACTACGATTTTGGCGGAACGTTTATAGAATCAAGTCCACAAAATTCATTTTGTCTCCTTATGGAAAACTGGCCAAATTCCGTGGAGCTTAGTATCTGCAGCCCTGCTTTTATGATTGCGCCTAACGAGTGGTACTTTGCCTCTATAAATGGTAATTGGACCACAGAGAACATCTACATTAATGGGCAACTCGTGGCATCTGGGAGTATGAGTGTTTCTGCAATAACCAACGCAACAGCCACTCTTAAAAAACCCGCTCTGGCCTTATTCACAAACCCTCCTGGTGGATTGGAGGAAGCGGCCGCCGGGACGTCTATTGCAGATGTGCAACTTTTTAATAAATCACTTTCGCGCGCTCAGATAAACGCTCTATACCACGAAGGGATAAACGATGCACCACCAAGTTCAAACTCTCTTATAGGCTGGTGGCCTCTCAACGGAAACACGAACGACTACAGCGGAAATAACAACAGTGTCATCTCGGTTGGTCCTGTATTTTTTAGCAGTCTGAACAATTATGTGGGAAATCCGCTCAGATACGGTGCGATATACAACTCTTACAACTATATGACCGTGGCTGGTTTCGGCTGCAACAATGTGGCGAGTTGCAATTCATCATCGCTTTCAATGCCTAGTTCTGCGTACGTGTTACCCATTACGCTTAAAAATTCACAATCAACCGCAGCTCCTGCACCTTTCCAGCAGATGATTACTCTCAATCCCTCTGCTTATTCCGCGTATGAGGCGAGCAACCTTGGCAACATAAGATTCTATCAGAACGGCACTGAACTGTACAGTTGGTGTGAAAGTGGATGCAGCACCGCGTCCAGCAATGCTACATTTTGGGTTAGATTACCTAAAGGCATATCTGCAAATTCTAATATAACTATCAGTATGGTTTTTGGCGCCACCAGCGCAGATTATGACGGCGTGTACGCGGGGGAGGCGCCGCAACTCTCTCCTACTTATGGCGAATACGACAATGGACAAAACGTGTTCAACTTCTATGACAACTTTGCTGGAACATCATTAAATTCGAAATGGGGGAATACGGGAGCTTACACCTACTCTGTAAATAATATGTTAGATATTACCGGGGGGAATTGTAATCAGATTGGTATATACTCAACAACTAGTTTTTCTGATCCGTATATAATTGACTTTTATGCAAATTTTGCTACAAACGATGATATGGGTATGTGGTGGAATATTCAAACATCAGGTTCTACTTCTTCAAACACAAACCTCTGGGCAATAAGAGGGAGTACAGCAGGTGGTGACACATTATACACGGGAAATCCTGCTCCAAGTTCTTTCACGGGGTATAATACGGGTAGTCCGACTGGGGACGGCAACTGGCACGTCTATACTTTAATTTCAGGGTCAGGGAATAACCCAGTAATTACACAGAGGTATTATTCGACATATATTAATGAAACTAATTTCCCAAATTCGTATCTTTCAGGGGATATCGGACCAAGGTATTGCGGCGGTTCTTACGCTGAATATTACTGGACTAGAGTCCGTGCCTACCCACCCAACGGCGAAATGCCGAGCGTGACGTTTGGGGAGATAACCCCCTACTCGTATTCTTCCAACCAAAATGCGCTTGGCTCTATAAACGGTGCCCTGCTGCCTGATGCTGCAATATTCAATGGGGCAAGCGGATACGTTGGAATTCCGGGCCCCTCATCACCTAACCTACCTTCTTCTGCTACTGTTAGTATGTGGATTTACCCGTATGCAAACACTTCCACATACAGCAATATAGAGGG
>JAKAOQ010000025.1 GCA_021812105.1 Microcaldota archaeon | reverse complement strand
TATCCAGAACCTAACATACGCCAAATACGATAAGGGAGTCGGCATACCTTTCATAGATTTCGGCAACAAAAGTGTCCAGCTGGGTTCTGAAATAGACCCCAAGATGCTCGACGGGTATTCCTGGAGCTATATAATCAAAGAGCTTAGCGACCCGAGCTCTTCATTTTCTCAAGCAATAATCGGAAACGCCAACGTTTTCACGGCTCAGATATGCAGGATAGATAACAACACCCCGAAGAGCGTATGCGACCAGCCGTATGTTGGCAGGATACAGGAATTCCCGTGACTCTACTTGGTTATAACCGTGCCAGAAGTCCCATCTACTATTTCACCAAGCTTAGACAGGTTCCCCACGTAGGCCCTCTTCCCGCCGTTCTCTATGAAATCCACACAGGCCCTTATCTTGGGATACATCGTGCCGGCCTCTAACGTTCCTAGAATCCTCTTAATATACTTGGCCCTGGCACTTCGTATGGCTTTTTTGTTGTTTGGAAAATCAGAATATACATAATCTACGTCAGTGAGTATGATCATCTCACTGGCGTTTATGCTGCTTGCTATAAGCCTGGCCTCGTAGTCTTTGTCTATCACGGCATCAACTCCGATTAGCTTGCCACCTTTGCGGTATACGGGTACGCCCCCGCCCCCTCCAGCTATCACAACCTTGCCGTTACCTACCAGACGCGATATGGAATCAATTTCAAGCACCTGCCTTGGGGAGGGTGAAGCAACTACCTTCCTGTACTCACCTCTTTCAGCAGCATAATCAAATTTTTCAAGCCTCAACTCCCTTTTCAGTTCACTTTCAGTATAAAAAGGGCCGATTGGCTTGGTTGGCTTCCGGAATGCGGGATCTTTCCTATCGACTACCATATGCGTAAGCACCACGGCTATATCCTTGTGCACCCTGAATTTTACAAAACTGTTGCGCAGTGCGACTTCTATCATAGAGCCTATAAGCGCCTGCGTTTCGGCGTTTATGGAAAAAAGCGGTAGTCGGGGTATGGCCTTTTTACCAATTTCATTTCTTAGCAGTTCATCCCCTACCTGCGGACCGTTTCCATGGGTTATTACCAATCCAAAATCACGCTTCGAAAGCATTTTGGCAATACTCTCAGTGGCTTTCATCACATGCGAAAACTGTGTTTCAAACGTAGGCTTCTCGCCCTCTTCAAGCACGCTGTTGCCTCCCAGCGCAATCACAACACTCTTCATGATACCCGTATGACAGGATATCTATTTATGCATTATTTAACATAATCTGTATCAACTATAACGGCGGTATTACGACATTCGGTGGCTTTTTAGAGAAAGCTGTTGCGGGAAGGTGGATCGCAGGTGCCGATATCGCAGACGCCGTAAGAAACGCCAAACGTTTTAAAAATGCAGGCATGGGCTCCATAATAAACTATCTCGGAGAAGACCTGAAGCGCCGTGATGATATAGGTTATACTATCCACAAGTACCTACAGCTTATTGGGGAAATCAAGAGAGGGGGATTACACTCTGACATATCCGTAAAACCAACACAACTTGGTCTTCTGGTAGGAAGAAAAGAGTTCCATCATAATCTGGGCATAATTGTCAATGCGGCGAAGAAGAACGGTGTGTTTGTGTGGATTGACATGGAGGGCAATAACGTAGTCGAAGACACTATAAGCGAATACATCGCCGCGACAAGGCATGGGGGTATTGGAATATGTATACAAGCCTACCTGCTTGACAGCGGCAAGCAGCTCGATAGGATAATCAAAGCCAAGGGCACGGTTCGCCTTGTCAAAGGTGCATACCCCCTGTCAGATTATACATTTAAAAGTAGGGAGGAAATCACACGTAATTATGAAAAGCTGATGTTCTACCTATTCAGGAACTCCAAAAGGTTTACCATCGCGACCCATGACGCAGACCTGATAGAAAAAGCGATAGGCCTTGAACGCAAATACGGAAATGACGTAACATATGCGATGTTGAACGGTGTACGCAATCGTTATCTCAGAAACATCGCGGAGCGTGGTCACAAGACGACCGTGTACATCCCCTTCGGAGAAAAATGGGTAGATTACTCATACAGAAGGCTTAAAGAAGCAGGTCATGCATCTATCATATTAAAATCATTGTTTGAAAGACAGGGTGTTTGAATGCCCAATGACAAAAGAGCAAAAAAGTCTGAAAACTTTTCAGAATGGTATACTTCGGTCCTGATAGATTCCGGTTTCATAGACTATTCCCCCGTTTCTGGGATGATAGTGTTCAGACCTGACAGTTATTTCGCCTGGGAAATCATAAGGGACGCAGTGGATACGCAGTTTAAAAAGTCGGGCATACAAAACGTCTACTTCCCTTTGTTGATACCTGAGAAGCTTCTTGAAAAGGAAAAGGAGCACGTAGAGGGATTCTCCCCAGAGGTGGCTTGGGTTACCCACGCCGGAAAATCAAAACTTGACGAGCGCCTCGCGATTCGTCCCACCTCAGAGACGATAATGTACGAAGTAGTCAAAAAATGGATAAAATCCTGGAGAGATCTGCCCCTCAGAATGAATCAATGGAACAACGTAGTGAGGTGGGAGTTCAAGCATCCGACCCCATTTCTAAGAAGCAGGGAATTTCTGTGGAACGAAGGGCATACCATATTCGCTACAAAAGAAGAGGCTGACGCAGAAAGGGACGAAGTACTGGGCATATACGAGAGGGTGCTAAAGGATTACATTGCGATGCCCGGCATACCTGGAAGGAAGACAGACTACGAAAAGTTCGCAGGCGCCGAAGCGTCTTACAGCATAGAGCACATAATGCCCGACGGGTGGATGATACAAGGGCCAGATTTTCATATAGACGGCCAAAAATTCTCAAAAGCGTTTGGAATAACGTTCTTGGACAAGGACGGAAACAGCAAATTCGCGTACCAGAATACATTTGCAATATCTACTAGGGAGCTTGGGGTGCTGATAGCCGTGCACGGGGACGACCGCGGCATGATACTGCCGCCAAAAATAGCGCGAATACAAGCAGTAATTATACCGATATACAACAGCGGCAACAAGGCCGTTGTCCTTGAAAAAGCTAACGAAGTGTACGCTTCGATAAGAAACAAGGTAAGGGCGTATATAGATGACAACGATGCCTATTCCCCCGGATGGAAGTTCAACGAGTGGGAGCTGAAAGGCGTACCGATAAGGATAGAGCTTGGCGAAAAGGAGACAAAAAGCGGAAAGGTATCTGTGGTGAGGCGAGACACGCTTGAAAAGACAGAGATACCGATATCGGAACTGCACAATGTGCTGCCACGATTGCTGGATGAGATACACAACAGCCTCTATAACAGGGCAAAGAAATACATGGAGGCGCACATACACGAAGTAGAAGACTTCAAGAAGCTCAGCGAGATAATGGAAAAGTCCATGGGCGCGGCGCGTGCGCCTTGGTGCGGTTCGCACGAGTGCGAAATGAAAATAAAGGAGGACACTGGAGCTAAAATAGCAAACATGCCGTTCGACGCGCAATCAAAGGCCAAGGGTAAGAAATGTATACTGTGCGGCAAGGAAGCCAAATATATAGCAGACTTTGCGCGTTCATACTAGTGGTTTCGTGAAAGTTGCAGTAGGCTCAAGAAACAAAGCAAAGGCGGACGCAGTAAAGAATGTATTTGGAAGCGTGTTTGGCGATGTAGAGGTAGTTCCTGTAGCATCCGACTCCAAGGTGCGGCCCCAACCAATGTCGGATGACGAGGCCATCGATGGAGCGATAAACAGGGCACGCCAGGCCCTTGAGAAAGTGGACGGTGCAGAATACGGGGTGGGCCTTGAAGGCGCTGTAGAAGAAAATAAGCACGGAATGTTCTTGGGCGGCTGGGTAGCAATAATAAACAGGAATGAAATTATAGGCATGGGTGGAAGCGGAAAAATGGAGCTCCCAGAATCTGTAGCGGAGAAGCTAAGGAAGGGGGAGGAGCTTCGCCCAGTAATCAGGAACCTTTCAGAAGCGTGGCATCTGTCATCCGAAGAGCTGGACAAGCTAGAGACATTCGGTACCCTTGGCATACTTACAAAAGGTCTGTACCCACGCGTAGATGAATTTGAAGATGCAGTAAAGTGCGCACTATCACGATTTCTCTCCAAGGACAAATACGGAGATTAGCACGCCATAGAGGATGTAAGCAATCTTTTTATATAAGGGCACAGTATACAAAAATATTAATACTGAAAAACAGCCCCGTCGTTCAGTGGCCAAGGACAGCGGGCTTTGGACCCGCGAACATCGGTTCGAATCCGGTCGGGGCTAATCGAATTTCCGACAGAGCTATGCCGAAGCTCTAATTTAGCTAGCAAGGAATGCAACTACGCATTTCTTAGGTATAAAAGCCGACGCACCCCCTCTTCTCTACCTTTTTACTTTATCCAATATGCCGGCCGTACTCTTTAATCTTTCCCTTGTACGGTCGGATTTCGACTCGACAGCCTTTATTTTGTCTTTTATGGATTTTACCTTTTCCTTCTTGAAAAACCGCAATAATCCTGTACTATTCTTTTTTAGTTTGTTATTCAGTACCTCAAGCCTCGAATCCAAGCGCGATATCCTACTACCATACACAGTTATTTTTCTTCCAAGGTTGTAAGTTATGTTATTATAGTACCTCTCAACACCCTTCACATCCTTCGCCCTCATTATAAGCCCGGTTATTAAGGCCGTGGCAACATCCTTTCCAAGTGTCTTTGAATAAAAGAAGGCTATAGATTCGACCAAATTCACGTAATTCTCCGCCTCTGTAACATCCATTTTGGCTGTGTTTTCTATGAGCCTGTCTACGCAGTACGTCTCGTAATTGAGATCTGAGAGCATACCTTTCATGCTGCTAACGTGGTCTTCCAGGAGGTACATCATATCCATGTCGCCTATCCTGGCCTTCCACTCCTCCCTTGAAACATCTCTGAATGCCTTTTCTATGAGGTTCATCGACTTTATACTAAAAGGGCCCTGCCTCTTGCTTTCGCCATTCCATTCTATGCTAGAACTGGTCAATATGTCGCCCGTATAAAAATAAAATTAACAGATAATTGAATAGCAAGTGCTAAAAATACCAACTATACCCGAAAAATAAAATAAAATAAAAAGAAAAATTAAAAGTATCGCACTATGGCGGCGATTGCAGGTGTTCGTACAAGCCCGAATAGCCTATAAGGAGGGCAAATAGCGCGGTTATTATCAGCAGGACGAACATGAAGTAGTAGCCGTATCTGCCCGCTCCCTTAGCCTTTGCGTATATCAAGGGCGAGAAAACACCCGAGAGTGCAGCGAAAACATACAGCGGGAATGCCGTAAGGAAGTACACGCCGCTTTCAAGGCCGAAGTTCACCATACCGAGAGCCCCGACTGCTATGTATATGCCAAGGAAGAACCCGAATATAGACAAAAAGTTTATGTTAATGTTCTTGTGCAGCATATATGCCCCAGCCATCATTATTAGTCCGAGCATAAGCAACGGATCTCCGAAGAGCATGTTGTAAGCCCCAGGCAGCGGCCACGCGAACGACATCAAAAATCCGCTAATAAAATCGAAGAATCCGAGAGTGAACGCCGGTACTATAAGGTCATTTGTCCATTTCTTGTTGCTTCCCTTGCCGAGGAAGTACAGTGCTAGAACTATTGCGCTCAGTCCAAGACCGAGCAACATCACAGTCAGCGAGTCTACGAAGGCCATTGAAACACCCCTTATCATATCGTGCTTTAGAACGGCAAACACCGTACCAAGCACGATTCCCAATGCACTGGCAAGCCTTTTATGTTTATCTACAACTATGTTAAAAGCGTTTTGACTAGGCCGTGTGTTTATGGTACCCTGGTACTACTTCGTCATGATGTCCTCGATATTAATGGGGGCCTCTACAATCCTGGAGAAGAAAGTCCTTAATACAGCACACGCAACGGCTTACAGTGCCGCTTTTACAATCATAATATTACCCTTCTCCCTCCTGTTCCTTCCTTTCGCAAATTTCAAAATAAGCGCGTACCAGTTACTGCTCATATACCTGGTAAGCCTGATATCTACAATAACGTACGTACTCAGCGCGAGGGCCTACAGGCATGGCAACATCTCCGTAGCATCACCCCTTTTCAGCTCTCTGCCTCCAATGTTCACCGTAATATTCGCATTTATTTTCATCAGCGAGCGCCTTTCGGGCCTGCAGTATGTCGCAATAGCCGTACTCATAGTAGCCTCATACTTCATGATGTTCGATACTGGAAAGAATATACAGGACGGTTACCACAGGAGCAAGTTTGCTACAATACTTATTTTGGATTCCGTACTGATGGCAGCCGGAACCGTGTTGATGAAATACATATTCAACATAGGGGTTAACATTTTCGCGTACATGATCATCGCAGAATACTTTATCGCATTTAACCTTGTTATATACATGATGTTCAGGTATGGTGGGCTAAAAGAGATAGCATCAAACATCAAGCAATACAAGATACCGATAATCACAATCGCGATACTGACTACACTATACCGCGTTACCTACTATCTTGCCGCACTGCCGACCAGCATAAGCATAGTCTACCCTCTGCGCAACAGTATTTACATAGTGATAACAGTAATTATAGGCGGGATAATATTCGGGGAAAGGAAGCTGGCACTCAAGGCCATCTTATCCGCGGTAATATTAGTTGCCGCATACACCTTATTGGCATTCTAATATCGGTTGATAACATGACAGAAAACATGACAGAAAAGATTTATCTTTCGGATTCTTATGTAAAGGAGTTTGATGCAAAGGTTGTGGCATCACAGGGTAATACGGTGGTGCTGAGCAGGACCGCATTCTTCCCTGGAGGGGGTGGACAGCCTTTCGATACTGGTACGCTTGAAACTAACGGAGTAGAGTACAAAGTAGTAGAAACCAGAAAGGAGGGGGAGGAGGTGCTGCACGTACTAGAACAAGCAGACCAGTTGGGTATTGGATCAGGCGTTCACGGAAAATTGGACTGGAGCAAAAGGTATATACACATGCGGCTGCACACCGCGATACACATAATAGACGGTGTTGTTGAGAAGGAAAACCGGGGATCCATAACCGGCGGTCAGATATACGATGATCGTGCGCGTGTGGATTTCGACATCCCCGGGCTGGATAAAACGGCCGTTTTGGATATTCTGGGAAGAGCGCAAAAAGTGGTAGACTCGGGAGTGCGCGTGTACCCAAAAGTGCTCACCAAGGAAGAGGCGCTTGCTACGGATAACCTTTCAAGGACGGAACCGGGTCGCGAGCTAATGAGTAAACTAAATGAAATACGTACCATAGTAATAGAAGGATTTGACGCTCAGATGGACGGCGGTACTCACGTATCCAATACAAAAGAGGTCGGTAAAATTACACTATTCAAGTATGAAAACAAGGGTTCACACAACAAGCGCATCGAAATCAAACTCGAATGATCACAGCGCTTTTGTTGCATCGTCCACCTTTTTGTGCTCCAAAAGAAACAGCGCTTCCTTCACGGTCCTTAGTGAGAGCGTTGCGCATTTAAGCCTCGCGGGACCCGGATCCAGGCCTAAAAGGTCCACTATGTCTTTTACCCCCATTTTCTCCAAATCCTTTATGCTCCTTCCCTTTATGTAATCGGTAAGTATGCTGGCACTCGCCATGCTAATCGCGCAACCGCTTCCCTCAAATTTTACATCCTTTATCTTTCCGTCCTCTACATTCAGGTAAACGGTGAGTTCGTCTCCGCACGTGGGATTGAACTCGTGCATGCTGGCGCTCGGCTTCACCAGCTTCCCCTTATTATGGGGATGTTCGTAATGCGATATTATCTGTTCGGCGAACAAGTCCATATTCCATCATCACTATCAATTTATCTTAAAAATCTTCTTTGCCTTTCTTATGGCGTCCACCGCCCTATCTACATCGCTTTCGTTATTGTATATATAGAAGCTCATCCTCGCCAGAGCAGGTTCGCCGAGCACTCCCCTTACAAGCGGAATCGCACAGTGGTGCCCGGCTCTTATTGCTATCCCCTCAGTATCAAATATCGAAGCAATATCGTGTGGATGGATGCCCTTTATTGAAAATGATATTACGCCTCCTCGCGCATCTATCTTATCTGGTTTTGGGCCGTAAACGGAAACGTTCTTTTCACTCAAAAGTTTACCGAGCGCGTACCTTGTTATCTTCTTCTCGTGCTCTCTTACCCGACTCATTCCGATAGAATTGAGATAGTCTACCGCGACCCCAAGCCCTATACCGCCTTCTATATTAGATGTCCCACCCTCGAATTTCCACGGCAGATCGTTCCAGGTAGATTCGTACTTCTCTACGTTTTTTATCATGTCCCCTCCCCCGATTACCGGCTCTGTGCTCTCCAATATATCTTTCT
>JAKAOQ010000024.1 GCA_021812105.1 Microcaldota archaeon | reverse complement strand
AACAGGCCCAGGGAGATGGAGAGCGGGGAGGTGCTGCTCGAGTTCTCGGTTGGCGGAAACGATTACTCGGTAAAAAGAGTTGTAGACAGGAGGGGGGGCAGCAGCGCGCTCCTCAAGAAGAACGGAGAGAATCTGCAGTCCCAGCCGGAGCGCGTGAACGAGGAGATAGAGAGGATACTCGGCCTTAACTACGACACTTTTTCCAGGGCCATATACGCGGAGCAGAACAGACTGGATTACATACTGGAGCTCAGGAAGGGCGACAGGAAGAAGCAGATAGACGAAATGCTGAACCTCGACAGATTCGCCGGAGCGGAAGAGAACGCTACGAGCCTGATAAACAGCGTAAGGAACGCGATAGAAGACGAAGAGAAGATGCTTTCGGGCGTAGACGCGGATTCGTCCAGGGAACAGCTTATGAAGCTGTCAGAGGAAAGGGGAAAGCTGGAGTCTGGAATAAAGGAAGCAGAGGGGAAAGCTGCCGAAGGGCAGAAGGCTGTAGAAAGAGACAAAAACGAACTCGAAGGGTACAAGAAGGAATACGACAGGAAGAAAAAGATAGATGAGCAGATAAGCGCGCTCACCGGCAGGACGAACACGCTGAGAAGCGAGATAGCGAAGATAAAGAATATGGGAATAGACGAAGAAGGAGTTAAGAGATCGATAGGGGAATTGGAGGGCAAGGTTGCGACACTGTCGGAGGAGAACGCAAAACTAAGGAGCGAAGAAGGAGAGGTAGCGAAGAGGATGGGCAAGCTCGAGAGCGACAAATCTGTGCTGGAGAAAAGGGCCCTGGAAAAGGCGAAGATAAACGAGGAACTCGCTGGATCGAAGAAGGATGAGCTTGAACGCGATGTAGTGGAAAAGACCAAAGCGCTTAGGGAGCTGACAGAATCGGCAGCCGGGAGCAGAAGCAGGCTTGAAGAGGAGACTAAGTGGATGAAGGAGCTTGAAAAGCACATGGGTACGTGCCCGATATGCAGGAGGGAGCTCGACGATGCGCTGAGGAAGAAGCTTATAGAAGAGAGGAGGGAGCTGGTCGATAAGCTGAAGAAGGACGTAGCGAGGTTGGAAAGCGAGAAGACAGAGACAGAGAGGGGATTAAAAGAATCAACCGAAAGGTACGGCAGGCTAGAAAAACTGATGGACAAGTTGGACGAAAAGGAATACGCGAGCGTGGAGAAGGATCTGGACGAAGTCGGAAGAACGATAGAAAAGGAAGAAGGTAACAGAAAGGCACTGGCTGCAAAGATAAAGGGCATAGAAAAAGAGCTCGAGGAGTCAAAGAACGCCTATAACGTGGCGAAGATGAGTCTGGACCACGTAAGCAGGATGAAAACTTATGAAGATGAGCTGGTCAAGGAGGAAGCGAGGACTAGAGAGCTCAAGAAGGAAGAATCCGAAATAAAGATTGACGAGAAAAAGCTCTACGACCTACAGGATTCCCTAGCGAAGAAGATATCTGACCTAAGCAACCTTAAATCTACGGTAGAAGGCGAGAGGAAGTATCTCGCTGGTATAGATAAGCAGATAGAGGAGAAGACCAAGGAGATCGCGAGGTTCGAGTCCATGAAGTCTGGAATAGAAACCAGGAAACTGATCGTCAGCGACCTTAACAAGTTCAGGGATTCGCTGAAGGATACCGAGACGCTTCTGAGAAGCAACCTCGTAAAGTCGGTCAACTCCATCATGCAGAGCCTCTGGCCGAAGCTGTATCCGTACGGCGACTATACGTCGCTCAGGCTGTCGGCGAAGAGGGACGACTACGAGCTCGAGATAAACGCGCTAAGCGAAGGAGAAGAGGGTTGGAAGGAAGTAGACAGCGTTGCAAGCGGCGGGGAGAGAAGCATAACGGCGCTCGCGCTGAGGATAGCGCTCTCTATGGTAATAGTGCCGAACCTTAAGTGGCTGATTCTTGACGAACCTACGCACAACCTCGACAGGGCGGGGATATCAAAGCTGATAGAGGTGCTGGGGAACACGCTGCCAAAGATAGTGGAGCAGGTGTTCATAATAACGCACGACGAAAACCTGAGGGAGATAAGCTCCGCTGCAGTTTACATGCTGGACAGGGACAAGGCGGCAAGCGGCGCCACGGTCGTAGGCGAGCTTTCCTGATAAACAGTGCGCAGAACCGGGTATCAGCAAAATTATAATTAATATGCATCCCAATTAAACTGACTTTATGGACTCCAACTGGGCACTTCTTGCCCCCATCCTAGTCTTTATGCTGTTTCTGGTCGCGGTGGCTGCACCGAAGGTTTTTGCGAATTCGCCGCAGGGCAACGTAGGCGCAAATGTCGCCGTAATCTGCCCGTTTTACATAAACCTAACGGCCCAGAATATGTACGCCCTGGTTGCCAATCTGAGCTTCAATTACTCGATCAAGGCTTTAGCAGGATGCACCATACCTGAGATAAACGGCAGCGTCACGGTATGGAACGTGAATACATCACAGAGCAACTACATATACAGGAAGTCCGTAACCGCCAATAACCTAAGCGGCATCGAACAGGTATTCAACGTTTCTGTGAGCAACTCCCTTTTCGCTCCGGGAAACTACTATATCAACGTAACATTCCCAGCCCTGTATTACAAAGAATCTGCTAATTCTACATCGTTGCTGGAGTTCAGCGCCAAGAAACCCGCGAACGTAAGCGTAGCAATAACAGCGATCGGTAGCCCCGTAACTCTCTATTCGCCGGTAAGCATAACACAAACCATAACCAACAACGGTGAACTCGCGTCAAGTTCCAACACCATACTCCATTTTCACGTAAGTGGACCGAACGGTTTCACGAGTAATACCAACTACACGATAGGCTCGATAGGGCCAAACTCCAACGAAACGAAAACGCTGCTGCTTTCATCCATAACTCCGTACACCGGGAATTATACAGTGAATGAAAACGTTACATACCACACGCAGTACACAGTAGGCAACAGAACTTACAACTCCGTAACGCTGACTTCAAAAACGGCCACCGCTAAGTACAATGTTATCCCACAGCCGCGATCATCTTCTACAACCCCGCCACCACCTGCACCACTTCCCCCTACAGTAATAGCAAATGTTTCCTACATTTCTGCCCCGCTACTTGTTTCGCTTCTGACAGGGCAGAATCTGCTGGGTCAATTAGAGGTTTATAACCACAATTCGGTGCCGGTGTGGGTAAATTTCACCGACCCCGGATCTGGTTGTACGGTCTCTACTTCTTCAAAGACCATGTACCTGCTACCGGGCCAGAGCCAGAGCGTTAGCATGCTGGTGAGCGCCGCGCCCGATTCCATAGCCGGAACCTACATAGTGCCGATAAACGAAAGCATTACTGCAGTGGGCAGCGCCCCGACAACCTTTACGCAGTACGTAACCTGTGTTGTGCAGAGTCAGAACCCGTCAGGTCCTTCGCTCCTCAACACCATCAGCCTGCAGAACTCCTCAAAAACCGTGCAGGGGACGATAAGCATGTACAATCCCACAGGCAGAGGCATACGCAACGGAACCATATCCATAAGCCTTCCTTCTATAGTTGCAAGCAACAAAAGCGACATAAGCCTGTACGGAGCGCCCGGCAATGTTACGGTAAGAAATGGTACCTACACGCTTACGTGGAGCCTGCCCCCGTCTGCAAACGGGCAGAGCTCTTCGGTCTACTATTCGGTAAGAAACGCGTCAGATTTGTTCGCGATTGAAAGCACTCCGGTTACGCTGACCGTGCCTTCTACCACGCAGACCGGCTCCGTAAATATACTTTACATGAACATACCTACCGTTTACACAAACCAATCGGCTGCGATAACGCTCAGCGGCTTGTACACTGGAACATCGCAGAACAACGTTACGCTAAGCCTTGTAGGGCCTCCCGCAGTAAACGTACCGAATGGGGTGCAGAGGCTGCAGCTTGCACCAAACACGGCATTCAGTACAACGTTTGGAGTGGCGGGACCCGCACAGAGCGGGACGTATCTTATGACGCTCTACGTGCGCGGCCAGGGCATAAGCGAGAACTATTCCTTCAACATGATAGCGCTGCCGTACACGAAGCCCATCACCACCAGTGTGGCAACAACTATACCCCCCTCACCATCTACCCTAAAACCGGGGGAGTACGTCATCCCGTCGCTCGCTGTTATAGGAGTGATAATAGTCGGAGTAATAGTCGTAGAAACGCATAAGAAACTTAACAAAGCAAGGTACAGTAAGGAGAGGGCGCAGGAGCTGTCTCACATCAAAAAGCAGGTGCAAAGGGGCGAGCAATCATGAAACCCTACATAATCAGAATTTCCTCATTCAAGGGCGGGGTTGGGAAAACGACGGTGGCGGTCAACCTGGCCATTTCGCTGCAGAGGATGGGATACGAGACCCTTCTCATGGACGTAGACACCACAAACCCTTCGGTTGGTATTCATCTCGGCATGAGCGAAGCGAACATAGGCACCAAGGAGTTCATATCGGGAAAGGCCACGCTGACCCAGGCAACTTCGGTACACGGGGCCACGGGATTGCACGTGATGGTGGGCACGCTGAACGAACCGCCGTACTTTGCAAAACCGGAATGGATACAGCACGGTTACAGCACTCTCGGCAAGTCAACCGCCTATCAGTTTATAATACTGGATTCGGCTCCGGGATTCACGCCTGCTCAGCAGGCGGGGTACGTTGACGAGGCCCTGATAATTTCGACCCCCGACATACCATCGCTCACCAGCGCGGTAAAGCTCGAGGCGTTCTACAACAAGCACAGAATGAACCATAAGATGTTAGTGAACAGGGTTGATAACAGAAGGTACGAGGTGCACCCCAAGGAAATAAGCGAGATATACGAGGGCAGCATTATGGGATTCCTGCCCGAAGACGATATAGTGCCGAAGAGCATAGCGGCGCACATACCCGCGATAGTCCTGGACAGGAAGGCGCTGTTCAGCAAGGCACTGCGCTACGTGTCTGACAGGTACGCGGTCAATTCCGCCGAGCTCGATACCGCGAAGATCGTGAAGGGTGGATGGTTGAATAGGGTAGGACGAAGGTTCAGGAGAACGCGCTGAACGCCTGATTAAATTTTAGTTCGAATGTGTCTTCAATGAATAACAGCATACTGGCACTATTGGTTCTGTCCATAGCAACGATGGGTTTTGCATACGCGAGCTCTGGAACCTCTAGCGTTATTTTCTCGAACGCTACAAATACCCCGCAGTATAATGGTACGGCTAACACGGTAACAACGTATTTTACGGAGAACGGTCTTCTGACGAATGTGGCGTGGAGCGCTACTTACGATAATATCACCAACAGTTCAGCGTCGTCGAACAGTCTGGATTTCAGCACTTTGCCCGGAAACTATCTGTTCAACATACCAAACGTGAAGCTCGGAAATGTGTCGTACTTTCCAGAACCTTCTAACGGGTACATATTCGCTGGCAACACCATGCAGCTCTATTTTTCACAGAACACGACATCGACCGTTTCTACTTCAGCCTCTACGACCTCAACTTCTACATCGGTCACTTCTTCCCTCACCACAACGGTAGCCGCCCAATTCTTTAACACGGTGTTCTCCGAGAATGGACTGCCGGCCGGTGCAACGTGGTCGGCAACTTATAACGGAGTATATAGTAACGCGCTGTCCCCGAACACGATAGTGTTCAGCACAGTTCCGGGCAACTACCCTTTCAGCATACCAAATGTTACTTTTGCAAACTTGATTTACACTCCAAATCAGAGCAATGGCAGCATGATCGCCGGTAACACGTTTGATGTATACTTCTCGAACAGACAGATTGCTATTTCCGCAAACTCAGGGTCTTCAGTTAATACAACCCCATTACCACCATACAAGAAGTACATAGTGAAGGATATTACCAATCCTAGCACAAACAATTTTGTAAACGTAAGCGGGCAGACTAACGTACACCTTAGTGTAAAGAGATTATCTATCAGCGGTGTCACAATAAAATTCAGGCAGGGAATCCAGGGGTTTAACATAAGTTTTGCAAACTCAGGTTCTCCGCCCCTAGACGTTAATCCGTTGATCAATGCACAGGGGTATTTTGTAATAAATGAAAATATGCAGGGATCTAACACTCCGGTAGATACATACGTAGAAAACGTTACATACAACTTCTCCATACCCATAGATCAGGTGCGGCAGTTTGGTCTGGGCGCGGGGAATGTGCGTCTGTTCAAGTACGAGAACAACGCGTGGACCATGCTGCCCACGGTTTACACCAGTTCGAATAGCACGAGTTACTTCTATTCGGCACTCTCTAATTCCCTTTCTACTTACGCTATAGGTTTCTCCACAAGTGGCACTACCGGAACTACAGGCACTACGTCATTAGCCTTAACATCAGGTTTTCCGACTTATTTCTACGCTGCGGGCATATGGTCGACTAGCACGGGTAATACGCCCCCCGGTTTTTCGGTTAGTTGGACGAATGACAGCAACAGTTCCAAAGAGGTTTCATCCGGCCATGGCAATAAGGCTGTCAATTATCTCAACGCTTCTGCAGTGGGGCACGCCACATCTGAGCCGGGCACCGTTACCATCTCTTCAGGAGCAACGAACTATACGGCGATAGCAGGAATAGGTGCCAACGTGATATACGGCAACGGGGCCGTGTTCGTTTCAAACACATTATCTACTACAGACACTCTGAGTTTTAGCGTCGCTTCGAGCAACAGTTTCGTTATTATAGGCTTCGGATCGGGCTCCAGCCTGTTCTCTTCTGCGCCGACTACTACTGCAAGCGGCTGCGTAGTTGACCAGAGCCCTTCACTAACCTATGCCGAAGCGGCGATAATGACGTGCAATTCCGTTGCAGCAAACAGCTATACCGCAACCTTATCTACAAGCGGCACGTCCCCAATATCTGTAGCCGCGTACGTCTTCCACCCCTATACAGTAACACTTGATGACATTCCTTCTACAGGTAGCATAAACCTTGGCGGCACTGCGTATACAAACGGCCAGGCGGCTCAGGTGATTGGAACTACTACACTAAACGCGATCGTACCTTCTGGGGATACTTTCAATAGTTGGAGCGTGAGTAACTCTAACGCCAGCATAGTTTCTACTAACTCGGCCAACACTTTTGTCACTATAGAGGGCAATACTGTAATAACCGCCAGTTTCTCTGTACCCCTGCCAACTTGCACTCCCGGCACTCCTTCGACCGTACCGTCAGGGATTACAAACTACAGCGAGCTTTGCATACAGAACGGGCAACCTTCGGCAACGGGGGTAAACTTCCAACAGGAAGTCAGTTTATATGAGAGCAACGCGACGTACGGCCCGTACATAGCTTACAACGGCATTCTTGCAAACTTTGAATACTTCTACTCCAACGGAACCATCGCGCCCGCGTGGATAGAAAAAAATAGCTCCGGAACCATAACAACATGGGTGAAACTCAATCCTTCGGTCCTCGCTTCAAGTGCTTTCAACGGATTGTATCTTGGCTTTGCTCCAAAAACTACGAATATCCTATCGAGTTCTGGGACTAGCGGAATAGGGGAAGCACCGAATATTACTAGCAGCTCGTACGCCCTGTATGATGACGGCAGAAAGGTATTCCCCTTCTACGACAACTTCGCAGGAACTACCCTTAACAGTACGTTGTGGACTGCAAGCAGCTCAAACTATACAGTCAGCAATGGTCTCCTTATGGAGGCTAGCACGTCGGCTACTTTCAATGTTACTAGTGTGGCACAAACCTACAACAGCGATATGATTTCAGAATTGTATGCTAACGCCAGCGAAGCGTTGACAGGTGGCAGCATAGGCATAGCATGGAGTTTGGACGTTCGTGCTCTGCTCCCCACGGCCAGCTACCTGCAGGCCAGGAGCTCGTGGTCGACCCCGGGTTCTATGGGTGTCACAGAACTTTCAGGCACGCAAAGCACGATTTGGGAATCTACAGGTAAGGGAAGCTTAGGCATGCAGTTCTACAACGCATATAGCACTCCGACAACAGCATACTCCTCTATGGGAAACGTTTATCCTTATAATTCGATAGACGCCGGCTCTTCTACTTCTGATGTTTACTATTCTGCAAACGGGGCAGAACTGCAAATTCAGGATCGTGGAACGAGTGCGAGATGGTACGTTCAGTATGTCAGGCAGAGGGCACCGCCGCCAGGCGGTGTCATGCCTACTGCTATTCTCGGAACCGTGACGGCGGTAGCGGCCCCCTCGTGCACCATAACGCTTCCCATCACAGCGATAAACTTTGGCAACGTAAATCCCAAAACGAACATAAACACTATCAATTCGATAACTGACGATAATGGAGGAACTGTATCTGCGTACATGTACGTTTACGGAGCCAACATGATAGGCGGGGTCGACCAGTTCGGAGTCAGCAACACCTCGTGGTCTTCACTCAGCAACGTCGCCTACTCTAGCGCAAACGAGCTGAGCGCAATCGCGGCAAACACGCTGTTGAGCGTGCCAGCAAGCGGGTCCAACACCAT
>JAKAOQ010000023.1 GCA_021812105.1 Microcaldota archaeon | reverse complement strand
CTTTCCGACGCATTAACGTAAACAGACTTTACGACTTCGGTAGGAACGACACCGATCTGCTTCTTTCCTCCAGCCTGGTACAGGTAACCATAGCTTATGTTTTTAAGGGAGCCTATATACGGGAGCACGGCTTGGGGCGCCGCAGCTGCGGGGCCTTTGTTCCCAACAGACCTAATGTTGAACGCAATGGAAAGGGCGAGGAACGCGGCTAGCACGATTATCAGAAGCGTGGTTCCAACCAATACGCGATCCTGGCTCTTCTTAACACGTCTCATATCCCTATCACTCAGAACGCTTGAATACTTGGCAGGCGAGGCATAAAAAGCGTTAGCATACTTGATGCAATCTCCAAGGCTTGCTGCGATTTGTCGAGGCATTACCAGCAATATAAGAATAGCCGCTCAATCGAGCAGTTCAAAATGCCTCTCTATCAAACGCTCCGCTTTCTTCCAGTAAGCGGCACCAGATTTTATCCGGCCGCTACGCTCAAGTTCCTCGGCTTTGTCGTGCATCTTCGCCGCCTTGATCCTGTACATAACTGCGGCCCTGGCCCTAGAGCGCGGTATGCCAAACTGGAGCATGTACTCCTTCACCATGAAATCCGTAGCCTTGGCGAAATCCTTGCGGCCGTGCCATATCCACCATCCTACCTCATATCTCGCCAGCAGCCTGTTCCTACGCTTATTGTCCATAGCTTCGCCTCGCAAGAGCGCCAGGGTAGGGATTTGAACCCTAAATCCCCAGAGGGGACCGGTTGCCTTGTTTGCATCACTAATCAGCTCTTGAGACAAAACTCAAGACCGGCGCGTTACCAGTTTCCGCCACCCTGGCATTGATAGAATTGGTGATAAAATGAATTATATAACTACCGTTGTCGAAACGATCATTGACAGATTAACGTCAAAAAATTCCTTCGGGAATAGCAAAGGTATAGCTTTCAATATTGGAAAGTTTCGTTTTGTGCTGGCGCAAAAGGTGCTTTTAAGGAATTCCGGCGGCCGCATATCGGCCTTCATGGGCTTCGCGTGGAAGAGAAAGCGCGGCAGCGCCACAATAATCCCAGCACTAGAATCCAATCCTCACATAGTGGTATTCGGAATGAGCGGGCAGGGGAAAAGCACACTCCTGAGGCGTATGGTAGCCGATATAAGCAGTTCGGGGAAGCCAGCCGTGATCTTCGACGCCCACAACGAGCACGAATCGCTCGTGGTCTCTTTGGGAGGGCGCGCCATTAACGCCTCGGAGTCGGGCCTCAACATTTTCTCGCTGGAGGGCAGCAGCGTTGGAGAAAGGATATCCGAACTGACCGCGCTATTCCGGAAAGTGTACTCTTTGGGCTACATACAATCGGTAAAACTCGGAGAGTGCATGTGGTATTCGTACAGGAAATGCGGTGCTATGGGGAGGGAGGACACGCAGATACCCAAGACGCCTACGCTGAACGACGTGCTGCTCGAGATGGGCGTGTTCATAAGGAACTCAAAAAGCGTGTCAGAGAAAAACAGCCTTACCCATATGCGCAGCAAGCTTTCATCCCTCGCCTCGCAGTCGGCTCGCGGCGAGAGCTTCGAGATATCTGATATAACCTCCGGCGTATCCTCGTTCTCGCTCGCAGGCCTGAGGAGCGAGGAGGCGCAGATCATCTACATAAACGAGCTCCTGCGACGGCTATACATCAGCATGAAGGCGCGCGAGAAGGAGAACGGAATCAGCCTCTACGTAGTTATAGACGAAGCCCAGTTCATAATAAACGATTCCGATTCCCAGATACTCAAAAAGCTCGTCGAGGAGGGAAGGAAGTACGGAGTCGGAACGATAATAGCTACGCACATGGCGAGCAGGCTGCCAAAGGAAATAATAGCGAACGCCTCTACGTTCATAACGTTCTATCCGCGTGAACCGCAGGAGATAAACTATCTGACGAGCCTGTTGTCCTCAGGTATACAGGAGAGGGCCGACGAGGTAAGGAAGATGCTGCGCAGACTGAGGCGTAACGAGGCGATGGTCATGAGCTATTCGCTGAGAGAGCCGTGCGTGATAGCCACGTCCGGCGCGCAGGCTTTCAGGGCATCACCGCCACACGGTCCGGTCCAGCCAATTTCGGCCAGGAAGCCCGTAAAGGTAGACGAATGGCGCGCGGGCGATTACACGAACGCTCAGAAACTCGAGATAGGCAGCGACGGGAATTCAGAAAAATGGGTAATGGAGAGGAACGGATCGCTGAGCATAGAGCACGAGGTCAGCGTGAGGAAGATATTCGAGGAGCTCGACTCTGAAGGGATACGCTCGATAATCGTAGACAACTCTTCCGGTCCAGACCTGATCGCGTTTCTCCAAGGCAGGAAGATAGCAGTAGAGTACGAAACCGGGAAGAAATCGATAAAGTCGACTGCAAACATGATAGACCGCAGGTCCAGGGAGTTCTACGCAGTCCTGATAGCGGTAAACGAGAACGCATACGCTTTCTACAAGAACTACTTCGAGCGCGATAACGTTAAGGTAGTGCCGTACCGCCCGGGAGCCGTAAAGAGCGCAATAATGGAGTTGTCCGATGGTGCAGCGGCAGCGCAACAAAATAATAATGTTGCCCAGCATATCAACTAGGTAATTTTACGCGATCGAGCAGGAAGTTTCAGAGGCGCATAGAAGACTTTGTGTGCGAGCACTGCGGCGCATTGGTGAAGGGGCGGGGATACACCGATCACTGCCCTAACTGCCTATACAGCAAGCACGTTGACGTAAACCCCGGTGACAGGGCTTCAAGCTGCGGCGGCCTAATGCGTCCCGTAGGCGTTTACCACAACAGGAAAAGCTTCATCATAGCTTACGAATGCGAGAAGTGCCACGCCAAAAAGAACGTAATCGCGGCATCGGGAGACAACGAAGAGCTTCTGTTCGAGCTCGCAGGGCACACCGCTTCGACGGTCCTGTCGGGTATAAAAAAGAAGCGGAACTCCAACAGCACTATTAAATAACTTTTTGAGTATTAAATATAGGACTAAGCAGTCTATATACTTGACTAGTCATGGCGCATTATATGAAAATAAATGAACTGAAGGCAGGAGCAAGCAACGTCAGCGTTGTTGCCAAGGTAATGGAAAAGAGCGAACCGCGCGAGGTCATAACCAAGTACGGCAAGAGGCTGAGCGTGGCGGATGTCGTTTTGAAGGACTCAAGCGGAACCATAAAGATGTCGCTCTGGGGCAACGACATAAACACCGTTTCTGTAGGCGATACAATAGAGATATCTAACGGTTACGTTAACGAGTTCAGGGGCACTCCTCAGCTCTCTACAGGAAAGTTCGGAAAGATATCCGTAAAGGAGAAGGGCGGTGCAGAAGAAGAACTCCCGGAATCAGAGCATTACGATTCTGATGGGTCTTCAGACGATTCTGGGGAAGTGGAAGAGAGCTGATACTACCTTTTTTTGCTTCTTTTCCTTATTCTCTTTTTCTCCCAATACCTCATGCTGTATATTAGAAACACGGTGCCCACTGCAACTCCAAACCAGAGCGTTGCAACTCTTGTCATTATCGTTGCGGCTGAGCTTACTATACTATTCAACCCGAATACTCCCCCGATCATGGCTACGAGGCTGGCGTCGTTTACACCTATGCCTCCGGGCAACCCCGATACCATCCCGAACAGGTACGAAGAGGCGTAAACGAACATCGTTCCGCTGAACGGCGCAGTAACCCCGAGAGAATACAGCGTTATGAACAGGGCGCACGCGCTCAAGAAATCGGCAGGCAGCGTGATGGCAAGCGATACGATGTACGTCCTTAAAGTATTCAGGCTGCTCTGCGCCGAGAAATACTCATCGCCATACACGCTGAACAACCCGAAGTAGCCGTTCTTCTTGAACCTCTTCAGGAACTTTTTGATCCTTTTGTAGAACCAGTCGTGCGTTATGAACAGGAACGGAAGCAGAAGCACTATGTCAGCGGTCAGTATGTATACAATGAACCTGTGAAATAAAACTCCGAAAATAAGGGCGAATATGGCAAACCCGACGAAATCAGTGAATATATCCATCATCACCGCGGGTACTATCTTGGAAGTCTTAACCCCTGTTATCCTGCTCACGGTGTATGCAGATATCACCCTGCCAATCCTGCCCGGAGTTATGTTCATGGAGTAAAGAGACAGGTACGTGATCATGTTCTCCTTGAGCCTTACGTGTATGCCGAGCTTCTTCAAGAGATAGTTCCACTTCTGGAAACGCACCATATACCCTGCGAACACGGCCACGAACGCAATAGCGTATATGTAAAGTTTTGAAGTTATGAAAATGTCGAAGACTCTGTATATACCACCAAAAAGCGCTATCGCGACAAACACGGCAAGGCTCATGCCGAATCCAAGCGTGATGAAATACCTTACCCTGCGTACCATCTTAAGGTATTCCTCCCTGCTCACCTTCTTTTTGCTGCTCAAGCTTCCCCAAACAGATTTTGCCATTATCTCATTCTTTGATCGTAAACAAACCTTCAACCTATTCTGCTAACTTTAGTAACAAAGCTTCATATTCATTTGCAATTCTGTCCCAGTCGTGCTCCCTCCTCATAAGCCTCCTTCCGCTCTCAGACAGCCTGCGCGAAAGATCCCTTTCCGAAAGAAGCGTCTCTATCGCTTTTTGTATGCTTTTATGGTCCCTTGGTCTGCTGTACAGACCGCAGTCCTTCATCATTTCCGGTATGCCCCCTACTTTTGAAGCAACTGTCGGAACACCGCTCGATAGGGCTTCCAGCAGCGCCAGGGATGCGGGCTCGTAAAGCGACGGGAGGGCGAACGCGTCGGCGGAGTCGTAGTAAAGCGGCAGCGCTTCCTCTTTAACATCGCTCAGCATAAGCACGTTTCTACCTATACCGAGTCTTTCCGTCTCCCTCCTAAGGCGCTTCTTGAGGGGCCCATTGCCTATCATAACGAGCTTCGCCCTATTGCGCTCTTTCGCAATTTCCGAAAAGGCGCGCAGAAGGTATGTCTGCCCTTTCTGCCCCGTGAACCTGGCCACGTTAAGTATTATCTCCTCACCTCCTATGTCTTCCCTCAACTTTTTTACCCTGCTGTTACCGTTCCTACTTTTGAAACGCTCCGCGTCAACGCCGTTGTATATGACCTTTGATTTGTAAGACATCTGCTTAGGCACTGTCGTATTCAGTACGCTCTTGGTTATGCCAACTATCCTGTCCGCTCTTCTCATCACCTCTCTCCCCCATATCAAGTCGTAGAGGAGGCCGCCCGCGTCAGTGAGCGGGTCGATGCCCTTCGGCAATGCGTTGTGAAGCGTTAACAACAGCCTTGCACCTGTGCTTTTTATCGCTCCAAGAGCCCCAGGATAATAGAGGTACCTATTGTTGATGTGATAAACGTCCGCATCCACTCTCGCTACGGCGTCGTTGAGCCCCTCCATCAGCGGCCACGGCAACGGAAGGCCCGGCAGATTTATGTATCTGGATTTCAGCCTTACTATCCTTATCCCAAATTTTTCTGTATCGCCCCCTGAACCGGGAAATGCAGCAGAAAGCACCGTTATGTTGTGCTTCTTCGCGAGTCTCTTGTATATTTCGAGCAGAACCTTTTCCGTGCCTCCGTTATACGGATAGAAGAAGGGATTCAGAATACAAATATCCATTACTATCAGCCATACGGTTTCATCACGGTTTCACTGCAGGTTGAAATCGTTTCTACAAAACAGATATATATAGTTTCTGCGCTTTGGATTCGGTCTAAATGCGCAAAGATAATACCAGGCGCAGAAATAAAAACATAATCGTGCTGCTCCTCGATACCGTGAGGGCCGCCGATGTGTACGGAGCCTCATCGGTCCACACGCTGCGCGGACTATCACGCCACTCCACGGTTTACAAAAAGGCGATATCACCAGGAACGTGGACCGCACCGTCTCACGCCTCGCTGTTCATGAACAAGAAAGTATCAAGCATAAAGAACGTTTCGCAGAACTTCTTCAAAAAAGGAACGAAGATAGAGCCGTGGTTCGTAAGGACAAAGTTTCTGAACGGAAACGACGAAACTCTCGCGCGAAAACTCTCCAGATACGGGTATTATTCTGCCCTGTTCTCGAACAACCCTTTCCTTACGAGTTTTACCAACTTGGCGCTCGGATTTGACAAGGTGTACGATATCTGGCTTCAGTCGAACATCAAGTACAACAGCAAGCTTGCTGACAGAGTCTCGTTCGTACTGAAGGGGGGCGTTGAAACCAGGGAGCGGCTCTTTAGCGTGAGCAATACTGTAGGACGATTGATACCCGGGCCCCTGTTCGACAAGGCCTACATAAGCCTTAGGAAAAAGCTTGACAGGAGCGTGGCCAACGCCGATGGCACTTACAAGCTGGACCGCGGCGTCAATGACACGTACCACACCCTGGAGAAGTACCTCAATCAGGGCAACGCCTACATGCCAAACTTCATATTCATAAACTACATAGAGGCGCACGAAAACTATCCGGTCAAGGGAGACGATGTAGTGCAGGACAAGTGGCTCTACATGAGCGGGATAGAGGACCTGGACGATTACGTGAAGAAAAAATTGCACGATGCTTACGTGCGCAGAATCGGTTACCTTGACGGAGGGGTTAGCAACGTTCTGAAGATGCTGAAAAAACACGGGGTCCTAGATGACGCTACCGTCATAATGACTTCGGATCACGGCCAGCTTTTCGGAGAGCACGGACAGCTCTACCACTCCATGTTCCCCTACAGGGAGGAGGTAGAAGTGCCCCTGGTGAGCACAAACTTCGAGAACGGCGAGCCCGTAGGGGCCGGAGATGTTGTGGAAAATCCTGTAAGCCTACTCTCGCTTCACGAAGCGATAATGAACATAGCTACCGGAAAGGAGGACAGGCTCAACGGCAACATGAGGAAACGCAGGTACGTGCTCAGCGAGCACGCGGGCATAAGCGAAGGCTGGGACCATACGCTTCTCACGATGCTGAAGGGCCGCTCAAAAAGCGCGAATATGATATACAAAGCAAAGCAGAAGTACAACACGCGGGTTACTGCTGTCTACGAAGGCAGGCTCAAGCTGATGCACTACTTCGGCAGGCGCCCAGATGAGCTCTACGACCTGGAATCCGACCCATCAGAGTCGGAGAACATCCTGCAGAGCAATAGAGGCGCTGCCATTTCAATGCTTCACGGATCCGGAGTCTCGTGATCCGCCATTCAGCTTCTCAAACAGCTGTTCGTAGAACTCGCTGGTGCTGGAAAGCATGAACTCCTTAAGCTTTTCACTGTTTTTTATGTACGACCTTGGATTCCTGCTGTTGAGTATCTCTACTATCTTCTTTGGTATATCCTTCTCATCCTCCACTACGCACATGCTCTTGAGCTCCCCAGGTATCGGCGTGTAGCTTGGGAGTACAACCGGTGTTCCTAGTGCAAGGCTCTCTATGGTTATGAGGCTCAACCCCTCCCTCTCGCTCATGTGGAGCAGCATCGAAGAGCTCTTTACGGCCTTGTACATCTCCTTTATATCATAATAAATGTCGCGCAGCACAACGCTGTCGCCCAGCCCCATTTCACGTATCATGCCTTCCAGAGTCTCCCTTTCCGGGCCCCTGCCTACTATCATACCCTCCACATCAGGAACCTTCTCCTTCACCTTCTTGAATATCTTAAGCCACTTGTCGATCCTTTTCTCTTTTATGAGCCTCGCTACTATAATGATCCTTTTTCGCCTCCTTACTGCCTTTATCCTGTCTATCTCCCTCCCATCTACTGACGGGGTAAACACCTTTATCCTGTCAGAGCTGACCCCGTATTTTCGCATTTTGCCCTGCAGTTGCGGGTTGGATATGTAAAAATCCGCTCCATTTATCGCATACCTCTGATAGGCGTACCCTATCGAGCCCTTCACCTTCCCGAGATAGCCCTGCCAGTACTGCTTGTCCCATACCTCCGCAACCTCCATGAGCAGTTTGCACCCTGTAAGTCTGCAGTACGCTTTGACTACGGGCAGGTGCATTATTGGAAACATGTGCACCTCGACCATGTCAAATCTGTACCTGAATATTCTGACAAGGCCGATCGCGAATAGCAGCGCCTCCCTTATGCTTCTCCTCCCTTTTTTGTACAGTTTGGAATGCTTCCACGCGGGGAAGGCGTGGTAGGTGATTCCGTCATACTTAAATTCGCTCTTCATCGATTCCCATCTGATGCAGAAAAAGTGCACATCGTGCTTCCTGGCGAGCTCCTTTGCCTCGAGGTACTGCATTCGCTCCATGCCCCCGTTTATCCACGGGTACGCGACATCAGCGACAAACGCGATTCTCATCGTATCGTGATATGATAGAATAACCAATAAATATAAATGTTGCAAAAGCGTGCAAGGCTGGAATCATCAGCAAACATAATAAATGTTGCAGCCAAGATTACTTTGTGAGGGAGTGTCTGACCAAAAAAGCACGACAAAGGCAAACGATGTTTCTATGGAAAAAGATACGATAAATTCAGCGCCGCGTTTTTCAGTAGAATATATGGACAGGTCTGCAAACCCAAGGACCGATTTCTACAGGTATGCCGTTGGCAAGT